>JBIKKQ010000061.1:0-17711 GCA_044360305.1 Pirellulales bacterium
CACAGCCTTGGATGGCAACGCTTGTCGTTGGCATCCAAGGCGCGAGCTTGAGACGCCCGGAGGGCGTCTCAAGCGGGAAAACTAGAACAGTCCCCGCAGCGACTCGGCGAAGTTCCACGAGGATTTGCCCTCGGGGTTGGCCGCCCACTTGCGCCACGCCTCGGGATCGTTGCCGAGATTGCGGCCCGACAACTGCTTGAGCACCTGCACCGCCCGGGCCTGCACCGCCGGATCGGGATCGTCGAGCGCCGCGACCGCGACCGGAATCGCCGTCTTGTCTTTCAGTTCACCGAGGGCCCGCAGGGCGCGGAGCCGCACGCCGAGATCCTCGTCCTCGCGGCAGCGTTGCGAGAGCACCTGCACCGCATCGGCTCCCCCCAGCCGCATCCAGGCGTTGCAGGCCGCCATCCGCACCCGGGCATCCGGGTCGGAGACCGCTCCCCGACAGATGGCGATGGCGGAGGGAGTCTGCAGGCCCCCTGCGGTCTCGACGATCAGGCCGCGAATCGACGGATCATGCTCCGCGAGCACGATGGCCACGAGCCGACGGGCGAACTCCTCCTGCTGGGCCGGCGGCGCCGACCGGGCCGCCGTCGCCTCGGCGACGATCGCGGCCCGACGTTGATCGCTGGTCGGGGCGGCGCCCGATCGATCGGGTGCCGGGCCATCGGGGCCGGCGGGAGACGGGGCCGTGGGCGCATCCGGAAGCGTTTCGCTGCCGGGCAGCGGCACGACGTTGCGCCGGGGAGACTCCTCGTTGGCTCCTGGAACCACCGACGCGGGCGGCACCGCCGGCAGGGGCGCCGACGTCGGCCCTCGGGGCGGGAGTGCCTGGGATGGCCAGCGACGCCACTGGGTGCCGTAGAAGCCAAACTCCGCCGGGCGGACCGGGCAATGCGGGCAGCAGGCCTTTCCGCCGCAGCCCTTGCCGCCGCACTGGTGGCCGCGACATTGCGGGCCCGGACAGTCCGCCGCCACGACGGCCGACGGCGTCCAACCTGTCGCCGAGACGCAGACGAACAGCAGCGCCATCACGAGACGCGTGCGGCACCAAGCAAGCGAGCAATCGATGGGGCGTGCGGCCATGGATTCTTCCGGGCGGATGAACGGCGGAAAGAATTAGCCGAATAGTTCGGCCGGTTCCAGAGCAAAATCCCCTCCTCAGGGTGGGGGCTTGCAGTGGTCAGCGGGGCGGTTTGGGGTATTCGCGCAGCCGGTTGGCCCGCTGTTCGATCGTGTCAATCGGCCGGAGGCGGCCGGCCGCGCCGCCGGAAACGATCGCATAGTGCCGCGATCCGGTCAGTGCATCGACGATCTCGTGGCAGAAGCCGGGCCGCGTCACCCAGAGCGCCGGGTCGTGATGCCGCAGATCGAGCGGCACGGAATAGCTGCGCAGCGTCTTCCTGCGCCCCTTCACGTACTGCGGAAAAAAGGAGAGCGCCAGTTCACGCAGCGACCGGTAGACCGGGTCGCGGTAGCGGAGGAACGGGCTGTTGCTCTTGGACACGGCGCCCCACAGGCCCTGACGGCGGAAGACGGCGATGACGTGATCGACATCGCCGCGGGCCGCACCGAGATCGAGGAGCAGCGGCGGCCGGCCACCGAGCCAGAAGGCACAGGCCGCCACCAGCGCGCCTTCGATGCAATGCGCGCTGCCCCGATTCAGGGTCGTGACGACGGCGTCGGCCGTCGGCCCGGCGATTTCGTAGTTCCAGCGGAGCCGGTTGACGAACTCCTGAATCCGCTCGGCCGTCTTCAGGGCGGCCAGCCGCGCCGCCTGATCGGGGGACAGCCCGAGGCGGATTCCAAGGCTCGTGCCCGTGGTGACGGTCGGCATCGGTGTCGCGGGATTCCGGTCCGGGGCGGGGAGCCCGGGACCGTCCTGAGTGGGAAATGGACGGCGGCCGCACGATACCGGAACGTGGGCCAAAAGCCAAAACGCCGCCTGCAAACGTCCCGGGGCCGAATCGTGGTCCGGCGAATCCCCGGCCTGTAGAATGATGGGGCGGACTTGGAGCGTTCCATCGACACGGGAGGTCGTTCGGCATGCGTCACCTGCGGCGGTTCATCAGCGCGGTCGTCGTCATCGGTGCGTTGGGCACGGCGGCCGAAGCGGAGGCGGGCCGCTGGTGGTGCCGCGGTCCGGTGGTCACCCCGGCCTGCGGCGTCGGCAACATCGGTTACTCGTTCACCTGGTCCCGCTGGGGCTGGGGCGGCGGCTGGGGTGTTCGTCCTTACGGCTTCTGCCGTCCCGGCTGGGGCGGCTGGTGTGGTCCGGCGGTCGCATGCGGCGGGCCGTTCTGGGGTGGCGGCTGGTGCGGCGCGACGACGTGGCGGACGGTGGACTCGGTGTTCCTCTCGGTGCCGGCCGGCGGTGGCGCGACGTTCTTCTCCGGCGGCGTCGTGCCCGTGCCGGTCTGGGGCTGTGGCTATCCGACGAATTGGCTTCCGGGCTGGCAGGCATGGCCCGGCGGTGCCGTCTGGACGCCGTATGCCGTTCCGCTGCCCGCCGGTGTCGGCCCGCAGTTCGGACCAGCGGGCGTGATGCCGTTCCTCGGCCTGTCGGCAGCCGCGCCCATGGGCAGACCCGCGGCAGGCCAGGCGGTGGTGCGGGCCGGCGGCGGTGCGCCGCGGCCGGTGATCGCGGCGGCCCCCCGGGCCGCGGGACGACAGGTGGCGATGCGGGCGAGCAGCGCCGCAGCGCGGCTCCGGGCCGCGCGGCTCGTGGCGGTCGGTGATCGTCACCTCCGCGCCGCCGGTCAGGATGCCGCCCAACTCGCCCGCGCGGCCGAAGCCTACGGCCGTGCGGCGGCGATCGCCCAGGATCAGCCCGACATCCACGTTCGGCATGCGGTGGCACTCGTCGCCCTTGGCCGCGAAGGCCCCGCAGACGAGGCGCTCGCGCGGGCAGTGGCGGTGGATGGCCGGCTCGGTTCGGCGCGGCCGGCGCCGGCCGTTGCGGCGGGCGATCCGGTGTTCGGCGATCGGACGGCGGGGCAGCCGGCGCCCCTGGCCGCCCGCGGTGCAGCCATCCTGCGAGAGATCGGCGGCCAGACGGGGGCTGACAAGGCGGGCGTGGAGGCGGCCGCAGCGGGGGGCTTGGCCCGGCTCGCTGCGGTCTGGGACCGCCGCTGGCAGGCCCCCGGGGCCGCGGTCGCCGCGATCCGCTGACGGTTGACTGTTAACGGTGAACGCCCGCCGGCGCTCGTCAGCCGGCCGAATCGGGGTATCCTTTGGGCGTCATGCCCAGCGTTCAGCCGCTCTGCGAACGGATCGACCTCGATGCGCCCGACGGCCGCGGCCGGCTGGAGGCCCTGCGCGGCAGGCTCGTGTCGCAGGGGGACATGGTGAGTCCGGCGAGCCGGCAGCGGACGATCGACGTGTTCGGCGCGCCGCTCACGCCCCGGCAGGTGGTGGAACGGATCTGCGCGGACGTGCGTGAGCGTGGCCTCGCGGCCCTGCTCGACTACACGCGGCGGATCGACGGCGTGGAGATCGCGGCCGACGCGCTCTTCGTGCCGGCGGCGACGCTGGCGGCGGCGCACCGCGAGGTGGAGCCCGAGTTTCTCGCCGCCGTCCGCCGGATCGCGGCCAACGTGGAGCGGTTTCAGCGGGCCCTGCTCGCCCGCGACGTCGAGGTGCCGCTCGCCGGTGGCGGCGTTCTCCGGCAGCGTTATCTCCCGCTCGACAGGGTTGGCGTCTGCGTCCCCGGTGGCGCCGCCGCCTATCCGTCGACGCTGCTCATGACCGTGGTGCCGGCGCGGGTGGCGGGGGTCGGCGAGATCGTCGTCGTCGCTCCGCCGACGAAATTCGGCGCGGAGAACAGGCACGTCCTCGCCACCTGCCACGAGCTCGGGGTCACCACGGTGGTCCGGGCCGGGGGCGCCCAGGCGGTGGCGGCGCTGGCCTACGGGGTCGCGGGGCTGCGCCGCGTGGACAAGATCGTCGGCCCCGGCAACCTGTTCGTGGCGCTGGCGAAGGAGCACGTGTTCGGCGACGTCTCGATCGACTCGATCGCCGGCCCGAGCGAGATCGTGATCGTGGCCGACGAGACCGGGCATCCCGAATACATCGCCGCCGACATGCTCGCCCAGGCCGAGCACTCGCCCGGCTCCGCGATCCTCGTCACCGCGAGCCGGCCGCTGGCCGATGCCGTCGAAGCCGCGTTGCAGACGCGGGTCGCGGTGCTCGAGCGCGGCGACCTGACGCGGGACAGCCTCGCCCGGTTCGGCGGCATCGTGATCGTCCGCAGCGATGCCGAGGCGGCTGCGATCGCGGACGATCTCGCCCCCGAACACCTCTCGATCGACACCCGCGATCCGGAGGCGACGCTGGCCCGGATCCGCCATGCCGGGGCCGCGTTCCTCGGGCCGTTCAGCCCGGTGGCGGCCGGTGATTACGCGGCCGGACCGTCGCACGTGCTTCCCACCGGCGGCACGGCCCGGTTCGCGGCGGGCCTGTCGGCCAACGAGTTTCTCCGCGGTGGCAGCGTGATCAAGCTGGCCCGCGCGGACCTGGCCGCGATCGCCGCCGACATCCGCACGCTCGCCGACACCGAGGGGCTGACGGCCCACCGGCGCAGCGTCGAGACGCGGCTCTCCTGACGCTTTTGCAACGCAGGCAGGAGCCGGGCAGGTTGCTGTCCGACGAGCGTGGGAGATTTTGCCTCCACGATCGCACGGATGAACTGAATCCCGCTCAGCCTGTCCGTCGTTCCGGCTGTCATGGTAGGTGAGGGGGTCGGCGAACGCTCGAGGAGCGTCGGGCCGCTGCGGCCCACAGCGACGAGACTTTTGCCGCCCCCGAGCCGGCGAACCACGACCGGTGAATGCGCGGAGACACCTGCCGGCCCGGCGGTGCGGCACCCAATCGCCGTTCCGGTCGTGCGGATCGTGCCGGCGGCGACGCTTGGACCGCCTGCGGTCCGGGCGTGAGGTAGACTCCCAAGGTCATGACCCAGCCCGCCACGTCACCCCCGACCGACCGCCTCGTGCGGCCCGACATCGCCGGCCTCGCCGGCTACGTGCCCGGGGAGCAGCCACAGGCGGGGAAGTGGATCAAGCTCAACACCAACGAAAACCCCTATCCGCCGTCGCCGGCCGTGGCCCGGGCGATCGCCGCCGCCGCCGCAGGGCGGACGCTGGCCCGCTATCCCGATCCGCTCGCCACGCCGTTCCGGCTGCGGGCCGCGGAGGTCCTCGGCATCGACCCCGAGTGGATCATCTGCGGCAACGGCAGCGACGACCTGCTGACGATCATCGTGCGGACGTTCGTCGGTGCGGGGCAGTGCATGCGGATGGCCTACCCGGGCTACATCCTCTACCGCACCCTGGCCGGCATCCAGGGGGCGGAGTGCGAGGAGTTTTCCTACGACCGCGACTGGACGCTCGGCGACGGCTTCGCGGCGGCGCGGCCCGACCTGCGACTGGCGCTGCTCGCCAACCCCAACAGCCCCTCCGGCACGCTGCTGCCGCCGGACCGCGTCCGGGCGCTCGCCGACCGCATGCCCTGCGCCCTCGTCGTGGACGAGGCCTACGGCGACTTCGCCGCGAGCAACTGCCTCGGGCTGGTCCGGGAGAACGACCGCGTGATCGTCACCCGGTCGTTCAGCAAGTCCTACGGCCTCGCCGGCCTGCGGTTCGGCTACGCCGTGGCCCAGCCGCAGGTCATCGAGCAGCTCCGCAAGGTGAAGGACTCCTACAACTGCGACACCCTGTCGATCGCCGCCGCGACGGCCGCGATCGACGATCAGGCCTGGCTGGCCGACAACCGGGCGCGGATCCTCGCCACCCGCGCGCGGCTCACGGCGGCGATGCGGTCGCTCGGCTACGCCGCCGTGGACAGCGAGGCGAATTTCGTCTGGTGCACGCATCCCGATCGGCCGCACCGGCCGATCTACGACGCGCTCAAGGCCAACGGCATCCTCGTCCGCCTGATGAACTATCCCGGCTGGGGCGACGGCCTGCGGATCAGCGTCGGCACCGATGCCGAGATCGACGCCCTGCTCGCCTGCCTGAGGACGATCTGACGCCCGGCCCCGCCGGACCGCGACAGCCCGAGGAACGATCCATGTCCCGCACCGCCACGATCACCAGGACCACCGCCGAAACCGACGTTCGCGTCGAGCTCGACCTCGACGGCACCGGCCGGGCCGAGATCTCCACCGGCCTCGGCTTCTTCGACCACATGCTGACGCTGCTCGCGGGACACTCGCTCTTCGACCTGCGGATCAGCTGCCGCGGGGATCTCCACGTGGACGGCCACCACACCGTCGAGGACGTGGGCCGGGCCCTCGGGGCCGCGATCGCCACGACGCTCGGGGAGCGGCGCGGGATCCGCCGTTACGGCCACGCGATCGTGCCGATGGACGAGGCCCTGGCCACGGTGGCCGTCGATCTCGGCGGCCGGACGGCCGTGGTGTTCGCGGTCGAGTTTCCCGTGCCGACGATCGGCACATTCGACGCCCAGCTCGTCGAGGTGTTTTGGGAATCGGTGGCGGCCACGGCGGGGATGAACTTCCACGCCATCCTCCACCACGGCCGCAACGGTCACCACATCGCCGAGGCCGTGTTCAAGGCCGGCGCCCGGGCGCTCCGCGGGGCCGTCGAGGCCGACCCGCGCCAGCCGGGCGTGCCGAGCACCAAGGGCACGCTGACGACGGGCTGACGTCGGCGCCGTCTCCATGCGCGGCCGGGCAGGTCCCGCGGCCCGTCGCCGCTACTCGTTGACGTACGTCTCGAGGAACCGGGCCAGCGAATGGAAGTCGCTGCCGCGCTCCACGTAGCGGACGACCGTCACGAGCGTGTTCGGATCGACGAGCTCCGCGAACGGCACGTAGTTCAGGTCCAGCTGGCCCGAGACGCTCACCATCACGCCGTCGAGGCCCCGTTCGGCGAGCGCCCGGTAGCCTCCCACGCCGAGCTGGCTGCCGAGCATGACGTCGAAGGCGTGCGGCTTGGCACACCGGGCCTCGTAGCCGAGCTGGAGCCCGACCACCTTGCGCGACCGACCGGTCTGCCGCTTGAACTCGTCGGCGACGAGCTTGGCGAACATTCTCCCCAGCTGGACGTGGGAAATCGAGATGTGGCCGTGGTCGTCCCGGGGGATGCCCTCGAGGGCCGACGCCGGCAGGTACTCGGCCAGCCCCTCGGCCATGACGATCACGCCGTAGGACTTCCCCTCCTGCTCCTCGCGCACCCGCATCGTCTTCACGATCCGCCCCACGACGGCGTCGATGGCCATCACCGGCTTGACCCGGGTACGGCCGTCGGGCTCGGTGATCGTCTCCTCGCTGCGGTACTTGCCATGGATGTCCTCCACGCTGATCACCAGGCTCGCTTCGCCGGCGATCGCGGCGCCGTAGGAGAGCCAGCCGGCGCTGCGGCCCATCGTCTCGCAGAGGAAGTAGGCCCGGCTCGCCTCGGCGTCGTAGAGCAGGTTGCGGATCTCGCCGCCGAGCGTGTCGACGGCGGTGAAGTAGCCGAACGTGAAGTCGATCCCCATGTAGTCGTTGTCGATCGTCTTGGGGAGGTGGACGACGGGGATCCGGCGGGCATCGGCGGGCAGCCGGTCCTGGAACAGCTTGAACTTGTTGGCGGTCTTGAGCGTGTCGTCGCCACCGATCGAGATCAGCGCCTCGACGCCGAGCGACCGCAGCCCCTCGTAGACGCTCCGCAACGGCTGGGAGCGTTCGGGGTCGTCGAGGTGGGCGAGGGCGGAAACGTGCTTGCCGGGGTTGGTCCGGGCGGTGCCGATCATGATCCCCTGGCCGCTTCGCGTGCGCTTGAGGAACTCGGGCGTGATCTTGATGTAGTCGCGCCCCTCGACGAGCGGCTTCGCGGGGGAGTAGTCGGCCAGCGACGAGTAGCCGTGCTTCATGCCGATCACCTCGGTGCCTTCGCGCATGAAGGAGGTGGCGGCGGTGGAGATGACGGCGTTGGCCCCCGGGGCCGGCCCGCCGGCGAACAGGATGGCAACGCGCCGGAAATGGTGGGCCGCCTTCGGCGGCCGCGACAACGACTCGATCATCAGGCTCTCCCTGCCGTCTCCTGGGCCAGCATCCGCTCCACGAACGTGGTGTCCATCTGGGCCTCGTGGAAGGCCGTGTTTCGCAGCAGTTCGAGGTGCAGCGGAACCGTCGTCTTGATCCCCTCGATCCGCAGTTCGCCGAGGGCGCGGATCATGGTGTCGATCGCCTCGCGCCGCGTCGGCTGGTGGACGATCAGCTTGCCGACGAGCGAGTCGTAGTGCGGCGGAACCATGTAGCCGGTGGTGGCGTGGGAGTCGAAGCGGACGCCGAAGCCGCCCGGGGCGATGATCCGCTCGATGCGGCCGGGATTCGGCCGGAAGTTGGCCGCCGGATCCTCGGCGTTGATCCGGCACTCGATCGCGTGCCCCCGGGGCACGATGGACTTCTGATCGAGGTCGAGCTTTTCCCCGGCCGCCACGCGGATCTGGGCCTTGACGAGGTCGATGCCCGTCACCATCTCGCTGACCGGGTGCTCGACCTGGATCCGGGCGTTGACCTCGATGAAGTAGAAGTTGTCCTGCTGGTCGACGATGAACTCGACGGTGCCGGCCGAGTAATAGCCCGCCGTTTTCGCCAGGCGGACGGCGGCCTCGGCCATCTTCTGCCGGATGGCCTGGGGCAGGCGGGGCGAGGGGCTCTCCTCGATCAGTTTCTGGTGCCGGCGTTGCGTCGAGCAGTCGCGTTCCCAGAGGTGGAACATGTTGCCGTGCCGGTCGCCGAGGATCTGGATCTCCACGTGCCGGGGCCGCTCGATGTACTTCTCGATGTAGATGCCGGGGTTGCCGAAGGCGGCCTGGGCCTCGGCCGAAGCCTGCTGCCAGGCGCTGGCCAACGCCAGATCGTTGGCCGCCACCCGCATCCCCTTGCCGCCGCCGCCGGCCGTGGCCTTGAGGAGCACCGGGAAACCGATCTTCCGGGCGATCTCCAGGGCCTCGCGCTCGCTCGCCACGAGACCGTCGCTGCCGGGCACGGTGGGCACGCCCGCCTCACGGGCCAGGGCCCGGGCCGAGTTCTTGTCTCCCACCCGTTCCATGGCCTCGGGGGTCGGACCGATGAACTCGATGTTGCAGGACCGGCAGACCTCGGCGAAGTGGGAGTTCTCCGAGAGGAACCCATAGCCGGCATGGATCGCCTGCACGTTGCCGATCTCGGCGGCACTGATCACCCGGTCGATCCGCAGGTAGCTGTCGGCGGCCCGGGCGGGCCCCACGCAGAACGCCTCATCGGCCAGTTCCAGGTAGGGCGCCCCGCGGTCGGCCTCGCTGAAGATGGCGACCGTCTCGATGCCCAGTTCGCGGCAGGCCCGGATCACCCGCAGGGCGATCTCCCCGCGGTTGGCGATGAGAATCCGTGTGAACATGACGCGGGGATCAGGCCTCGGGGTCGACCTTGATGAGCGGCTGGCCAAATTCGATCGGCGCCCCGTTCTCGACCAGGATCGCGACCACCTGCCCGGAAACCCCCGCGGGAATCTCGTTGAACACCTTCATCGCCTCGACGATGCAGACTGTCTTCTCCGGCCCGATCCGGTCGCCGACCTTCACGAACGGGGCGGAATCCGGGCCCGAGGCCCGGTAGAACGTCCCCACCATCGGGCTCTTGATGACCAGCAGCCGGGCGTCGGTATCAGCCGGCTTGGCGGCCTGTCCCTGGGTTTCGGCCGGAGCGGAGCGGGCAACCGCCGGACCGGCAGGTGCGGTGTAGGCGACCACCTCCCCGCCGCGGCGGATGCGGACCCGGTTGTCGGCCTGCTTGAGATCCAGTTCGGAGAGATCGTGCTCCTTCATGAGCTCGATCAGCCGGCGAACCTTCTTGACGTCGAACAGGTCAGCGGAGTTTTGGGCGGCACACATGACTGGCGTTGTTTCTCCCACGCGGCCGCCTCCCGGCCGGATCGCGGGGAAGGTAGCCCGGGGCCGCGGTTTCAGTCAAGGCAGCGCGGGGAGGAGCTGCGGGGGAGAGCGGTTTTTCCGCAGCGGACTCCACGCCGACGCGGTGCCGGGATGGACGCGGGTGGTGGGAGACGACTGGAGCGAATCGCACCGCCGGGCGGTGCGATTCGCCGCTGGCCTGCCGGCGAACGTGGAGCGAATCGCACCACTCGGACGGGCTGCCTGGCTTTTGCGTGTGGTACGCCGCACTGGCAGTGCCCCGGCAAGGGACCTGTTTGACACGCTGTTTCGGCCGTTGTGGAGCGATCGGCCGGCCGCTGTCGCGAGACTCGAATGGTTTGGCACGAGGGATGCACGTGGCCCGTGCGGGTTTTTCGGTTCGAGGGGTGCTCATTCAACGTTTCTGTGCGCTGGTCTGTTTTCCTCGCAGCCGTCATTCCCAACTCGGTTCGTGGGTTTTTCTTCTCTTCTTTTCTCTTTTCTTTTCTAAGGGCAATAGTCATGCGAACGATCGTCGCGTTGGGGAACGACTCGGTGTCCGAGACGGCGGCCGAAACGGCTACGCCGCACGTCCTCGTGGTCGATAGCCGGTTCGAACACTATATGGATCTCGCCCGGGCCGCGCGGCAGGGGCAGATTCAGGTTCATTTCCGGTCGTCCGCCGTCGCTGCTCGGGCGTTGATGCGGCGGCTGCGTTTCGACCTGTGCATCGTCGGGGCCGATCTGGATGACATGGCCGGGGAGGACTTCCTCGAACTGCTGCGTGCCGATCCGGACAGGCGCTATCGCGAGGTCGGGACCGATGTAGAGTCGCTCGCCGGTCTGCGCGAGGCGCTGACCGCCGCCGACGAGCAGCCGACCCGGGTCGCCGCCGAGCCGCGGTTTGCCGTGCCGGACGGGCTCGCGCAGGTCTGCGGCAGCCTCGTCATCAGCGCCGTGGCCGCCGCCGCCGCGGTGGGGGCCGTGCTGGTGCGCTGATCGCCGCGACGCTCCCCGCCCGGCCGCGGGTCGGCGGCCGGGCGGGAGTTCGCGGGCCCGGCTCGTGAGGGGGCAATTTCTGGAGACCGGCACCTAGCCGGGGTACGATGTCGGTCTGGGCATCGTGCCCGAACGCCGCGGGCCGATCTCCATGCCGCACCCAGCGATCCCCGCCGACCTGCCCCGGCTCGCGCCCCGAGAGCAGGACTCCAGCAAGCGGGACTTCGGCCGGGTTCTCGTGGTCGGGGGGGCGGCCGGCATGGCCGGGGCGCCCGCGCTCGCCGCCATGGCCGCCCTGAGAAGTGGCGCGGGACTCGTCGAGTTGCTCGTGCCGGAGTGCGTGGTCGGGATCGCAGCGGCATTCGATCCGTGCGTGATGACGGTCGGCCTGCCGTCCGCCGCCGGTGGCTTCGCGCCGCCGGCGGCCGCGGCGATCCGCGCGCGGACGGCCCGGGCCGATGCACTGGTCGTGGGGCCTGGCATCGGCCGATCCGCGGCCGCCTCCGACATCGTCGTGGACCTGTGGCGCGACCTCGAGCAACCGGCCGTGTTCGATGCCGACGCTCTTTGGGCCCTCGCCCGGACCGGAGAGGAAACGCTGCGCCGCCACGCCGGGCCGCGCATCCTCACGCCCCATGCCGGCGAGATGCTGCGACTGCTTGGCCGCGATCCGGCGGCGCCGGCCCCCGGCGGGCGGCCGTGGCTCGAAGACGAGGCCCGCCGACTGGCAGCGGCGATCGACGCCGTCGTGGTGCTCAAGGGGGCTGGAACGCAGATCGCCGTTCCTGGCCGGGAGTCTGGCCGCGAGTGGCGAAACGAGACCGGGAATCCGGGGATGGCGACCGGCGGCACCGGTGACGTGCTCAGCGGCGTCGTGGGGGCGCTCCTCGCCCAAGGGCTTCCGCCCGCGTCCGCCGCGCGTCTCGGGGTCTGGGTGCACGGCCGGGCAGGGGACTCGGCGGCTGCCGACCTCGGCCAGACGTCGATGACGGCCCGCGACCTGCTCGACCGCCTGCCGGTCGGCTTCCGCGCGGCCGGCTGCCCGTGACGCAGCCGCGGCCTCTCGGCTGAGCGTCAGCGGCGCTGACCGACCATGCCGTGCGGCGAATGGTGGCATAATCACCGCACATTATGCGGGGATTACGTGTTTATTCACGAAAAAAAGGCTTGGCCGAGTTTCTCCTGGGATGCGGCGGCCGTTCTTCCGGCCCTCGGGCGGGCGCGGCACAAGCAGGGCCTGCTGCTCGGGCAGATGACGCACCTCGGCTTCGACCTGCGGTCGGAGGCCGCGGTCGAGGTGCTGACCAGCGACGTGGTGCGGAGCTCGGCCATCGAGGGCGAACGGCTCGATGCGGACGCCGTCCGCTCATCCATCGCCCGCCGCCTCGGCATGCCGCAGGCTGGAGTCCGCCGCGTGGACCGCAATGTCGAGGGCATCGTCGAGGTGATGCTCGACGCCACGCAAAACGCGTCGCAGTCCGTGACCGAGGCGCGGCTGTGTGGCTGGCATGCCGCACTGTGTCCTGCCGGCTACAGCGGGACGCGGCCGATCGCTGTGGGGGCTTGGCGGCCCGTCGAGGCGGGGCCGATGCAGGTCGTGTCGGGGCCGCTCGGCCACGAGCGTGTGCACTTCGAAGCCCCGGCAGCGGAGCGGATTGCCGACGAAATGGCGACGTTCATGGCGTGGTGCAACACTGAAGACGGCGCGGACCCCTTGCTCCGCTCAGCCATCGCCCACCTGTGGTTCGTCACGATCCATCCCTTCGAGGACGGCAATGGCCGGCTGGCTCGCGCCCTCGCCGACATGATGCTTGCCCGCGCCGACGGCTGCCCGGATCGCTTCTACAGCATGTCGACGCAGATCGAGGCGGAGCGAAAGCAGTATTATCGGATCCTCGAACGAACGCAGCGGGGCGATGGTGACATCACGCCCTGGCTGGAGTGGTTTCTCGGCTGTCTCGAACGGGCCATCGATCAGGCGGATGGGCTGATCGCGGGCGTGCTCCGGAAGGCGGCGATCTGGCGGATGCTCAACGGAGGGCCGCCGGTGAACGACCGCCAGCGGCTCGTCGTCAATCGGCTGCTCGACGATTTCAAAGGCGGGCTCACGTCGTCGAAATATGCGAAACTCGCCAGGTGTTCGGCCGACACGGCGCTCCGCGACATCCAGAATCTCGTCGCCCGCCGCGTGCTCGTCCGGAGCGCTGCCGGCGGGCGGAGCACCAGCTACCGACTGGCCGATCCACCGATGCCGTCGGCATGGACGCGTCGAGGCTCGTGAACCGCGCGTGGCCGGATGCCCGTGACGGAATCAGCGTCGCGTCCGCGCCGCCGCGGCGGCGATCCGCGTCACCTCGGCGACGCCGTCGTCGCGGGCGATCCACACCCGCCGACCTGCCGCGCAGTCCACGCGGTGCCCGCCGGTGAACGAGCCGAAGGCGGGCAGCACGAGCGAGCGGTCGTCGGCCACGAAGCAGCGGTCGGTGATCCGCCCGCTGCCGGGAACGCCGATCGAGACCGTGGGATGGAGGTGGCCGGCGACGGTGAACGGTCCGTGCATGCGCGGCTCGCCCGGCGCGGCCGGCTCGTGGACGAAGTGAAACGGCGGCTCGTCGAGCGCGGGCAGGCAGGCGTCGAGGCCGATCGTGGCCGGCAGCGTTCCGATCGCCCGGTCGTGGTTGCCAAGGACGAGGATTGTCTCCGTGGCGCCGAGCCTGCGCCGCAGGTCCGCGAACTCGGCGGTCACCCGCGCGGTGCATCCGCTCCGAGCGTGGAACAGGTCGCCGAGGATCAGCAGCCGGCGGGCGCCGGTCGCGCAGACGAGCGCCGCGAGCCGGTCGAGGTCGGCCTGCGCCGAGCCCTCGGGCACCGGGATGCCGGCGCGGCGAAACGTGGCCGCCTTGCCGAGATGCAGGTCGGCGACGAGCAGCGTCGCGGTGGCGGGCAGCAGCGCGGCCCGGCCCGGCAGCAGGGCGATGTCGGCGTCCGCGATCGCAGCGGCATTCCCGGGGTCGGCGACGACGATCCGCATTCCGTGCACGAATCCCTCCCCGACCGCTCAGTCACCGGCGGCCGACTGCTCCAGGTCGCGGGCCATGTCGGCGATCTGCGCGAGCCAGTCCTTGGTGGTCAGCCGCGACTGCACGAACTCGGCCCAGATCGGGAACGCCAGCGGCGTGAGTCGCGGTGTCTCCACGATGCGGATGTCGCGATGCGCCAGCGACTCGAGCGTATCCGAAAGGCGGCGAAACTCGAACTGCCGCTCCAGCACCTCGCGGCGGGCCTGGGCGAGGAGCATGTTGCCCGCGTCGTGCTCTGCGAGGACGTCGAAGATCAGGCCGGCCGAGGCCTGCGTCTGCCGGTCGCTGCGCCGTCCCCCGGAGACGAGGCCGGCGACGCGGGCGATCTCGCGGAAGTGCCGGCGGGCCATCTCGGTGCCGTTCAAGCAGGCGAGCAGGTCGTCGAGCAGGTTGACGGGGGAGAACAGCCGGCGCCAGGCCCGCGCATCGTCGGGAAACCCGTCGCGGCCGGCGAGCTCAAAGCCCCAGTCGTTGACCGCCATCGTCAGCGTGGTCGGCCGGCTGCGGGCGATCCGCCAGGCGACGAGGGCCGCCAGCCCCTCGTGAACGAGCCGGCCGGCGAACGGAAACAGGAACACGTGGAGGCCGTCGCGGCCCCGCCAGCGTTCCACCAGCAGCGTGTCGGCGTCGGGCAGCCGGCTCCAGCGGGCCTGCACGCGGAGGAGCGGCAGCACGGCGGCCAGTTCGCCCGGCGCCCGGCGGCCGGCGCCGGGGCGGGCCGCGTCGGCCACGAGGTCGAGCACGGCCGACGAGAGCAGCGTGGAGAGGGGCATCCGGCCGCCGTTCCAGCGCGGCACCTGCAGGGCCGCATGGCCCCGGGCACGTTTCACCCACGCCGTCAGCCCGTCGAAGCGAAACAGCACGAGCGGCTTGCCGGCGAACAGGAACCGGTCGCCGGCGGCGAGCCGCGACACGAACGACTCCTCCACGGTTCCCAGGCGTCCGCCGCGGACCCACTTCACCTCCACCGTGGCGTCGCCGGCGATCGTGCCGATGCCCTGGCGATGGCGGCGGGCGATCGCCTTGCTGGCAACATACCAGCGGCCGAACCGCTCCTTGATCCGCGCGTAGTCGGGATAGGCGGCGAGTGCCGGCCCGCCACGGGCCGCGAAGTCGAGTGCCCAACGCCACGAGGCGTCGTCGAGATCGGCGAACGCCCGCGTGCCGCTCACCTCCGCCCGCAGGTCGGCCTCGCGGAAGCCGCCGCTGCAGGCCACCGTGACAACGTGCTGGGCGAGGCAGTCGAGGGCCGCGGTGAGCGGCGGCCGGGACTCGACCGTGCCCGCCTCGGCCGCCTGCCGGGCGGCGGCGCACTCGATCAGTTCGAGGGCGTGGGTGGGGACGCAGACGAGCCGGCTGGCGGCGCCGGGCGCGTGGCCGCTGCGGCCGGCCCGTTGCAGCAGCCGGGCGATTCCCTTGGGGCTGCCGATCTGCATCACCTGCTCGACCGGCCCGAAATCGACCCCGAGGTCGAGGCTCGACGTGGCGACCACGCACTTGAGCCGGCCCCGGCGCAGTCCCTCCTCGGCCTGCGTCCGCAGATCCCGGTCTACCGAACCATGGTGCAGGGCGAGCGACCGCTTCCAGTCGGGCCGCGCTGCCGCGATCGCTTCGAACCAGCGTTCCGCCTGCGAGCGCGTGTTGGTGAACACGAGCGTGGTCGCGGCCCGGTCGATCGCGGCCACGACCTGCGGCAGGAGCCGCATCCCCATGTGGCCGGCCCATGGAAACCGCTCCATCGGCGCGGGGATCAGCGTCTCGATGTCGAGCCGGCGCGGGATGCGGGCCGAGATCAGCCGGGCCCGGTCGGCGGCGGCCGGGCCGACCAGCGCCGCGCGGGCGTCGTCGAGGTTGGCGAGCGTGGCCGACAGGCCCCAGGTCACGAGGTCGGGCCGCAGCGTCCGCAGCCGGGCGAGGGCGAGTTCCGTCTGCACGCCGCGCTTCGTGGAGAGGAGCTCGTGCCATTCGTCCACGACGACCGTCTGCAGGTCGGCGAAGATCTCGTGCGCGTCCTCGAGCGAGAGCAGGATCGTCAGCGACTCCGGCGTGGTGACGAGCCCCGCCGGCCAGCGGGCACGGAGCCGACGCCGGTCGGCGGCCGACGAATCGCCGGTGCGGATGCCGACGTCGAGCCCGTGGGCGACGCGGTCCGGGGCGTGGAGCGGCGCGGAGAGCGCGACCGCAGTGTCGGCCGCGAGCGCCTTGAGCGGCGTGACCCAGACGACCAGCGGGCCGCGCCGGGCTGTGGGATCGATCCTGGAGCCCTCGGCCCGGGCCAGCGCCCCGAGCCAGGCGGCGAGCGTCTTGCCGGTGCCGGTGGGGGCATGCAGCAACCCGCTCTCGCCGGCCGCGGCCGCCTGCCAGACCTCCTCCTGAAACGGAAATACCTCCCAGCCGCGGGCGGCGAACCAGCGGCGAAACCGGTCGATCGGCCCCTCGGCGGCCGCGGCACCGCGGCGCCGGGGCGGGGATGCCCGGCCCCGTCGTCCTGCCAGATTTTCGGCCGCGCGAGTCATCCCGAGCCCCGTTTTTGGCCGAAATGTGGATCGTGAGCGAACTCTAAACTACGGTGCATCGTAGAGCCTGCATCCACCGGAGCGACCCAGTATGCCGACGCCAGCCCCCCGCGCCGCGATGATCGTCGGCCGCCCGCAGCGCCGCTCCCCCCGAGCGCGGGCGTCCGCCCGGGCCCTGCTCGACGGGGTCGAACGGCTGGAGCCGCGGATGGTGATGGCCGCCGACACGCCGGCTCCGTTTACGCTCGGCCCGGCCCCAACCGCGATCGTCGTCACCAGCGACGTCGGCTGGGAGAGCACGCCGGTGGTGCGCGTGGTCAATCCGACGACCGGCGCCGAGCAGGCCAGGTTCCAGCCCTACCCGAGCGGGTTTCGCGGGGGCGTGCGGGCGACGATCGGGGATTTTGACGGCAACGGCACGAACGAGATCGCCGTCGCCCCCGGCGTCGGCGTGGCCGGCGTGATGCGGGTCTACACGATGGCCGGCGTCGAACTGCCGGCCTACCGGCTGTCTCCGTTCGGCAACGACTGGCGCGGCGGCCTCGACATCACCGCCGGCGACTTCGACGGCAACGGCCGGCATGGCATCGCGGTGGCCAAGGCCACCGGCAGCGGCGAGGTCCGCGTGTTTCGCGGCCTGCCGGCCGGAGCCGGGTTCGAGGCCACGCCCTGGAAGACGGTGAAGCCGTTCGCCGATACCTACCTCGGTGGCGCCAGCGTGGCGGCGGCGGACATGGGGACGTTCACCAACGGCGTCGTCGGCAACGCGGCGCGGCAGGATGGCCGGGCCGAACTGCTCGTCGGCAACGGGCCGACCGTGGCGCCGATCGTTCGCGTCTACGACGTCTCCGGCACGCCCACCGTCGTCGATACCAAGCGGCCGTTGTCTCCCGGGTTCCTCGGTGGCGTCTCCGTGGCGGCGGCCCGGGTGAATCTCGACGAGATTCCCGACATCATGGTGACCGGCGGGCGCCGCAGCGGCGCGACCGAGGTCATCGACGGCACGGTCGGCAGCAATGCCCGGCTCGCCAGTTTCGCGGCCTTCGGGGCCCCGGGCCGCGCGGCCGTGGCCGGGCATGTGGCGGCGATCGACAGCGACGGCGACGGCTGGGCCAACGGGCTGTTCGCAACCCAGGGGCAGGGGGGCGTCGGCGGCGTGAAGCAGGTCTCGCCGCAGGGCGTCGTGACGGGCGGCTTCGCCTCGTTCGCGGGTGCG
>JBIKKQ010000217.1:0-5068 GCA_044360305.1 Pirellulales bacterium
AATGAAACCAAGATCGGCCCGCAGCTGGCCCGCCAATACTTCGGGCTCCGGGTCGCCTGCGACGTGAACCCCGCCCCCTGAGCCCGCCGGCGCTCGCGCGTCAACCGCCCATGGCCGCCAACCGTGCCTCCGGGATCTCCGTCCGCGGACTGCTCGCCGGGCTGATGGCCTGGGCCATCGTGTCCTCCGGCGGCCGGGCGGCCGAGCCGCCGGCGAACCACGACCAAGCGGCCCAACCGCCTGTGAACTACGACGAAGCGGCGGTCGGCACGTACACGCTCCCGGACGTGCTCGCCGGCGCCGACGGCACCCGCGCCGCGTCGGCGGCGGCGTGGCGCGACACCGTCCGGCCGCGGCAGTTCTCCCTGCTGGAGGCGAACCTGTTTGGCCGCCGGCTGCCCCCGGTGGCGGTGACCGTGGTGGGCGACGTCGAACGCGCGGCGGTGACGCTGGCCGGCGACCGGCCCGCCCTGCGGGTGCAGGCCCGACTGAAACTCGGAGACGCCCCGCGGCCCGTGGACGTGCTTCTCTACCTGCCCCGGTCGGACCGGCCCGTCCCCGTGTTTCTCGGGCTCAACTTCCACGGCAACCAGGCGGAGCATCCCGATCCGGGCATCCGCCTGTGCTCGTCGTGGCTGGCCGACGCCCCGCGGATCGGCATCGAGGGGAACCGGGCCGGCGAGCGGTCGCGGGGGACGTGCGCCCAGCGCTGGCCGGTGGAGACGATGCTCGCCCGGGGCTACGGCATGGCGACCGCGTACTACGGCGACCTGTTTCCCGACCGGCCCGACGGCCGGGCGGAGAGCGTGCTCCCGTCCCTCGGCCGCCCCGCTGCCGGCGACCTGCCGGCCGACGAACCGGGCGCGATCGGCGCCTGGGCCTGGGGGCTGTCGCGGATCCTCGACTGGCTGCGAACGCTGCCCGAGGTCGATCGCGACCGGGTGATCGTGGTCGGCCATTCGCGGCTCGGGAAGGCGGCGTTGTGGGCCGGTGCCTGCGACGAGCGGTTCGCGATGGTCGTGTCCAACGATTCGGGCTGCGCCGGCGCGGCCCTGTCGCGCCGCGACTTCGGTGAGTCGGTGGCGGCGATCGGCCGCCGGTTTCCCCACTGGTTCTGCCCCGCGTTCGCCGGCTTCGCCGGCCGCGAGGCGGCGATGCCCTTCGACCAGCATGTGCTCCTCGCCATGGTGGCGCCGCGACCGCTGTACGTCGCCAGCGCCGTCGAGGACCGCTGGGCCGACCCGCGCGGCGAGTTCCTCGCGGCGGTCGCCGCCGAGCCGGTGTGGAAACTCCACGGCCTGACCGGCCTCGGCACCGACACCTGGCCCGCGGTGGACACGCCCGTGGGGCGGACGATCGGCTACCACGTGCGAACCGGCCGTCACGACCTGATCGACTACGACTGGGGGCGGTTCGCCGACTTCGCCGATCGCACGCTCCTCGGCAGGCCGGCGCCGCCTGCCGCATACCCCGCCTTCCATCCCGTGCAGGCCCCGCTGCCGGTGAAGCCGCCGCCCGGCGCGATCCTGCTTCTCGGCGACGGCACCGGCCCGGCGCCGGACGCGCCGGCGTTCACCAGCATGGCGGGCGGCCCGATCGACTGGCCGGTGCGCGACGGCGTCCTGGAAGTGAAGCCGAACGGCCTGCGGTCGAACCATCTCGTGTCGCGGCCGGTGTTTCGCGACGCCGACATCCACGTCGAGTTCGCCGTCGATCCCGCCGCCCGGGGCAACAGCGGCCTCTACCTCCACGGCCACTACGAACTGCAGATCTACGACTCCGCCGACGTCCAGTCGCCGGGCGACCAGGACCAGGGCAGCCTGTATCGCTTCGCGCGGCCGATCGTGAACGCGGCCCGGCCGGCGGGCGAGTGGCAGGTGTTCGACGTCCGCTTCATCGCGCCGCGGCGCGATGCGGCCGGCCGGATCGTGACGCCGGGCCGCGTCACCGCCTGGCTCAACGGCTTCCTCGTGCAGAACGGCGTCACGTTCACCGAGCCGCGATCCCCGTACCATCCCTACCTGCACGGCGTCACCGACCACCTGCGCGGCATCGAGAAGCGGCTGCTGGAGACGGGTCGTGGACCGCTGTTCCTCCAGGATCACGACAGCCCGACCAGGTTCCGCAACGTCTGGATCCTGCCCCTCGACCGCTGACGGAAGATGGGTGACGGCTGCGCTTCTGTTCGGCTCGGCGGCTGAAGACACCCCGGGGCCGACGGCCAGTGTCCGGCGAGTGGGCGCAGGGCACCCGAACCGTGCCCCCAGCATCCAATAGTTGACACTTGCTGCGCACCTTGTCGAAGCTGGCCTGGCCTTCCTTGGTCATTCCCGCCGTGGTCACGAGCTTCCGGGACGCCCCCAGAGTGACGCGAAGTTCCGGTAGCGACCCAGGATCGTCCGCTTTGGGCGCGGGCCCGCCAGACCTTCCAGGCCGGGAACAGCTTTGCGTCAAACCACGCCAGCCGCGCTTCCACATCGCCGCAGCTTGGGCAGCTTGATGGGATAAGAACGCTGCCGTCACCGATCTTCGGGTTCGGGAATTGTGTTCGGGCGTGCGTCGCCATCGCCCGCTGCGGCGTCCAGCAGGCTGACGCGATCGCGGTGACTGCGTTGGCTGTGGACGTACGACCGTTCACGTTCCGCATCCGACTTCGACTGTGGCGTCGTGTCGATCGTGATCCCGATCACGGAAAAGTCACCGTCGGCTGCCACGACCTTGTTCCAGGCCTCGAGATCGAAGCGATCCTCCCGCCGCCATCGTGGAACGTCCCGGTGATAAAAACCGTCCGGCATTTCCACCGATTCGAGCTCCCGGAGCACGAACGTGGGTTGGCCCCGGAGCTTCGTGATGACCTTGTCATTCCTGTCGAGTTCGACGTCAGCCTGCATCGTGAGCTGATACCGGCCGCCACAATAGGCCTCGGTGACGAACGTCTTGCGCAAGACGCTGTCTTTGCCGTTGAACTCGTAGGTGGAAAAGAAATGGTCCGTGGATGGAAACACCTGTTTCTTGTCGCTCGTGGAGAACATCCGCTCGATCTGTATCGCGGACGGCAGGAACTTCACGGCGGACGTGACGGCCCGCTCGCGGACATCGCGGAGCAGGCGGACCTCTTGATTGTGGTTCCGCCAACGCCGGAGAAAGTCGCCGGACTGCGCCACGGGCGTCGGATCGATCTCGATGCCGATGGCCGAGAAGTCGCCGCCGGCCGCGACCAGTTTGTTCCAGGTGGCCAGATCGAAGCGGTGCTCACGCCGCCACACCGGATCCAGACGCCCTCCGGTGTTGGGAGCGGGCGCGAGGACATCGACCTCCTGGAGGACAAACGTCGGCTCGCCGCCCAGACTCGTGACGGTCTTGTCTTTTCTGTCAAGTTCGACGGGAACCGTCATCGTGAGGAAATAGCGGTCGCTGCACCAGGCTTCTGTAGACCATGTCTTACGGAAGTCGCTGTCTCTGTCCTTGAAGACGAAGTTGTTGAAGCGGTGCGCCGCGAGCGGAAACAACTCCTCGATCTGGCCGGGGACGGCGAGGACCGAACGGATTGATTCGATGGCGCGATGGTGGATGGCTTTCTCATTCTGCAGATGGATGTGTCCAGGCCGCAGCTCCAGTGGCACAGCGAATGTCATCAAGTAGAACCAGCCGCGGTCGGGGTCGGGGTAGAGCTTGACCTCCAGATGGAGCAACTCAGAAAGTGCCATGCTGCCGGCGTTGATTGGGGCGGGGTACGTGATGCCGGGATCTCCATGCCCGGGAACGTCACCCCTCTTGGTCAAGTCGAGTAGGTCTGCATCGGGCTCGATGCCCCAACCGCGAATCGTTGCCAACAAGTCGGCAACGGCTTCCTGAAACTTTCCAGGCTTGAGTGGTCGCCGGGCGTAGACATCGGTGACGGCGTCGAAGGCGCGGCGCTGGGGTCCGGTAGAGACGGACACGCTTCGCAGACTAACGTCAAGCCGTTTGCCGTCGGTCGTCACGACGGTCAACCGGCACGGGTCGAGCAGATCTCCGTGGGGAAAAAACTTGGCCTGCTTGTCAGGTGACAGTCCTTCGAACTCCATTCGCTTGATCGACTGATTCATGAACACCGTGAGGTGCGGCACAGGCCCACCCTCTGCGGGCACGTCGTCTCCCGGAGCCCGCGCCCGCCAAAACAACGCGGCGAAACCGGCGACAGCGGCGATCACGATGACGGGTGCTCCAAGACGCTTCATGGTTAATTATTGTAGTCGCCGTTGAGCAGCTTGGGGATTTCGATGTAGTCGTACGTGGCCCGCCACCCGCCGCGCCACTTCGGTATGCGGGACCGGATCCAGGTCAACCGGTGTTCGACTTGGTCGAACGTTGCATTCGCTGGAATTCGCGGATTATTGCCGTCGGGTTTGACGCGATAGTCCTGGAATGTGCTGTTGTCGCCGGGGAACGGCGATGCAATCATGGATATCCTGTACTTCAAGGACGCCGAGACCAAATTATTTGTCGCGCTCCGCCAGAGGTCGGGATCCTTGTCCAACACCCGTTGAAGTGCGACTCTCTGCTCTACATCGACCAATCCGTCGACGCCTTCCCAGATGACCTCGATCTTCCCGGCGGTTTGGCCTCTCTCGATAATTTCCCACGCATTTTTTTGCTCCGGCGAGAACTCGGCTGAGTTGTTGATTGTCTGGAACTTGTCCTCTTTGTACGCCAGCCCGGCCTTGTACATGTCGATGAAGATCTCGAGATTGCCCTCCGCCAGGCCAGCGAACACCTTCTGAGGACTGGGTGGGACGACGTCGAAGGGCGGTTTATCGGGCAATGGGGCCCAACCATCGCGCATCGCCGTGTGCATTCCTTCGCCGGCCAACCGCGAGGCAAAGGCGGCCATGCCGAACCATTCGAACGGATTGAGTTCATTCGGCTTCTTATCTGTGTTGAACATTTCCGCGTACTTGGTGGTGATCTGCCGGTTGCGGTTGATCGGATCGCCGGGAACGAAGTCGTCAACCTTCAGGGCATTCCAGGCCTGTGCCTCCCATTTTGGCAATTTTCCGTTGGCGGTGATGCGGACGAGGATGCTGGA
>JBIKKQ010000063.1:0-17513 GCA_044360305.1 Pirellulales bacterium
TGCGACGGCGCGACAGCCTGCAAGCATCGCTTGCGCGGGAGCCGGGCTTAGCCCGGCGACCGTAAGCCGGAGCAGACGCCATGTCGGCTGCGACGGCGCGACAGCCTGCAAGCATCGCTTGCGCGGAGCCGGGCTGGTGCCCGGCGACCGTAAGCCGGAGCAGACGCCGTGTCGGCTGCGACGGCGCGAAAGCCGGCCGCTGCGACGGCGCGACAGCCAGAAACCGGTGTTTTCTCAGGCCCTGCCGGGGCCTACCATCCGATTCATGGGCGGAGCGTTGTGGTGGCAGGCGGTGTGGCGCTGGCTCCGCGGGCCGAACGGTCCCGATGCGGGCTGCGTGGCTCCGTGGCTCTGCCGTGGCATTCTCGTCGCCGCCCAGGTGGCGACGGTGCTCATCACCTGGCCGAGCTGGCAGCGCCACGAGGTGCCGCCGATGCTGCCGCTGCTGCCCGTGCCGCAGGTGGATGTCGGCATCCCGCTCCTGATCACGTTGGCGTTGGTATTCCTCCGGCCGCTCGTCGGCCTGTCGCTGCTCGGGCTGCTGCTCGGCTACGCGTTCGTCGCCGACCAGTCGCGGATGCTGCCGCACACCATCTCCCTGTACCTGCTCACCTGGGGCACGGTCGGCCGACCGGAGGGCACGCTGATCGCCAGGGCGGCGCTGGTGTCACTCTGGTTTTTCGCCGGCCTCCACAAGCTGACGAGTCCGGAGTTCTTTCGCGAAACCGCGCCCTGGCTGCTGTGGAGCATCTTCCCCAGCGCCGACGGCCGCTGGGCCGCCGGGCTCGGCGGCGCGATCGGTGGGACGGAGGTGATGCTGGCCGTCGGCTCCTTTCTGCCCGTCTGGCGCCGGGCCACCGCGATCGCGGCCTGCCTGTTTCACACCACCACCGTCGCGCTGCTCTCGCCGCTGGTGATGAACTGGGATCCGGGGGTCTGGCCGTGGAACGCGGCCCTCGCCGGCGTTAGCCCGCTGCTCCTGTTCCCGTGGCAGGGGCGCTGGCTCGGCGACCTCTGGCCGCAGGCGGCCCGCTGGGCCCGGCGGGGGGCCGTGGTGCTGCTCCTGCTGCCGCTGGGCTATTGGTTCGGCATCGTCGATGCCCATTTCGCCCACTGCCTGTACTCGCCCAACACGCCCCGGGCCTTCGTCTGCACCACGTTCTCCCGGACCGACATCCGCGTGATCTGCGAGCAACTCGGGGTGCAGGTGCCGCCGGCGCACCGGCACTTCGACCGGCTGTTCCTCGGCGTCGGCCGGGCGGGGGAGTGGATGGAGGTCGAGGATCCGCGCTGGATCGCCCGGCTGCTTGGATTCGACCGGCGGAAAGTGTTCTGGACCGATATCGTGCCGAGCGATTTCGAGGTCGTGCCGCCGCCGGAGCCGGATGTACGCTGAGTGGCGTCCCGGCTCCCAACCACACGCATCGATGACGCTTTCCCGGCTCCCTCCCGACCTCCCCGTCGCCGCCGTGCTCGCCGACGCCGTGACCGCCTCGCGCGGCGGCGCCGTCGTGGTCACCGCGCCACCCGGATCGGGCAAGACGATGCTCGTCCCCGCGGCGATCCTCGACGACCTCCCGCCGGGGCAGGGCGTCGTGCTGCTCCAGCCGCGCCGGCTCGCCGCCCGGGCCGTCGCCCGACAGATAGCCGCCCTGCGCGGCAGCGCCGTCGGCGCCGAGGTTGGCTATCGCGTCCGCTTCGACACCCGCGCCGGCCGCGACACGCGGCTCGTCGTCGAGACGACCGGGATCATGCTCCGCCGACTGCTCGACGACGTGGCCCTGGAGGGGATCGGCGCGGTGATCCTCGACGAGTTCCACGAGCGGACCGTGGAGATGGACCTGGTCCTCGGCCTGCTCGTCAGGCTCCGGCAGACGGTCCGGCCCGACCTGCGGATCGCCGTTATGAGCGCGACGCTGGCAGCCGAGCCGGTGGCTCGGCTGCTCGGGGGCGACAGGCCCTGCCCGGTCGTGTCGGCCGCCGGCCGGCTGTTCCCCGTGCAGACCGTCCACCTCCGCCACGGCGACCGGCGCGAGCTCGTCGAACTGGTGACGGCGACGGTGCCTGAAGCGCTGCGCACCACTGAGGGGCACGTGCTCGTGTTTCTCCCCGGCGTCGGTGAGATCGGACAGTGCGAGCGGGCCCTGGCCCCGGCCGTGGAACGGCAGGGGCACTCCCTGATGACACTCCACGGCGAACTGCCGCCCGAACGGCAGGATCGGGTGCTCGACGACACGGGCGTCCGCAAGGTGATCCTGGCGACGAACGTGGCGGAGACATCGCTCACCATCCCCGGCGTCACGGCCGTCATCGACTCCGGGCTCGCCCGCCAACTGCGGGTGTCACCGGCCACGGGACTGCCGCGACTGGAACTGGTGCCGATCTCGAAGGCGGCCGCCGAGCAGCGGGCCGGCCGCGCGGGCCGAACGGGGCCGGGGACCTGCTGGCGGCTGTGGGACGAGGCCGCCCACCATCGCCGCCCGGAGGCCGAGCCGCCCGAGGTCGCCCGCGGCGATCTCGCCGGGCCGTTGCTCCAGCTCGTCGCCCTCGGCGAACACCGCGATTTCTCCTGGCTCGATCCCCCCCCGGCCGATGCGCTGGCAAACGCTCGCACGCTGCTCGAACGACTGGGCGCGATCGCGAGCGACGCCGGCCTCGAACGGCTCACGTCGCTGGGGAGCGATGTCGTCGCCCTGCCGGCCCACCCGCGGCTGGCGAGGCTGTTGCTCGCCGGGGCGCGGCACGGCGTGCTCCGCGAGGCCTCGGTCGCGGCCGCGCTCCTCTCCGAGCGCGATCCGTTTCGCCCGGCCCGCCACGCCGGCACCGGACCGCGCGACAGACAGGCGGTGCGAAGCCGCTCGGACGTGGTCGATCGCGTCCTGGCTCTGCAGGCGTTTCATGCTGAAGCTGGAGCCCGCGTCGGCGCAGACGACCCCGACCTCGAACTCCACCCGGCCGCGGCCCACGGCGTGCTCCGCGTCGCCGAGCAGCTGTACTCGCTCGTGGACGTGCCGCTGGCCCCGCGGGCCGCCGATCCGGCAACGGCCCTGATGATCGCCCTCGTCGAGGCGTTTCCCGACCGGCTCGCCCGCCTGCGGCCCGGTGCCAACGACCGCGGCACGCTGGTCGGGGGCCGCGGCGTCCGGCTCGACGCCGGGTCGCGGGTCCGCGGTGAACCACTCTTCCTGGCGATCGACCTCGCCGATTCCGGGACCGACGCCGGCGTGCGCATGGCGTCGGCCGTGGAACGGTCGTGGCTCGATCACGAGCCGCTCGCGGCGGCCAACCTGCGCGCGGCGACGGAACTGCTCTTCCATCCGTCGCGTGGTCAGGTGGAGGCCCGCCTGCGGACGAGTTGGCTCGACCTCGTGCTCGACGAGGCGCCGCAGCCGATCGCAGACGCGGAGGCGGCCGCGGCAATCCTCGCGCGCGAGGCGGCGACGCGGCTCGACCGGCTGCTGCCCGGTGCCGAGACGGCGGCGGGCGGATTCCTTCGCCGGGTCCGCTGGCTAGGCAGCGCTGTTCCCGACCTCGGACTGCCGACGCTCGACGCCGCCGCCATCGCCCGGTTGCTCCCCGACCTGTGCCGGGGACGACGCGGCCTCGACGAACTGCAGACGGCCGACTGGCTGGGCGCGTTCCAGGCCGCGGTGGGCCATGACAAGGTTGCGGAGATCGAGCGGCTCGCCCCCGCGCAGATCGAGCTGCCCACCGGCCGCCGGCATCGGCTGTCGTACGAGGATCCAGGCCCGCCCGTGCTCGCCGTGCGGATCCAGGAACTGTTCGGCGTCCGCGACACGCCCCGTGTGGCAGGCGGCCGCGTGCCGGTGGTCCTGCATC
The DNA here is from genome assembly GCA_044360305.1 of Pirellulales bacterium. Taxonomy (GTDB): domain Bacteria; phylum Planctomycetota; class Planctomycetia; order Pirellulales; family UBA1268; genus QWPN01. The sequence continues at coordinate 3,841 of JBIKKQ010000063.1, forward strand.
TGCTCGGTCCCAACCACCGGCCGCAGCAGGTCACGTCCGACCTCGCCGGATTCTGGAGCGGCACGTATCCGGCGGTAAAAAAGGAACTGCGTCGGCGGTATCCCAAGCACGCCTGGCCTGACGATCCGCTCGTGCCGCAACGCTGACGGGCTGCACGCCGAACGGAAGGCGCGCAGATCGTGGCGGGTCAACCGCCGACGACCGGTTTTTTGCCCTTCCACGCCCGATTTCCTTGCGGTTGCAGCGGATCCGCCACGCGGCGCGATCACGCGCGAAGCCGCGGTTCTGTCGGCCTTGTCGCCCGCCCACTGGCCGTTCATGGAGCGTTCCGGCCGCTGCCGATCCCTCCTCCCCGGCGGCGGACGGAATCGGCAGCGTGCCGGTGTCCGCCCCGTCGCCCCCGTGCCCATCCCCGGAGTTCCCCCCATGAAACGCCTCCTTCTCGTCGCCGCCGTGCTCGCCAGCATCGCCTACACCGCCAGCGCCTTCGCCGCCCCGTCCCGCGGCCAGTCGGGCATCTCGGCCACCCGCAACGGCCCCATCGCCCGGCTGATCGAGCTGGAGCGGCGCAAGAACGAGTGGCTGCGGCAGCGGTTCCTCGGTCGCTGAACGAGCCACAGGCAGCCCGTCCGGCGATCAGCGCGGCACGACCGCCGCGCTGATCTGCCGGACGATCGCGTCCGGTTCGGCGCCGACGTCGATGACGATCGCCGCCTCGGCGGCGGTCGGACGTTCGAGCGTGGCCAACTGGCTGTCGAGCAGCGTGGTCGGCATGAAATGGCCGGCCCGCTGCTCGAGTCGTTTGCGGATCGTATCGGGCGTGCCGTCGAGGTGCACGAGCCGGATCGCGGGATGCGGCAGGCCGAGCCGTTCTCGATAGCGGCGGGCGAGGGCGGAGCAGCCGACGACGACCCCGCGGCCATCGCGGACGGCGTCACGGAGCAGCCGGGAGAGCGCGTCGAGCCAGGGCCAGCGGTCGGCGTCGTCGAGCGGCGTGCCGCCCTTCATCTTGGCGACGTTGGCCGGCGGATGAAAATCGTCGCCGTCGTGGAACGTCCAGCCGAGGGCGGCGGCCAGTCGCCGGCCGATCTCGGTCTTGCCACAGCCGCAGACACCCATCAGCACGATTGCCGTGACGGGCGTCTCGGGAACCGTGGCGTCGAGGTGGCTGCTGTCATGCATCACCTCATGATACCCTGCCGACGCACGTCGCCGGTTGGCGGCCGGCGATGCCCGGACCAGATAAACGGACCAGATACTACCGGGAGCAGGTTCTTTTTGGCACTCCTCGTCGCTGAATCCGTGAGGGGTTGCCCATGCCCTGAGAGGCGGCGTTGCTGGCAAGTGAAGGCAGGAAGCCGAAAACGCAGCCAGCATCGAGTGAACGAAGGCCTGGAGGGCCGAAGTGAACGACCGACGAGCAGGGCATGGGCAACCCCGAACCGTCGGAGCGTTCTGTCAACTATTGGATGCTCCCGGTAGGAAACGGACCAGGCCATGCACCATGACACCTGCGACTGGCTGGAGGGGTTGCGGGCGTTCGCGGCGGAACGCCGTGCCGCCACCCGTGCGGCCGCGGCCCAGCCGACCGCGGCGGAGCGGGCCACGGAGCGGTCGATCCTCGCCGCCCATCTCGTCTCCTGGCTCGGCGACCTCGAGTCGTGGAGCGACGCCCGGCGGGCCGTCGCAGCCGGCAGCGAGGCGGCTGGCGATCCAGAGCCGGCGGTGGTGCTGACGACTTCGCCCGTCGGCATCGAGGTCGCCACGGAGATGGCCGCCAACGCGGCGACGCCCGCAGCGATCGTGGCCCCGCGGCTGGCCTGCGTGACCGAGTTGGAATACCGGCTGTGGTGCATCCGCCACCCAGACGAGCGGTATCGGCTCCATGTCAATCACTGGAGTTGGCTGAAGAAAAACGTGCCTCGCCAGCGGCATGCCGAGTTTCGTCGCCACCCGCTCGCCGCGGACGAGTCCTACTGGCTGCACCGCACCGGCACCGCCGGCGCGGGCGCCGCGGACCGGCGCGACTGCCATCTCTGGAAGTGGAACGGCCGGCACGCGGCCCTGCTCGAGGCGTTCATCCACGAGGGCATCGACGAACCCTAGCCTGCCGGCAGTGGAGTTGCCGGGGTTTCGTGGCCTGCTTACCATCTATTGTGGTGGAGACTCGAGGCGCGGCATCCGCCCGGCATGGACATGGTTTCATCCACGAATCGTCCCGTGCTGAGTCGGGCAGTCCGCGGAGCGGTCGCGTCGCCATATTGCAAAGCCGCGATCGCCCTCGGGGCGATCGCTCTTCTGTGCCGGTGCCTGTCCTCCGCTGCGGCCGCCGCCGCGGTGCCCGATTTCGCCCGGGACATCGGGCCCTTGTTGAAGCGGCATTGCTTCTCCTGCCACGACTCCACGGTCACCAAGGGGGACGTCGACCTTGCCAAGGTGACCGCAGCGGCGAGCATCACGGCGGATGCCGACTTTGTGCAGACCCTTCTCGAGGTGATCGACGAGGGGTTCATGCCGCCCAAGGACGCTCCCCATCCCCTGGCGGATCGGGACCGGCGGCTGATCGTGGACTGGCTGCGGCACCGCCTGGATACCGAGGCCCGGGCCCGGTCCGGGGATCCAGGCAAGATCGTCGTCCGCCGGCTCACCAACGCGGAATTGAACTACACGCTGGCCGACCTCACGGGCATGAGCGGCAACTGGGCGAAGGACCTGCCGCGGGATGGGAGCGGCGGCGAAGGATTTTCGAATACCGGACAGACGCTGCAGATGTCGGCGGGCCAGATCGAGAAGTACCTCGATCTGGCCCAGCGGGTCGCTGCCTGTGCCATCGTGCTTCCCGCCAGCGGCCCAGCGTTCGCGAATCCACCGGTGCCGAGGGGCGAGTGGGGCCGGCTGGCCGTCGGACGGCTCGATGCGTTCTGCGTCGCCAACCGTCTCCGATACGTCGATGCAACGCCTCCCGAACAACTGATGGCCTACGCTTATCCGCCGGGAAAGGGGATGAAACTCGACTTCTCCAAGGCGGGGCTGGCGGGATACACGCCCTATACCAACAAGAAGCCCGGCGAGCCGCTGCAGTTCCTCCTCACGTCGTTCCGTCTGTTCTACCGAAACGAGCGGCTCTGCCCCTCGCCGGCGACGTTCGCGATTCCACGCGGCACCATCGACGAGTCATCTGCGGCGGGCCTGTCGCCCGACGCGGCCCGGCGCTGGGATCGGATGTGGCTCGACCTGAGGCACACGACCGGCTATGCGCGGCCGTTCCGACTGTCGCTGTTGCACCGCTGGTTCTCGTTCCAGCCCTACCGGGCCGGTGACGAACCCGAGTTCGAGGAGCGGATCGGGGGGTGGCAGGGCAAGCGGACGCTCGTTCCCGAAAAGGATCTGTCGTTCACCGTCATGTCGCTCGCCCGGTTCATCCGCGGGATTCGCGAGTTCACACCGGACGAACTGCGGGATTACGCCAACATCCAGAACTCCGCCGACGGCGAGAGCGGCGGCACGATGGTGCCGAACCACGACGCCTTCGACGGTTTCCTGAACGCCGCGCTCGACGACCGGCAACTGGAGGCGGTGTGGCGGATGGCCTGTGACCCCGACAGCCCGCTGGCGAAGCGGCTGGGGGCCGTTCCGCCACCGGTCATGCAGGACGCCTGGCGGGCTTTGGATGCCGAGGAACGGGCGTGGCGGGCGGCAGTGCTGGCGGAGTGCCGCCAGTCGTTCGGGGAGTTCGTCACGCGTGTCTGGCGTCGGCCCCTGTCGACCGAGGAAATCGCCGGGCTTCAGGCGGATCTCGACCGGGCGGTCGTCGGCGGGCAGACGCTCGAGGAGGCCGTCCGCGCTGGTCTCGTGCGCGCGTTCGTGTCCCCCAACTTTCTCTATCGGATCGAGCGTGGTGTTCCGTCAGCCGCCGGCGACGCTGACGCGGTCCGCCCGCTCACGGACCATGAGATCGCCTCCCGGCTGTCGTACTTTCTCTGGTCGTCGATGCCAGACGACCGGCTCGTCGCCGCGGCGGATCAAGGCCAGCTGGCCGATCCCGCCCGGCGCGTGGCCGAGGTCCGGCGCATGGTGCGCGACCCGAAGATTCGCCGGCTGGCGACCGAGATGTTCGGCCAGTGGCTGGGGTTCTATCGCTTCGACGAATTCGACCGCCCGGACCCCGAACGGTTCCCGGGGTTCGACGCCGACCTGCGGAAGGCGATGCTGGGGGAGGCGGAGGAATTCTGCACGGACCTCGTGTCCCAGGACCGTGACGTCCGCCTGCTGCTGACGGCCGACTATGGCTTTCTCCCCAGCCGCCGGCTCGCCGAGCATTACGGCCTCTCCGACCTCGGCGATCCACAGGCCGACGCATGGGCGACGTTTCACCCTGAGCGAAACGGTTTGCAGTCCGCGCCGCGGGTGTCGCTGGCCTCCACGCCCCGCCGCGGCGTCCTCGGCTGGGCCGCGGTGCTCACCGCCACGTCGCATCCCTTGCGGACGAGCCCCGTGCTTCGCGGCAACTGGATCCTGTCGGACCTGCTCGGCATCCCCACGCCCCCGCCACCCAATGCCGTTCCCGAGCTTCCCCAGGACGAGCGGAACACTTCCGGGCTGACCGTCGGGCAACTGCTGGCCAGGCATCGGAGCGACGACGCCTGCGCCGCCTGCCACGCGCGGATCGATCCGCTGGGCGTGGCCCTGGAGAATTTCGATCCGGTGGGACGGTACCGCACCAGGGACCTCAACGGGGCGACGATCGAGAATTCGGCGACGCTTCTCGATGGACGCGAGATCGCCGGCATGCCCGGCCTCGTTGCCTTCCTCGGGGAGGAGAAGCAGCAGCGGCTGTTCGTGCGCCGGCTGTGCCGCAAGGTGCTCGGCTACGCCCTCGGCCGCAAGGTGCTGCCCGGCGACGGCGAACTGCTGGCCGGCATCGAACGCGACCTGGCGGCGGGCGACGGCCGGTTCTCAGCGGTCGTCGAGGCGATCGTCACCAGTCGGCAGTTCGGATTTCTACGGCTCGAAACCGCCTCGGCGGAGGAGAAACAACCATGACACGAGCGACCGGCCGGCGGACCTTCCTGCGGGGCGTGGGCGTGACGCTCGCGCTGCCGTGGCTCGAATCGACGGCCGGCGCTGCCGGCAAGGCGGGCGGCACCGCCGGACGGCCGCCCCGGCGGTTTGCCTGCCTGTTCATGGCCAACGGCGTGGAGCCCGGCAGTTGGGGGGCGCGGGGGGACGGCCCCGAGATGGCGCTGAACAGCGCGCTTGAGCCGCTGGCGCCGCTCAAGGAACACCTGGTCGTCCTCAACGGCCTCTACAACCCGCAGGCCCTGCATGGCAACATCCACCTCGCGGCCGCGCCCAACGTCCTCTCCGGTGCCCGCGTCGTCCCCAGCACGTCCGACCTGATGGTGGGAACGAGTTTCGACCAACTGCTGGCCGCCAGGCTCGGCGGCCAGACCACGTTTCCCAGCCTCGTGCTCGGGATCGAGCCGCCGACGCTCGGGACCCACAAGGGATACTCCTGCATCTACAGCGGCCACATCTCCTGGAGCACGCCGAAGACGCCGGTTCCGCGGGAGAACAACCCGCGGTCGCTGTACGACCGCCTGGTCGGAGATCCCGGCGGCATCCGCCGGGCGGCGAGCGCCCTCGACCTGGTGCTGGAGGACGCCCGCCGGCTCGGTCCGCGTGTCAGTGCCTGGGACCGGCAGCGGATCGACGAGTATCTGGAGTCGGTCCGCGAGGTGGAGCAGCGGCTGACGCGGCTCCCGGAGGGGGGCCGGCAGGCCGGGCCACGGGTGAGCGACCTGATCCAGCCGCCGCCGGCGCAGGAGCCGGCGATCGTGGCGGACCACATGCGGCTGATGCTCGATCTGCTGGCCGTCGCGTTCGTCACCGACTCGACCCGGTTCGCGACCCTGATGTTCAACAACGACCTGTCGCGGATGGACTTCGGCTTCCTCCGGCCCGGGAGCGCGGACCTGACCAACATGCACGGCATGTCGCACGCCGGCGGCCCCGACTACGCCCTGATGAACCGGTTCCATGTGGAGATGTACGCCCACTTTCTCGATCGGCTCCGGCTCGCCGTCGAGGGGGAAGGGAGCGTGCTCGACCAGTCCTGCGTCATGTTCTGCTCCAGCCTGATGGCCGGCGGATCGCACGACCGCAACCAGATGCCGGTGCTCCTCGCCGGCCGCCTCGGCGGCGGGCTCCGCACCGGTCGCACGCTGACCTTCGACAAAGCGCCGGACGGCGAGCGGCGGCTGTGCAACCTGTTCGCCGACCTGGCGGGCCGCTACGGTCTCGAGGACGTGAACTTCGGCGACAGCACCGGGCGGCTGCGCGGACTGTAGCCCGCCGGCTCGGCCCCGCGAGATTGCGGTTTGCGGCGATCTCGGCTACGTTTCCCGGTCCATCTCCGGGACAAAGGTGATCATGCCGCCGCGCATCCTTCTGACCACGACGTCGTTCCAGGACACCCCCGGCGAGCACCACGCCGCCCTCGCTGCCACCGGCTGGGAGATCGTCACGGCCCGGGGCCCGCTCTCTGAGTCCGACACGCTCGCGGCCGTGGGCGAGGTCGATGCCATGATCTGCGGCGATGACCAGATCACGCGGGGCGTGCTCGAAAAGGCCCGGCCCCGGCTGGCGGTGGTGAGCAAGTACGGCATCGGCGTGGACAAGATCGACGTCGCCGCCTGCACGGAAATGGGCATCCCGGTGCTGTTCACCCCCGGGGTCAACCACACGACGGTCGCCGAGCACGCCTTCCTGCTGCTCCTCGCACTGGAGAAGAATTTTCTGTTCCACGTCGATTCGACCCGGGCCGGCGGCTGGAAGCGGCAGACGGGCCGGGAGCTGCTCGGCAAGCGGATCGGCATCGTCGGCATGGGGCGGATCGGCCGCGAGGTCGCCCTGCGGGCGAAGGCTTTTGGGATGCGGCCGCTGGGCCACGACCTGTTCTGGGACGAGGGCTTCGCCGCGGCCCACGGGATCGACCGGGCGGGCTCGCTCGAGGAACTGTTCGCCGCGGCCGACTACGTGTCGCTGCACACCAATCTCACCCCCGAAACCCGCGACCTCATCCGCGCCGAGACGATCGCGAAGATGAAGCCGGACGTGATCGTCATCAACTGCGCTCGCGGCGAGATCGTCAACACGCCCGACATGGCGGCCGCCCTCCGCGCGGGGCGGGTGCGGGGCTACGGCACCGACGTCCTCGACGTCGAGCCGCCGCCGGCCGACCATCCGCTCACGGGCCTGCCGAACTGCATCGTCACGCCGCACGTAGGCTCGCGGACGCTGGAGAGCGTGCAGCGGCAGGCGATGGCGGCGGTCACGAACCTCGTCCGCGCCATGCACGGCGAGCCGCCGCTGGCCCAGGTCAATCCGGCGGTGCCGGTGCGACGGGTGGTCTGAGCGAGTCGCCACGAAGTCCAGGGGAGTGAACAGGCATGGCTGAAACCTTCCACGTCGTCCCGGTCGAGCGGCACGAGGAGATCGTCCGCGGGGCCTACCTGCACCGCGGGTTCGACGCCGACGAGGCCGAGCAGGCGGCGAAGCTGGCCACGGCCGCCACGACCCACGGGATCCGGACGCACAACGCGATCAAGGCCCTGCATCTCGACGAACTGTTCGGCTCCAGGGCCGGCGGCTGCGTGCCGCGGGCCACGATCCGGCGCCTGCCGACCCGGTTCGACGCCTGCGAGGTCTGGGATGCGGGGAAGAAGCTCGGCCAGGCGGTCGCCTGGGAGGCGATCGAGACCTGCATCCGGCTGGCCGACCGGCACGGCTCGGGGACGGTGTCGGTGGACAACGCCTTCCATTACCTGTGGGGGGGCGGCTACGTGATGGAGGCCGCGAACCGCGGCTACATCGCCTACACCAACTGCACCGCGTCGCTGGCCGAGGTCGTCCCCTTCAAGGGCCGGTTTCCCACGCTGGGCACGAACCCTCATTCCTGGGGTTTTCCCACGACGGCGGCCGTCGGCTTTCCGATCGTGATCGACTGGGCCACCTCGGTGATCGCCATGGGCCGCGTGCAGCAGCTGAAGCGCGAGGGGAAGCCGCTGCCGCCGAACGCGGCGGTCGATCGCGACGGCCGGCCGACGACCGATCCCGACGCGGCGGCCTCGCTGCTCCCGTTCGGCGACCACAAGGGCTACGGCCTGTCGCTGATCAACGAGATCGTGGCGGCGTTCATCGGCGGTTCGCTCCCCACGATCCGCAGCCGGGCGGCAGTGCCCGGCGAGAAGCAGGGGTGCGCCTTCTTCTTCCAGGTGATCCACCCCGACGCCCTCGCCGGCGGGGCGTTCGCGGCCGGCCGTTCGCAGGCGGAAAACGTCAAGGCGGTGGTCGCCGACATCCTCGGCCACGGCAACGAGGGCTGCATGCTCCCCGGCCAGTTGGAGGCCGAGGCGGCTGCCCGGACGCTCCGGGCCGGCGGGCTGTTGTTCTCGACCGCCGAGGTCGATGCGCTCAACCACATCGCCCACGAGGCCGGCCTGCCGCCGCTCGACCGCGGCCGCCTCGCCACCGTCTGACACGTCCCCGGAGACCTCGCCGATGGCCCTCGCGCTCAAGCCTGCCGACTCGTGCACCTTCGACCAGGTCTCGCTCGGCGAGATCATGCTCCGGCTCGATCCCGGCGAGGGGCGGATCCGCACCGCCCGACAGTTCGCCGTCTGGGAGGGGGGCGCGGAGTACAACGTGGCTCGCGGGCTGCGGAAGTGCTTCGGGCTGAAGACCGCGGTCGTGACCGCCTTCGTGGACAACGAGGTCGGCCACCTGATCGAGGACTTCATCATGCAGGGAGGCGTGTGCACGGACTTCATCCGCTGGCGGCCCGACGACGGCATCGGCCGGACGGTCCGCAACGGGCTGAACTTCACCGAGCGCGGCTTCGGGATCCGCGGCGCGGTCGGGGTGCCCGACCGGGGAAACACGGCGGCCAGCCAGATGAAGCCGGGGGACGTCGATTGGGACCGGCTGTTCGGCACGCTGGGGGTCCGCTGGTTCCACACCGGGGGCATCTTCGCGGCCCTGTCGGAGACGACGGCCGCGCTGGCCATCGAGGCGGTCAAGGCCGCCAAGAAGCATGGCACGATCGTCTCCTACGACCTCAACTACCGGCCGAGCCTGTGGAAGAGCATCGGCGGCCAGGCGAAGGCCCGCGAGGTCAACCGGGAGATCGCCCGGCACGTGGACGTGATGATCGGCAACGAGGAGGATTTCACGGCGTCGCTCGGGTTCGAGGTGGCGGGCGCGGACCATGGCCTGAGCACGATCGAAACCGATGCCTTCAAGCGGATGATCGAGACGGCGGTGCGTGAGTTTCCGAACTTCAAGGTGGCCGCCACGACGCTCCGCCGGGTGATCACGGCGACGAAGAACGACTGGAGTGCGATCTGCTGGCACGACGGCACGTTCTACGACAGCCGGAGGTATCCGGAACTGGAGATCCTCGACCGGGTCGGCGGCGGCGACAGTTTTGCCAGCGGCCTGGCCTTCGGGTTCCTGGAATTCAACTGCCCGCAGAAGGCCGTCGATTACGGCGCCGCCCACGGCGCGCTGGCGAGCACGACCCCCGGCGACACCTCCATGGCCACCCGGGCCGAGGTCGAAAAGCAGATCAAGGGAGGCGGGGCCCGGGTCGTGCGCTGACCGCGATCGCCGCACCGGGCTGGCAGGGCGGCATCAGCCCAGTTCGACCCACGATTTGCAGCCGCCGAACGACTCGTGCCAGGGGATGACGAGCGGTTCGGGGAGGGGAGTCACCTCCACTTCCAGGACGTGCAGTTCGTCCTGCCAGCGGTGGAACCGCTCGGCCACCACCGCGTCGCTCCAGACGTGCCGGGGCCGATACGGGGCCAGATCCTCCAGCCGCGAGACCCGGCGGGTCGCGCGGACCGTGGCCGCGTGCCGAAAGACGACCGTGCCGTCGGGCGGCCGGTCGGCGTCGATGTCGTCGAGGAGATCGCGGGCCCCGGGGATCAGGCTATCGGGTGCCTGGTGCAGGAACGTCGGCAGGAGCAGAAACCGCTCATGCTCCGGCCGGAAGCCGCCACCCGGTTCGACGATGCCCCCCTTGCGCAGGATCACGTCCTGCCGGCCTGCTGCCAGCGCCCGGCAAATCGCCGCCCACTCCTTGAAGGCGATGCTGGGTGCGCCCTGAACGGCGGTCATTTGGCCGGCTTGCGGACGTGAATGCCGTCGGCGGTGACCTGGAGCACCGGGATGCCGAGGTTCGGGTCGAAAATCGCCGTGCCACGGATGACGACGTCGCTTCCCTTCGCGACGCCGAACAGCTTCCGGGCGTCGAGCGGGATCGGCTTGCCGTCGGCGCCGAGAAACTGCACCGCCGCCAGCGGCGACTTCGCGTTTCGCTTCTTGCAGAACGGGCAGTCGTCGGCATCGTGCCCCGGCTTCGAGGCATGATCATCGGCCGGAATCTCCACCAGCGAGAACGACGCCTTGCCCTCCAGGAACGGGTCGATGCCCTTGGCGCCGATCCGGCCGGCGATCACCACCGGCTGGGGCTTGGTCGTCAGTTTTTCCTTCGCGGCCGCCAGCGACAGGGCGCCGGCCGGCTCGGCGTCGAGCAGGAGTTGGGTGCGTACGGCCGCCACGTCCGGCGCGGCGGCCGATACGACCGCCCCGCCGCTGGCGAGCAGCAGCCCGCATGAGATGCCGAGCGTTCGCCGCGTGAGTCGTCCGGTCACGGTGCCTCCTTGAGTCCCTTCAGGGTGGTGAGGGCCGCGGCGATCTTCTCCGCCACGGATGCATGGACCTCGGCCGGCGGCTTCGACTTCCCCTCGGCCGCATGCAACGCGGTGTCGATCGCGTCGAACCCGTCGAAGATCTCATCGAGCGCCTTCCCCGCCGTGGCCTGCGCCTCGGCGGACAGTTTCTCTTTCGGCAGCAGGCCGCGCAGATCCTCAACCAGATGCCCCACGAGGTGCACGGCCTTGTCGGCCTTCTCGCGCTCGCCGGCATCGAGGTGCGTCTTGACGGCCGTCACGATCCCGTCGAGCTCCTTGAGGCCGTCTGCGAGCGTCTGGGGATGGGCGTGATCATCGTGCCCATGCCCGTGGTCGTGATCGTGGTCGTGGTCGCCGGTTGTGGCCGTCGCTCCCGGGGCCACCGACTTCGAAGGAACGGCGGGCGCACAGCCGACGCAGGTCCAGACGAGGGCGGCGCAGGCGAGGAAGACCGGGCAGCGCGGGGCAGGGGGGCAGGCCATGAAAACTTCTCCCTCGGGGAAAGGCGGGTGAGGCGGCCGCTCCGGAGATCGGGGCGTCCGGGAGAATCGTAGCCGTCAGCCCCGCGGCGAGGCAACGCGGCGGCGGGAGGGGGCCGGCCGTGGGTCCGGGTCGGCCACGAGACAGACAAGCGACCGCTCCGGCAGGGTGAGCGGCTCTTCCGGGTCCACCGCCGGCCCGTCGCCGGCCGGGTGGATGTCGTGCGGTGGCTGCCGGCCGGTGTCGATGAACACCCGCCAGGCGAGCCCGCGGATGGCCGGGGAATCGGGGAACCGGAACGTTCGCGGCTCTGAGCCGGCATGGGCGAAGATCAGCACGTGCCGCGGCGTTCCGGCGCTGCCGCCGGCTCCGGGATCGGCGTCGTCGCGGAGCTGTTCGGCCGTCGGCGCGCCAAAACAGCAGGCGAGGCTGCCGTCGGCGGCGTACCAGTCGATGTGGACGCCTTCGGGCGAGAACCACTCCACGTCCGGCAGCGTGCCCGAATCGCTCGCCCCACCGGCGAGGAACGTGCGGCGCCGGAGCGTCGGGTTGCCGAGCCGGAAGCGGACGAGCCCGGCCACGAACCGGACGAGGTCGGCCTCGCTGTCGGCCAGCCGCCAGTCGAACCACGACAGGGCGTTGTCCTGGCACCAGGCATTGTTGTTTCCCTCCTGCGTCCGCCGGCACTCGTCGCCGGCGACGAGCATCGGCACTCCCTGGCTGAGCAGCAGCGTGGCGAGGAGGTTGCGGATCTGGCGGGCCCGGACGGCGCCGACCTCGGGCCGCGTCGTCGGCCCCTCGACGCCGTAGTTCTCCGAGAAGTTGTTGTCGTCGCCGTCGCGGTTGCCCTCGCCGTTGGCCTCGTTGTGCTTCTCCCGGTAGCTGACGAGGTCGTTGAGCGTGAAGCCGTCGTGCGAGGTGACGAAGTTGATGCTGTGGAACGGCTGCCGGCCGTCGTCGCCGTACAGGTCGCTGGAGCCCGCCAGCCGGGTGGCGAGGTGTCCGGTCTGGGCGAAGTCGCCGCGCCAGTAGCGGCGGATGTCGTCCCGGTAGCGGCCGTTCCATTCGGCCCAGCGCAGGCTGGCGAACGACCCCACCTGGTAGGCGCCGGCGGCGTCCCAGGCCTCGGCGATGATCTTCGTGTCGGCGAGCATCGGGTCTTCGGTGATGACCTCGACGATCGGCGGGTTCGGCAGCAGTTCGCCGTTGCGGTCGCGGGACAGGATGCTCGCCAGATCGAAGCGGAAGCCGTCCACGTGGTAGGTGTGCACCCAGTGCCGCAGGCAGAGGAAGATCATCTCGCGGACGATGGGGTGGTTGCCGTTGATCGTGTTGCCGCAGCCGCTGTAGTTGCGGTAGGTCGAGCCGCCGTCGCCGAGCATGTAGTAGACCCGGTTCTCCAGTCCCTTGAACGACAGCGTCGGGCCAAGCTGGTTGCCCTCGGCGGTGTGGTTGAAGACCACGTCGAGGATGACCTCGATGCCGGCGGCGTGCAGCGCCCGGACCATCTCCTTGAACTCGCGGACCTGGCAGCCGGGCTCCGTGCCCGAGGCGTAGCCGCGGTGCGGGGCGAAGAAGGCGAGCGGGTCGTAGCCCCAGTAGTTGCGCCGGGGCGGACCGGAGGCCGAGGGCACCTCGTCGGCGAACTCGTGGACCGGCATGAGCTCGACGGCGGTCACGCCCAGCGACGTGAGGTAGGGAATCTTCTCGATCACCCCCCGGTAGGTGCCGGGGTGGGCGACGCCGCTGGTCGGGCTGGCGGTGAAGCCACGGACGTGCAGTTCGTAGATCACCGTGTCGGCGAGGCCGCGGCGCAGGTGCCGGTCTCCCTGCCAGTCGAAGGCGTCGTCCACGACGACGCACCGCGGCGGCTCGAGGAGCCCGTCGGCGCCGATCCGCATCGGCCCGGCGAGCGCCCTGGCGTAGGGATCGACGAGCCGGGCCCGGCCGTCGAACCGCTGGCCCCGTTCCGGGTCGAAGGGGCCGTCGGCCTGGAAGTGGTAGAGCTGGCCGGGCCCGATGCCGGGGACGAAGATGCTCCAGATGTCCCCCCAGCGGTCGGTGGCGGGATCGAGGGCGATCACCTCGGCCGGCTCCGGGGCATCGACCGCGTCGTAGAGCAGCACCCGGACGGCCGTGGCGGAGCGGCTGTAGAGGACGAACTGCACCCCCTTGTCCTGCAGCACCGCGCCGTAGGGGAGCGGGTGGCTGAACTGGAGCGGCGGCAACGGGTTTCGGGCGTGGGCTCGCCGGGCCGTTGGCTTGCTCTTGCGGGGCGGCATGATGCGACGATGATACCATCGGAACCGGGCGATCACCCGGCGACAAGCGGGTTTCTCCAGGAGCGACGGACCGTGGCGGGAGCGACATATTCGAGCGCGGGGGTGAACCTCGACCTGTATCGCGAGGGGATGGCCCGGCTGCCGGCGCACATGC
>JBIKKQ010000218.1:0-5047 GCA_044360305.1 Pirellulales bacterium
GCTCCGCGAGGCTTGCGCCTCGCACCTGCTCCCTGGAGTCCGTCGTCATTGACGTTTTTGGCAGCGGAATCCGTGAGGGGTTGCCCATGCCCAGCGAGCCGGCGTAGGTGGCCAGCGAAGCCCGGAGGGCGAGAGCGCAGGCACCTCCGAGTGAGCGGAGGGCGGGCACCGATCCGCCGAAAGGCGGATTGGTCGGCCCGGAGCGAGCGGCCGGCGAGTGGGCGTGGGCGACCCCGAACCGTGCCCAAGCAAGTGTCAGCTATTGGGCTATTGGGCTATTGGGTGGTCGGGGCAGTAGCAGTGTTTCGCGCCGTCGCAGCCGGCTCAGCGCGGCAGAAACTCGGTCTCGCACTCGCGGGCGAGACTGCCCGTCAACGTGCCGCTGGTGGCGCCGGCGCTGGCCGTGTAACGGCCCGGTTCGCTGACGATGTAGGACACCTCGACCATCTTCTGGCCGCCCGGCGGCACTTCGAGCGGGTCGAACAGCACGCGGCCATTCTCGATCCGCGCCCGGTAGTTTCCCGCCGGCCGGGCACCGCGGGGCAGGTCGATGACGACGTCGAGCAGCCCCGAGGGTGTGGGGCCGGCGTTGACGATCGTGCACACGAGCGTCGTTGCATCGCCCACCCGCACCGGGTCGTCAAGGTCGGCGAGCGCCAGGCGGATGCCGGAATCGGCGATCGATCGCGGCCGCGGCCGGGGCGTCGTCGAGCGGATGGCGACCGTTCGCTGGTCGGCGGCGGCGATGCCGGCGCCGAGCGACAGCTCCGCGTTGATCCGGGCGTTGATCGGCGGGGCGTCGCTGTACATCGTGGCGGGCGCCTCGGCCTGGAGGACGAGGTCGCGCTCGGCAAACCCGCCGGCGGGGATCGCCGGCAGATTCCACGAGAAGCTCGAGCCGACGAGGCTGAAGCCTTCGGATGCTTGCAGTGGTGCCAGGCCGTTGTCCCACGAGATCTTCACCGTGCCCGCCGGGGTCGGCGCCGTGCCGAGGTTCCGGATCGTGGCCTTGTAGGTTCCCGGCGTGCCGGCAACTGCCTCGGTCGGTCCGGCGAGTTCGAGCCGGGGCTGGGCCGCGGCAGCGGGGAGCGCGGGCGCGATCACCGTGCTGGCCGGGGCGGTGACCGTGGCGGGCGGCGGCACGAGGACCGGCGGCACGGCCGGCGCGGTCGTGGCCGCAGCGGGCTGCGGAGGAGGTTCCACGCCGCAGCATTCGGTTGCGCCGCCGAGGAACTTCCCCGCCTGGTCGAGGATCTCGACCCGGTGGCACTGACGGCCGACGCCGTCGAGCTCGAACTCCAGCTTCACCCATTTCTTCGTGCCGGCGGGCAGATCGATGGTCTGCTGGAATTCGATCGGGCTCTTGGAGGCGACGTGATGAAAGCCCTCGTCGAACACGTCAACGACCCGGAGTTTTTCCAGGTTGCGGCCCGCATTGTTGATCAGCTCGACGTCGTACGCGACTTTCTGCCCGAGCACTCCCTTGAGCGGGCCGGTGATGTTGACGACCACGGTATCCTCGGCGACGGCGACAGCGGGAACGAGCAGGGCCGCCGCGATGACGGCACCGACCGCGCGGCCGCACGGCGAAGATCTGCGGGTGCAATGGCGATGCATGGCGAAGAGTCCTCCGGCCCCGGTACGCTGCGGTCGAGCCACGGACCGGCAGCGGGGTCAAAGGCTACCATGGGGTCGCCCGATGCGCGAACGCCGGTTTGCGGGCCGCGTCAGGGCATGAGGCCGAGGCGGGCGGCCTTGGTCTCCAGCGCCCGGCGGAACACCGGGAATGGATACTGGCGTTTCTTCGCCACCGCCCACGCCATGGTCGAGGTCACGAGCCGCTCCGGCAGCCGGCCGCGCTCGACGAGCGCCGCCACCTCGTCGCAATACTCCTCGTCCTCCGGCAGGCGCACGCGGAGTTCGGCCTTGAGTCGATCGGCCAGCGTCGCGGCATTGTCAGCGGCCGCCGGCTCCCGGGCCTCGCCGGCCGGCTCGCGGGCAGTGCCCACCGGAGCGCGTCCGAAGCCGACGATCAACGTGGCGATCAGCAGCGTCGCGCAGGCACCGGCCCGGCGTCGCCGCAGGCAGGCCCGGAATCGGCCAGGGGTTGGCACGGTGTCGTTCTCCTCGCGGGGCGTCGCCGGTGGTGGCATGGGACCACGGGCCGAGCGCGTTCAATATCGGGCTTCGAAGCCGGCGAAGCCGCCGTGCACGATGGTGCTCGAACCGGCGGCGATGCCGGACAGCGATTCGGGCCCGGCGATCAGCACCGGCCACTGGCCGTCCGCCTGGGCGATGTTGCCGACGCCGACGACGCGGTAGCCGAGCGACAGCGTCCAGTGCTCGGTCACGTCCCAGGCAACGCCGGTGTCGACAGAGCCGAGCCAGGAGAAGACGCCGAGCGTCTGGTGGACGCTGACCGGCGTTCCCGAGGCGAACTGGGCCTGCGTGCCGGACGCCGCGGCGAGCGACGTGGTGTTGGTCACCGCGTTGCCGCCGATCATGAACTTGGGCACGATGTCGAGCCGCAGCCCCGGCAGGAACAGCCAGTCAAACTTGGCCCCGACCTGGGCCCCGTAGATGCTGTTGGCGGTGGCCACCGTGAGCACCGTGGGGCCGGCCGCAAGGAGTTCCGGCGTGCCGACGGGAGGAATATTCGGTGTCGTCGTCAGCGTCAGCGTGTCGCCCAGCCCGAAGTAGCGGAAGCCGGCCAGCCAGATGAGCGAGACGCGGCGATTCTCGGGCAGGAACTCCGGTCGCTCCCAGAGCGAGTACACCCAGTTGATCTCGACGTCATTGATCACGTCGGACCGGCCAACGGTCTGGGCCGCCGCGTCCTGGAGGAGCGCGGAGGCGGAATTGCCGCCGATCGTCACGCCCGGCGCCTGCGGGATGACGTCGATCGCGGGCGGGTCCGCGGTCAACGAGCCGGAGGATCCGAGGCCATACACGCCCCAGTAGATGAATTCCACGCCGTGCCGCTGTCGGGGGCCGAACCAGCGGCCGATGTGGAGATCGACGCCCCCCGGCCAGGTGGCGCCGGCGGCGGCGGTCGTGAGCTGACCGCCGGCCAGCGGCTGCATCGTCGCCGCGCCAGATGGCAGCGTGCGGGTCATCACCAGGCCACTCGCGCCGGCGAACCAGCGCGGCCAGTCGGGAAGCAGTTGTTCGGCGACGCTCGGCGGCAGCCCCGCGAACCCGGCGCCGGCGGACGGGTCGGGGATGTAGAGCGGAGCCGGCAGGGCGAGGTCGGGCCCCGGGCCGGGCAGCGGCTCGGTCGCCGTCGCCGGAACGGCGACGAACAAGAGAGAGAGCATCCAGCGTCGCGCCGGCCTGCGCCCGGTTCGTGTCGCTGTCGTCGATGAGGCTGGCCCGTGCATGCGGGGGAGGGTCGGGGAATGGCCGACACCGGTCAAGGCCGCTTGCGCCGGCCGTTCCGTCGCCGGCCGAGCCCGGTTCGCCTTTCCCCACTACACTCTCCAGACCGCCATGGCGGAGCGAGGAGCCCTGCACGACATGCCAAGACCGCGAAGCCGGCGGGGTGACGAAGCCCGGGAGCACGCGCTCGCCTGGCTCGACCGACGGGTCAACTTCGAGCGGCTGCCCCCGCCGGGAGCGGCGGAACTCGGCCTCGCCCGGATGCGCCGGCTCCTGGCCGCGGTCGGCGGGCCGCACCGCGGCCTGCCGGTCGTCCACGTGGCGGGCACCAAGGGAAAGGGATCGACGGTGGCCGCGCTCGCCGCCATCCTCGAGGAGGCCGGGCACCGGGTCGGCCGCTATCTCTCCCCCCACGTCCACGCCATCGAGGAACGGATCGCCATCGATGGCCGACCGATCGCGGCCGGTGATCTCGCGGCGGCCCTCGAGGCCGTGATCCCGGTGGTGGAACGGCTCGACGCCGTTGCCGCCCGGCGCGGGGGGCGCGGTCCGACCTGGTTCGAGGTTCTGACCGCCGCGGCCTTCGTGCACTTCGCCCGGGCGCGGGTCGATGTCGCCGTGCTCGAGACCGGACTCGGCGGCCGGCTCGACGCCACGAACGTCGTCCGGCCGCTCGTCTCGGTGATCACGAGCATCAGCCTCGACCACATGGCGGTGCTGGGCCCGACGATCGCCCGGATCGCCGCGGAGAAGGCGGGGATCATCAAGCGCGGCCGGCCGGTGGTGTCGGGCGCGATGCATCCATCCGCCCGGCGCGTCATCGCCGCCACGGCGGCCCGGCGCCGGGCCACGCTCCTCCAGCTCGGCCGCGACTTCACGGCGACGCCGCTCCCGGCGCCGCCCGGCGCCGGGCCGCTGGCCGGCGCCGGGCTGGAACTCCGGACCGGCCCCGCCGCCGCGCCGGTCCGCTATCGGCTGGCGATGCCCGGCGGGCACCAGGCGGAGAACGCGGCCCTGGCGGTGATGGCCGCGCGGCGACTCGCGCGGCAGGGGATCGCCGTGCCCGAGGCCGCGATCGTCCGCGGCCTGGCCCGCGCCAGGCTGCCGGCCCGGATCGAGGTCGTCGGCCGGCGGCCGCTCGTCGTCGTCGATGCGGCGCACAACGTGGCTTCGATGAAGACGCTGGTCGAGACGCTCCGGCCGGCGGTCGCCTCCCACCGGCCGCGGGTGCTGCTGTTCGCCGCCAGCGGCGACAAGCAGATCGAGGAGATGCTGGCGCTGGCCGCCGGGATGTTCGACCGGGTCGTGGTCACCCGGTATGCGACCAACCCGCGGGCCGCCTCGATCGACCGGCTCGTCGCCGCCTGCCGGCAGGCGGGGCTGCCCCGGCCGAGCGTGGCAACGGCGCCGCCACAGGCACTGGCACTCGCCCGGTCACTGGCCGGCGCCGACGGCCTCGTCTGCGTCGCGGGAAGTTTTTTTCTCGCCGCCGAGATCGGCCGGGGCTGACAGGCCGGGGTGGGCGAAGTTACTACCGGGAGCACCTGATAGTTCACAGTTGCTGGGGCACGGTTCGGGGTTGCCCATGCCCGCTCGCCGGGCGTTCGCTTCGGGCCGACCAATCCGCCTTTCGGCGGATCGGTGCCCGCCCTCCGCTCACTCGGAGGTG
>JBIKKQ010000219.1:0-5043 GCA_044360305.1 Pirellulales bacterium
GCGTGCGGCTGGCGACGGCGCGGAGGCGCAAGCGATACCAGCGCACCCTCACCTGAAAAAATCTCTTGCCTGCCAAAATGGCGCTTGCGCTCTGGAAAGAAGGTGTTTACTACTCCGTGCACGAAATAGTTGACTTATAGGCTTTGCCCCGCTATGATCGGTGCATGGCACACAAAGACGCTCGCTCGCTCTCGTCCGAAGCACAGGAAGACCTTCGCCGCCGCGTGATCAAGGCGCTGCTGACCCAAGGGATGAAGAAGGCCCACGCGTCAAGAACCTTCGGCATCTCGCGCCAAGCGATCAACAACTGGCTGGCCGCTCATGAGCGCGGCGGCGATGCCGCTCTGGCGGCAAAGAAGCGCGGGCGGCCAACAGAGCGAACGATTGCCCCGAGGCAGCAAGCAAAGATCGTTCGGACCATTCAAGGCAAGTGCCCCGACCAGCTCAAGCTTCCTTTCGCTCTGTGGACACGCGAGGCGGTCGTCGAACTCATCAAGACGCACACCGGCCGCCGTGTCTCGGTCTGGACGGCAGGCCGATATCTGAAGGATTGGGGCTTCACGCCCCAGAAGCCGGTGCGGCGAGCCGATGAGCGCGATCCGGTTGCCGTGCAAGCCTGGCTCGACAAGGAGTACCCGGCCATCCAAAGGCGGGCAAAGGCCCAAAACGCCCTGATTCTCTGGGGCGACGAGATGGGGCTCCGTTCTGATGACACTGTCGGACGCACCTATTCGCCACGAGGCCAGACACCGATCGTTCCCGCGACCGGCCGCCGGTTTGGGTGCAGCATGATCTCGGCCATCAGCAATCTGGGACGCCTCTGGTTCATGGTCTTCTCGTGCCGCTTCAATGCCCATGTTTTCGTTCGCTTCCTCACCCGGCTCCTGAAATCCACCGATGGCAGGAAGATCATCCTCATCGTCGACTCACATCCCGCCCACAAGGCCGCGAAGGTGGCCCGCTGGATCGAAGCCAAGCGGCAGCGGCAAGCAAAACTCGAACTCTGCTTCATGCCCGGCTACAGCCCCGAACTCAACCCCGACGAGCTGCTCAACCAAGACACCAAGCAGGCCATGCGGCGGCAAAGGCCCCGCGATCAGTCGCACATGATGGCGAACGCTCGAGCACACCTCCGGCGTCGCCAGAATCAGCCGGGTGACGTCCGCAACTTTGTCGAAGAAGAACACGTCCGCTACGCGGCAGCTGCCGGATAGAAAACGTCAACTATTGGATGCTCCCGGTAGTATGCTTGGCTATTCGTTTTCACTTCTTTGAATCGGTTTTTTCGATGCGCTATTCGTGGGCGGGAATCCTGACGGTCGTGGTCATGCACGCTACAACCGGTTGTAGCGTGCTGAACAGTCTTGCCGCCGCGACGGTCCACCAGCGATGTGGCTGGAAGGCGGAAGATTATTTCACCGACCCGCAGGTGATCGCGCTGTGCCGCGCCATCGAGGCCAGCGATCTTGCCGAGATGGAGCGACTGGTGAAAGCGGGGGCCGACGTCAACGCCCAGGGCAAGGACAAGATGACGCCGCTCTTGTGGGCGTTTCCGGACAACCAACTACCGCGGTTCAAATGGCTGCTGGAACACGGAGCGAATCCCAACGTCGTGGTCGAGGGCGAGTTCAACACGAGGCAATCCATCAGCAGCGGAGACTCGGTGACCTTCATGAGCTGCAAGTCGTCTTTCCCAGGCTACTTCGATGCGGTCTTCGACAATGGCGGCGACCCGAACATCCGTCATTCCGGCCCTCTGGGTTTCGAACACACCCCTTTATTCGCAGTGATCACTCGCGGGTCGGGCGACAAGACGGCAAAGATACGCCGACTGATCGACCTGGGAGCGGACATCAACGATCGTGCCATGGGAACCACTCCGGTCATACAAGCAGTATCTTGGGGCGGTCAATTTGACCTTGCTCTTGTTTTGCTCGAGGCAGGCGCGAACTTTCGAGCTTACGAGGAGGACGAAGTCCAGCGGCTCATTCATGTTGTTGTGCGGCAGGAGGCTCGTCTGGAGGGGTGCAGCCCGGAACAAAGATCCACATTTCAAAAGCTTGTGTCGTGGCTTGAAGAGCGTGGGCAATCATACGCTCAAGCAAAGGCCGACCTGGACCGTTGGGATTCGTGGTCCCGGACAACGGGGGAGTTTCGCCGAAAGATGGACGCCGAGATCGCGGAGCGCAAGGCCCGCGAGATGGCCGAGGCGGAATAAAAGCCCGAGTGACGCCACGCGTTCCGGGGCAGCTCTGCTCGTTGGTGGAACGTCTTTTCTGTTAATACCCGGAATGGGCCTGAGTGCCCGGCATGCCGACCAATCGGCAGGTCAGACGTTTGCAGCCAGAAACCGCCACTTCAGAAGGCGGCAGGCGGGCATGCGGCGACTGGCCCGTATCGCCGCGGAACTGGCCCTGCTCGACCGGGAGGCTCAGGGGGCGCACGGCCTCGACCACCCCCGGTCGGGCGAACTCGTCGCCGTGGCCGCTCTCGACCGCTGGTTCACCTACTCCAACTGGCTCGACGACGCGCGGATGCCCGACTTCGCCCGCACGGTGGACATCCACCTCAAGCCGGGCTACGACCCGGTCGAACTGTTCGTCGATCCGACCCTCGCCCTGCCGCGGCTGCGGATCGCGGCGACGCTGGCCCGCAAGCTGCTCGGCATCCGCTATCTCATGAAGCTGATCGGCACCGATGCCTCGATCGTGCGCGGCTCGCACGGCCGGCTCCCCGACCGGCCCGAAGACGGCCCGGTGTTTCTCTGCACCGATGCCGCCGCCCGGCGCGAGTCGATGCCGATGACCGACGTCCGCGACACGCTCCTCGACCTCGTCGCCCGCGGCTGAAGGATGGCCCGGTCAATGGCACTTCCACAAGCATCGCCCGACTGATGACCGGCTCGTGAGTCGCGTGCTCCCGTCTCCCGGGCCTTCCCCGGCCCAGAAAGCGGTTTCCGGGATCGCCCGCCGCTCCCCCTGCAGTGGCGTTTTTCTCGTGTCGGTGCGGAGTCTCTCCGAGTCCAGCGGCCTCACGGCTTTGTTGTGCCCTCGCCCCCGGCACGGCTCAGAGGCTGTGGATGTCGATCGCGGGCAGCTCGTCTATCCGTCCCTGAAAGACGTCGCGGTCATCGTGGACTTGCACGAGCTCGCCCCAGTCGGTGGGCGGGCCACGAGCTGGAGAGATCGGTGGCGGTTCGAGTGGTTCGCCCAGGTGCGTGAGGGGCTAACTTCACGCGGGCTTTCGCATCCTGGCCTTCTCCCGCTTGCGAACCTCCGGTTCGAAGTGAGCCGGCTCCTGCCGGCCGTCTCCTCTGAGCCGGATGTCGCCGCCACAGTTCGGGCACTCGAGCGGAAACTCCTCCCTCACCCGGGCCATGAGTTTCGCCCACGCAATCCGCGAGGTGTCGTGCGAGCGGGGCTTTGCCTGAGTGTCGCAGTAGCCTTCCGTGGCGCGGGCATTGCCCGCATGTTCGCCGGTAGGGGCATGGCACCGCTTACCAATGTTCCCAATGGCGATCGCCGTGACGGCCCGCCTGAGCTTGTGGTTCGGGGCAAACACCCCGTGGTAGCGATGCCGGTGCTTCCGCGGCGGCGACTGGCCGGGCCGGCAGGAACGTCGCCGGGGCGTCACACCCTGCATGGTCAGCAGCCGGCACGTAGACGCCGTCGGTCATGCAGGCGTGCAGGTGCACGTGGTGGTTGAGCGCCGAGCCGAAGCGGTGGAGGAAGGAGATGCCGCCGAGCCGCGGACGAGACGCACTCGGCGTGTTGGCGGCCTCGGCCACGCCTGCGGCAGCGCACAGCTGCCTCTTGACCTCGTCAAGGAAGATCTTCGTGAACGCCGCGACGGCTCGGGGTCGGTCGGAACGCTGGCGGAAGTGCCATTGGCGTGACTATCCTTCTCGGACACATCGGTCGGCACCGGCCCGGTCATCGAGTATCCTCGCAGGCCTGACGTTCGGTCCGCCGGGCTCGCCCCGGGCGAGCGGCAGCGGATGCCGCGTCGTACGCCACCGCCCGCGATTGCAGCCGCAGACGGCCCGTTTTCGGAGAACACGACGCCATGGCTTCATGCCGCACCCAGCCTGCCGGTTCGTTGCCCGTCCTCTGCCTCGTCGTGGGCGCCGTGGCGGCCGTGGCCGCCGAACCGAATCCGCGGGTCGTGACCGCCCGCGACCCGAAACTCGACAGGGAGTTCGAATATCTCGACTTCGATCTCGGGGCGGGCGTCGAACTGCGGCTCGTGAAGGTGCCCGCCCGCGGGAAGACGTTCACGATCGGCTCGACGCGGGAGGAGCAGGACCGGGTCGTGGAGCGGTACCACGCCGGCAAGCGGCCGGCGACGCTCGACTTCGAGGAGCCGGCCACGATCACGCTGACAGACGACTTCTACATCGGCCAGTTCGAGGTCTGCCGGGCGCAGTTTCGCCGGTTCGTCACCGAGACCGGTCACGTCACCGATGGCGAGCGGGCGGAGGGGGGCTACGGGTACAACGAGGAGACCCTCAAGGGGGAGGGACGCGACCGGAAGTACACCTGGCAGAACACGGGCATCAGCACGGCCGGCGAGCAGCATCCGGTGACGAACGTGTCGCGGGACGACGCCCGCGGCTTCTGTGCGTGGCTGCGGAAGAAGTGCGACGGCACGATCGCGATCCGCGAGGTGCGGCTGCCCGGCGAGGCGGAATGGGAATTCGCCTGCCGCGCGGGGACTACGACCCGCTTCTGCACCGGTGACGACGACGAATCACTGGCCCGGGTCGCCAACGTCGCCGATGCCGCCTGGAGGGAAAAGCTCGGCGGCCCGAACGCCGTGGCGATCGCCGCCAGCGACGGCCACGTGTTCGCCGCGCCGGTCGGGCAGTTCGCCCCCAACGCGTTCGGGATCTACGACATGCATGGCAACGTCTGGGAATGGACCGACGACTTCTACGGCCGGTATGCCGCCCTGCCCAAGACCCGCAATGCCTACCAGGACGTCAGCCAGGGCGAAACGCGTCCGGTCCTGCGCGGCGGCTCGTGGGGGTTTCCGCCCGTCGCC
>JBIKKQ010000064.1:0-17451 GCA_044360305.1 Pirellulales bacterium
CGCGTGCGAGCGGGCTCGCACGCGGCGAAGCCTGTCGGGGCCATGGAAGGCCCCGCAGGCGCTGAAACTAGAATATCCCCAGCTGATCCCGGGCGGCGTCGGTCATCCGGTCGGGCGTCCACGGCGGGTCCATCACGATCCGCACCTCGACGGCCGACACGTCGGGCCGTGCGGCCAGCACCCGCTTCGTGTCGCCGATCAGTTGCGGGCCCGCCGGGCAGGCCGGACTCGTCATCGTCATGTCGATCGCCACGTGCTGGCGGTCGGGAGCGTCGGCGGCAGGGGAGAGCGTGACGCCGTAAATCAGGCCGAGATCGACGATGTTCACGAACAGTTCGGGGTCCTTGACCTCCTTGAGCACCTCGCGGACCACGTCCTCCGAGAGCGGCTGCGTCGCCAGACCGGCCGACGCCTGCATCGCCGGCGCGGCGGATGAACCGGCCGGATCGGCGCACGCCCCAGGCCCCCCGGTCGTCGTCGGCTGCCCAGCGAACGCGGGAGCCATGCTCGCGGCCGCGGCGCCGGCGGCCGGTGCGGCGAGGTCCGCGGGGCCCGCGCCGGCGACCGTCGCCCGGAGCCGGACCCAGACGCCGCCGTCCTCGACCTTCACGTCGTGGGCCCGCGTCGGCCGCACGGCCGGCATCGTCAGCGCCGCCCCGGTGCGGATGTCGAACTTCGCTCCGTGCCGCGGGCAGGCGATCGTGTGGTTTCGCAGTTCGCCGTCGGCCAGCGGGCCGCCATCGTGCGTGCAGACGTCGTCGATCGCATACCACTGGCCGGCGACGTGGAACACCGCCACCATCTCCCCTTCGACCTCGACCAGCGTCTTGCCCGGGTCGGGAACCTCGCCGATCGCCGCCACCCGGTGAAAGTCGCTCATCGGGGCGTTCCTCAGGAGATGCGCCGGATCCGCCGGCCGATGGCGTTGGCCAGCGCCTCGCGGACGGGGGGAATCGTGATCCGATCGAACACCTGCCGGAAAAAGCCCGCCACCACGAGCCGGGCGGCCTCGTCGGCCGACAGGCCGCGGGCCTGCGCGTAGAACACCTGCTCCGCATCGACCCGGCCGCTCGTCGCCCCATGGGTGCAGCGGACGTCGTCGGCCTCGATCTCCAGCCCAGGGATCGAGTCGGCCCGGGCCGCCGCCGACAGCATCAGGTTGTCGTTTCGCTGGTAGCCGTCGGTCTTCTGCGCCGCCTTGTCCACCTTGATCATGCCGCGCCACACGAGGCGGCTGCGGTCCTGCAACGCGCCCTTGTAGAGCAGGTCGCTCTTGCAGTTCGGGGCCTCGTGGTGCTGGAGCGTGTTGTAGACGAGGTGCTGGCGGCCCTCGGTGAACATCACGCCGTTCACTTGGGCGTCGGCGGCGCGGCCGGCAAGGGCGACGTCCTGCGCCACCTGCGAGAGCCGGCTGCCAAGGGCGCCGAGCGTCCACTGCAGCCGCCCCTGCTCGTGCACGACCGCCTTCTGCCGGGCGACGTGCCAGACGCCGGTGTTCCAGTTCTGCAGATTGACGATGCGGAGAAATGCCCCCCGGCCGACCACGATCTCGGTGCCACCGCAGTGGAACCCGCCGGTCGTGCCGGCCGCGCCGCCGCCGGCCGTCTCGGTGAGCAGCGTGGCCTCGGCGCCGGCGCCGAGGACGACGAGCAGATGCGAGGTGTCCACGCCCCCGGAGACGATCGCCGTGAGCACGTGGAGCGGCGCCGCCACGCGGACGCCGTCGGGCACATAGAGCACGGCGCTGGCCCGGTGAAACGCGGCATGCAGGGCGGCGAACCAGTCGCCCCGGTCGTCGATCACCGAACACCAGTGGGGCTCGAGCGCCGCGCGGTGCGCGGCGAGCACGCGATCCGCCGCTCCGAAGACCACGCCGCGGGCGGCGAGGGCCGGATCGAGTTCGTCGCGGACGACGTGGCCGTCGAGCGTGGCGAAGCGGCCGCCGAGCGGCAGCCCGGCCGCGGGCCGGGCCGACTCGTCGGCGAGGCAGTCGGCGCCGGTCTCGCCGGCGGCGATCGCGGTGGCGAGCAGATCGGGGGGCAGGTCGGCCGACCGGGGAACGGGGGCGAGCGTCCAGGCCGCGGGCTTGAACATCCGCAGGTCGGTCCGCATCCAGTTCTCGCTGCGCCGGTCGGGCAGAGCGAGCGTCTCGAAGGCGTCGAGCGCCCGCCGGCGCCGCTCGGTGACCCAGCCGGGCTCGGCATGGGCGGCGATCAGGGCTTCGAGGCCGGCCCTGTCGAAGGGGATGCCGGCGGCAGGAGCGGGAGCGGTGGCCGTGGTCATCGTGCGCGTGCGGGCGGCTAGCCCACGGAGCCTTCCATCTGCAGTTCGATCAGCCGGTTCATCTCCACCGCATACTCCATCGGCAGTTCCTTGACGAGCGGCTCGATGAAGCCGCCGACGATCATCGTGCTCGCCTCGGCCTCGGTCAGGCCGCGGCTCATCAGGTAGAAGAGCTGCTCCTCGCCGATCTTGGAGACGCTCGCCTCGTGGCCGATGGAGACGTCCTGCTCCTCGATCTCGATGTACGGATAGGTGTCGCTGCGGCTCCGGTCGTCGAGGATCAGGGCGTCGCAGACGACGCTGGAGCGGCTCTTCTTCGCCCCCGGCTCGACCTTGACGAGGCCGCGGTAGCTGGCCCGGCCGCCGTTCTTGGAGATGCTCTTGGAGACGATCCGGCCGCTGGTGTGCGGGGCCGCGTGGACGAGTTTCGCCCCGGCATCCTGGTGCTGACCGGCGGAGGCGAAGGCGATGGAGAGGATCTCGCCGCGGGCCCCCGGCTCCATCATGTAGACGGCCGGGTACTTCATCGTCAGGTGGCTGCCGAGGTTGCCGTCGATCCACTCCATCAAGGAGTCGCCGTAGGCCATGGCCCGCTTGGTGACGAGGTTGTAGATGTTGTTGGCCCAGTTTTGGATCGTGGTGTAGCGGCAGCGGCCGCCGCGCTTGACGACGATCTCGACGACGGCGGAGTGCAGGCTCTCGGTGGAATACATCGGGGCGGTGCAGCCCTCGACGTAGTGCACCTGCGCCCCCTCGTCCACGATGAT
Source organism: Pirellulales bacterium (assembly GCA_044360305.1). Taxonomy (GTDB): domain Bacteria; phylum Planctomycetota; class Planctomycetia; order Pirellulales; family UBA1268; genus QWPN01. The sequence continues at coordinate 3,051 of JBIKKQ010000064.1, forward strand.
CAGCGTCCGCTCGAACTGCCCCATGCTCTCGGCGTTGATGCGGAAGTAGGCCTGGAGCGGAAACTCGATCTTCACCCCCTTGGGCACGTAGATGAACGAGCCCCCCGACCAGACCGCCGAGTTGAGGGCGGCGAACTTGTTATCGGTCGGGGGGATGATCTTGCCGAAATACTCGCGGAGGAGGTCGGGGTGCTCGCGGACGGCCGTGTCGGTGTCGGTGAAGATCACGCCCTTCTTGGCGAGGTCCTCCTGGAGCGAGCCGTAGACGACCTCGCTCTCGAACTGGGCCTTCACGCCAGCGAGGAACTTCCGCTCGGCCTCGGGAATGCCGAGCCGGTCGAAGGTCTTCTTGATCGCGTCGGGGACCTCCTCCCACGTCTTCCCCTGCTGCTCGGCCGGCTTGAGGTAGTAGAAGATGTCCTGGAAATCGACCCCCACGTGGCCGCCCCAGTGGGGCATCGGCTTCGACTCGAAGATCTTCAGCGACTCGAGACGGAAATCCCGCATCCACGCCGGCTCACGCTTCATCTCGGAGATCTGCGCCACGATCGCCGCGTCGATCCCCCGGCGGGCCTTGAAGACGGCCGGGGAATCGGTGCGGAAGTCGTACTTGTTGATCTCGCCGAGGGCGAGGGTCGCGGAGTCGTCGAGGCCTGTCGCCATGCTGTCTGCTCCTTGTTCGGTTCTGCGTCAGGCGCCGACCGATTCTCGGGCCGGGGTCCGCTTCTCGTCCATGGCCCGCTCGGCCGCCGCGGCATCGGGATAGGCGGCCCGGATCCGCTCGTAGCCGCGCTTGTGGAGCTCGGCGGCGAGTTCGGGACCGCCGGACTCGACGATCCGGCCGCCGAGCATGACGTGCGTCCGCAGCGGGATGTTGTGCTCCAGCAGTTGCTCGTGATGGGTGATGATGAGGATCCCCATCTCCGCGGCTCCCGGTGCCCCACCGCTGCCGATCCGGGCGATGCTCTGACTGGCGAGCCGGACCGCGTCGGCGTCGAGGCCGCTGTCCGTCTCGTCGAGGATCGCGAACCGGGGCTTGAGCATGGCGAGCTGGAGGATCTCGGCCCGCTTCATCTCGCCGCCGGAGAAGCCGTCGTTGACGTACCGCCGGGCGAAATCGGTGTCCATCGACAGTTCGCCCATCTTCGCCTTGAGCTCGGAACGGAACTCCTTCATCGGCATCAGCTCGTGCCCCTCCTTGCGGTCGGGGTTGCGGACGTTCGTGACCGCGTGGCGGAGGAACTCGGCGAGCCGGACACCGGGGATCGCCATCGGCCGCTGGAAGGCGAGGAACACGCCGGCCCGGGCCCGCTGGTCGGGCTCCATGGCGAGCAGGTCGTGACGCGTGCCGTCGGCCTCCACCAGCTCGATCGAGCCGGCGCCGACCTCGTAGGACGGATGGCCCATGATCGCGTAGCCGAGTGTGCTCTTGCCGGAGCCGTTGGGCCCCATCAGGGCATGGACCTCGCCGCGGCCGATCTCCAGGTTGACGCCCTTGAGGATCTCCTGCCCCTCGACCGAGACGTGCAGGTTCTTGATGACGAGCGTGTCGCGGGCTGGGGTCGGCATGGAAGGCTCGGGGGCTGGGGCGGGGATGCGGGGTGGAACGGGTTTCAGGCCTGGACCTTCTGGTGATCGTAGACGAGCTCGTCGGAGGCCACGGCCGGGGCGACGTAGCCGGAGTGGTGCGGGACCGGGAGTTCGTCGGCGATCTTGCCGGCGGCCCCCTTCTGCTTGGCGATCCGCTGGCCGAGGATCTTGTCCTGGATCCGCATCAGTCCCTCGAGCAGGCTCTCCGGCCGCGGCGGGCAGCCGGGCACGTAGACGTCCACGGGCACGACGAGATCGACGCCCTTCACGACGTGGTAGCCCCACTTGAAGTACGGGCCGCCGCCGGTGGTGCAGGCGCCCATGGCGATCACATACTTCGGGTCGGGCATCAGGTTGTAGAGCCGACGGACGCGGCTGGCCATCTTGTAGGTGACGGTGCCGGCCACGATCATCAGGTCGGCCTGCCGGGGGGTGGCCCGGAAGGCGCCCGCCCCGAAGCGGTCCATGTCGTAGCGGCTCGCCCCCGCGGCCATCATCTCGATCGCGCAGCACGCCAGGCCGAACGTCATCGGCCAGATGCTCGACTGGCGGGCCCAGTTGATCGCCTGCTCCACGGAGGTGAGCACGAGGTTTTCCTCGAACCGACCCTCGATCCACGGCGTTGCCGCCACTGGCTGCGTCATATGACCCTCTCCGATGCCCGCGCGGGGCTGTGTACGGGGTGAAACCGTTCGGCATTCGATGCTGCAACCGGCCGGTTTTCAAGCCCGGGGGCCGGTTCGCTGGGCTGCGGCTGGTCCGCCGTCCCGGCGGTGAACCGGCAGCAGGCCGCGCCGTCGAGGCGGCACTCCGAGAGCGACACCGGCGCCCCGGCCAGATCCTGGAGCATGAGCCGTTCGGCCGCGCAGATCGTCCGGTCCTCTTCGGCCAGTTCCGGATAAGGACAGGCATAACTGGCGAGAACCGGGAGGTCGTGCCGGCCCGGGCCGGAGGGCTCCACGCCGCAGGAAATTGCCCGGCGTCGCATCAGGCCTGCCACGCTTTCGAGCCGATCGGCGACCGTTTCGCCGCGGACCTCGGGGCGATACTGGTCGGCGAGAGCGGATCCGATCCTGGCAAGCAGGCCCTGCCGGACGGACGGCTCCCGAACGCCGCGAATCTCCCGCCATAGGACCAGCGCCAGATCGCGGAAGTTGTCTCCGCCCGATTTTCGGCCGGCGGCGGTCAGGCGGTAGACGTGGGCGGGGCGGCCGCGGGGCCGGGCGATCGTCGATCGCTCCACGAGGCCGCCCTTCATGAGCCGGTCGAGTCGCTGCCGGACGGCCGTCGCCGTCACGCCCAGCGACGCCGCGAGTTCGGCGATCCCCAGTGCCGAATCCACCCGGAGCAATTCGATCACAGCCGCGTCGGTCGCGCGGTTTGGTTCCGTAGGGATGGGCTGGGGCATGGCCGGGTTCGCATCACGGCGGTTAGGCCGCCATCGGGATCGAAGTTCATTCGCATTCTACCGCTGCGGCTGATTTCGACAACTGGCCATGCGAAAAAGAGTCGATTGCCGTCTGGGCGGCACGACCGGTGTCGTCGGCGGCCGTCTCGAGCGTCGGGAAAAACCCCCGCACCACCTCCAGAAACTCCCCCTGCGTGGTCACGCGGGAGACGCGGCCGCGAAACTCCCGGGCGCCGGGCAGGCCCTGGGCGTAACTGCAGGCGAACTTGCGCATCAGCAGCGTGCCCCGTTCCACGCCGAACCTCCGGCAGACGAGGTCGTAGTGGTGGAGCACGATCTCCCGTTGCTCCGCCAGCGACGGATCGGCGGGGGGCGTCTCGCCGCGCAGCAGGGCGGCCGCCTGGGCGAAGATCCACGGCCGGGCAACGGCCTCGCGTGCGATCATCACGCCGTCCACGCCGCTGTCGCGCAGCCGGGCGAGGGCCGTTTCCGCGGAGTCGATGTCGCCGTTGCCGACCACCGGCATCCGGGAGACGCTGCGTTTGACCTGCGCGATCGCCTCCCAGTCGGCGCGGCCCTTGAAGAACTGCGCCGCCACCCGGCCATGCACCGTCAGGCACGACGCCCCGGCCTCCTCGATCCGCTGGGCGACCTCGATGGCCGTGCGGCAGGTCTCCGCGCAGCCGAGGCGGATCTTGGCCGTGACGGGCACGCCGTCACAGGCCTCGACCACCCGCCGGACGATGGTGCCGACGCGGTCGGGATCGCGTAGCAGCCACGAGCCGCTGTGGGCCTTCTCCGTCACCTGCCGGACCGGGCAGCCGAAGTTCAGGTCCACGACGCTGACGCGAAAGTCGCGGGCCAGCCGCCGTCCCACCTGGGCGAGGTTGTCCGGGTCGTTGTCCCACATCTGCACGGCGAGTGGCCGCGGTTCGTCGCGGACGCCCCACAGCCGGTCCGGGTGCTCCCCCTTGTTGGTTTCCAGCCACATCGCGCTGCGGGCGGCGATCATCTCGGTGGCCAGCAGGCCGGCGCCGCCGAATTCCCGGACCACCTGCCGGTAGGCGAAGTTCGTGTAGCCGGCCATCGGCGCCTGGAGCAGCGGCGGATCGACGATGACCGGGCCGATGGCGAGCGGCCTGACGGGCGCGGGGAGGGCGTTCATGTCCGCGATCGTATCACGGGGCCGCGGCACCGGCCGGCGGCTGCCAGGGCAGCGGGGTGCCGACGAGCATTCGGGCGAACTGCTCGTCGGTCATCGACAGGTCACCGACCGCCATCGCGTACTCCGCGATGTCGAGGTTGTAGGCCTGCACCGCGCGGACGAAGTCGCGCTGCTGGGCGACCAGCGCCCTGTGGGCGTCGATGACCGCCTCGATCGGCCGGCGGCCCTTGGCGTGGTCCGTCTCGGCCATCGCCACCGCCTTCTCCGCCGCGCGGATGGCCAGGCCACGCGTCTCGACCGCCTCGTGCCGCGCCGGGAGCGTGCGCACGATCGCCCGGACGCGGCCGGTGGCGACGCGGTTGGCGAAGATGGTTTCGAAGTGGGTCTGGTAGGGGACGACGAGGGGCCTGTCTGCCGGCCATGGCGGCGGCTCCGCGGCGGGGATCCGCGTGAGATCAATGAGCTCCTGTTGTGCGCCGCCGAGCTGGGCCCGGGCCTCGGCAAGGTCCGCCCGGGCCGCGGCCGTCGCCACGTCGAGCGCGGCCCGGTCGTGCGGATCGCCGCCGGCCGCCACAAGTTCGAGCCGCTCGACGGCCTCTGCCGCCCAGCGGACGCGGGCGAAGTCCGCCGCCACCTTCCAATAGGCCTGCGTGATCCACAGGCGACGGGCGCGGTCGCCAGACCGGTCGAGGGCCTCGAGCAGGGGAAGGGGCCGGGGCCGCTGTTGCGGTCCGTCTTCGGGCCTTGGCTGCGGAGGAGCGAACGCATGAGCCAGCAGTTCGCCGGCCGGGCCGACGGCGGGAACGGCGGCTGCTTCGCCCGCCGTCCGGGCCGGGGGCACGTCTGGCTGGCTCGGAACGATCACCGAAGTCGTGCCGTCGGCGGCCGGCTGCCGCGGCGGTGGCGCAATCGGCTGGACGGGGGGAGCGGCGCCATCCACCACGACCGGCGACTCGACGACCGGCTTTTCGTTCCCTGCCCCTGGTTCGGATCGGGAGTTGGGCTCCGCACCAGGCTGGGCGAACGCCGCGACGGCCGTCAGGCCGGTGGCGACACACAGGATGCGCAGGAACCCGCGACTCGCGACGCTCATCGGCCACCTCCTCCAGCAGGGTCACACACCGCGGCCCCGGCCGTCAACAGCGCCGACCGTCGTCGGGGGGCGGGAGCGGCGATTGCAGGGTTCGTGCCGCGCGGACTACCCTCGCATCCCGGTGCCACCCGATCCGCGGCCGGGCACCGTCCGGCAGCATGCAGCAGAAAATCGCCATCATCGTCGAGCCGGAGTTCATGCGCCGGCACGTGGGCGTGCGCAACTACCTGTTCGCGCTGCACGCGCTCCTCGCCCGGCGTCAACGGGTGGATTGGGTGACGTTTGTCCGCGGGCCGGGGGGCGAACGGCACTGGTTCCATCTCGCCCCGCAGCCCGGCGCCGAACCGGGGGACGGCGCGGGGGAAACCGTCATCGCCGGGACGCCGGCGGCCCTGATTCCCCAGGTGTCCGGCGCCCACCGGCGCGGCCAGGCCGCCCATGTGGACTGCTGGCGCGCCGCCATCGGCACCGATCTCGCCGCCGAAGGATACGACGCCATCATCATCAGCAACCCCTGGCTGGTGGACTTCGAGTCCAGGCTGCCGGCGCCACGGGTGCTGGGTATCGTCTACGACCTGGTGCCGAACCAGTACGTGTTCTCGATGCCCCCGGGGCAGAAGCCGGTGGAGTTCGCCGCCCAGCATCGGCGCGGGTTCGTCCATTACCGCGATCACTGCGACGCCATCCTCGCGATCAGCCCGCGGGTGGCCGACGACTACGCGGCCGCGTTCGCGGCGGCCGCGGCCCGCGTGATCGCGCTGCCGCCGCTGCTCCCCGCGGCCTACGCCGCGGTGCCGACGGCGGGCGACGACCGCGGCCGGCGGGTCGTGCTGGCGGGGCCGTTCGACCGGCGCAAGGGTGCCGACGTCATTCCCGCGATCCTCAACGCGGCCCGGGAGACGATCGACACGGTGTCCATCTACGGAGGCGTGCGCTGCTCAGGCAGCGACCTGCGGGAGTTCTTCCGCGGCCTGCACGTCCGGCACGTCGAGTGGTATCCGCACGCCGCGGCCGCGACCGTGAAGCGGCTGTTCCTCGAGGCCAAGGCGCTGCTGTTTCCCTCCTACGACGAGGGGCTGGGCCTGCCGATCCTCGAGGCGCAGTACTGCGGCTGCCGGGTGCTGACCCGCGACAGGCAGCCGATGTCCGACCTCGTCGGCCCGGGAAGCGGGTTCGTCGCCGCGGACCATGCGGAATCGGGGGCCGCGGTCGGCCGCATGGTCGCGGAACCGTTCGACCACGCCGGCCTGCAGCGCTGGGCCCGGGAGCGGTTCGGCGACCGGCACGTGTTGGCGGCGCTGGCGGCGGCGCTCCCCGGGGCCGACGGCGCGGCAGCCGACCTGGCGATCGCCGGATCGGGCCGCGACGAGAACGTTCAGGACGCTGGACCATGAAACGCCTGCTGCTCGACGTCACCTCCAGTACCTCGACGGAGTGGAACACCGGCATCCAGCGGGTGGCCCGGAGTCTGGCCTGCGCCTGCCTGGAGGCGGCGCCGACGCGCGGCATCCGCTGCCGGGCGGTGCATGCGGTGACGCGGCGCAACCAGTTCGCCCCGCTGCGCCGCAGCCACGAACGGGCGGGGCTGCCGCCGGGCTGTCGTCTCCGTTCCGGCCGCGGCTGGCGCGACCGGCTGGCCGATCGCTGGAACCGCGAGGTGGCGAAGATCCGCTTCCGGCCCGGCGACGTGCTCTTCCTGCCCGATGTCTGCTGGCCCTATCCGATGATCCCGACGCTGCGCAAGGCGCGCAACCGTGGCGCCGTCGTCGGCTGGCTCGTCTACGACCTGATCCCGCTGCGGTTTTCCGGGCTGTCGGAGCCGAACAACGAGGCGGTCCTGCGCCGCTGGGTGAGCGAGAGCTTCGGTGCCATCGACTTTTTCGTCGGCATCTCGCGGGCGACGGCGGCCGACCTGGCGGCGTATCTCGCGGAGCACGGCCTGTCCGTCGCACCGGAACGCATCGGCCACATCACGCTCAGCTGCGGCGTGCGGAAGCAGGGGCATGGCTCCGTGCCGGTGCGGGCGGAGGTGGATGCGGTCTTCGCGGCCCGGTCCGGTCCGGTGTACCTCGCCGTGGGCACGCTCGAGCCGCGCAAGAACCATCGCCTGCTGCTCGACGCGTTCGAACGGGTCTGGTCGGCTGGCGCCGACGCCACGCTCGTCGTCATCGGTCGTCCCGGCTGGGGAGGCGACGAGATCGGCGCCGCCATTCGCTCCCACGCGGAGCACGGCCGGCGGCTGTGGCTGTTTTCCGACGTCAACGATGCCGAGCTGAGCGGGGCTTACGCCCGGGCCGACGGACTGGTGATGGCGTCGCGGGCCGAGGGCTTCGGCCTGCCGATCATCGAGGCGGAGCGGGACGGGCTGCGGGTGCTGGCCAGCGACATTCCCGCGCACCGCGAGGTGGCCGGGCCCGACTGTCGGTTCTTCGACCCGGACGACCCCGGGCAGCTCGCCAGCCTGGTGCTCGAGGACGCGGCGACCGGTGCGGCGGAGCGGCCCCGGGCCCGGCCGGGCCGGGCCGCGCTCGCGACCTGGGACGACGCTGCCCGGGAACTGATCGAGATCTGCACGCGGATGTCGCGGCTCGGGCCAAAGGCCCCGTGAACGGGCTCCTCGCGGTGGGTTTCCGGGGCCGGGCCGCGGGCGAAACTCGCCTTGGTGACGCACGGCGCGATCGTTTAGCATCCCCCCGGTCGCGGTGCCGCCCCGGCGTGTGCCGCGCCGGCCGGATCCTCCCGCCCGGGCGCAACCCGCGTCTGCGGCGACCGGCTCGTCCATCCCCTGCCGCGGAGGCTCGCGCGTGATCTCGTACGCCCAGAATTTCGAGGACGTGGTTCTCAACCGCGTGTGCCACGACGTCCCGGTCGGCCGGTACATCGACGTCGGCGCCTACGACCCGGTCCAGGACTCGGTGACCAAGCACTTCTACGACCGCGGCTGGTCGGGCGTGAACGTCGAGCCTGTGCAGCGGTTCCATGCCGCCTTCGAGAAGCAGCGGCCACGCGACTGGAACCTCAACGTCGTCCTCGGGCAGTCGCCGGGCGTCGTCGAATTCAACGAATGGGGCGACTCGGGGCTGTCCACCTTCCGCGAGACGTTCGACCCCCGCGCGCTGGCGACCCTCGGCTTCAAGCGGACGACGCGGACGGTGAAGATGATGACCCTGGCGGAGGTCACGCGGCAACTGGCCGGGGAGGAGATCCAGTTCCTGAAGATCGACGTCGAGGGCGCCGAACGGGACGTGCTGCTGGGGGGCGAATGGCAGTCGTTCCGGCCGCGGGTGATCCTCCTCGAGGCGATCAAGCCGAAGCTGCCAGGCTGCGACATCCATTCCTACGAACCGACCTGGTTCGGCTGGGAGGAGTTGCTGCTCGGCAACGGCTACGAGTTCGGCCTGTTCGACGGTCTGAACCGGTTCTACTACCGGCGCGAGGAGCCCGGGCTGCGGATGCCGCTCTCCTATCCGGCGAACATCACCGACGGCTTCCAGCTCGTGCGCGGGCATCCGCTCGCCGCCCGGGCCGCCTGACGGGCCGACGCGTCCGGCCGCGATGCAAGGAGAAGCGCAGACGATGGCGGCGACCCGCGCGGCGACCGATGGGCGCGTGTACGAGATCGCGGACCTGTTTCCGCCACAGGGCCGGCATGCCTGGATCGGCCGGGCCGCGCCGTTCTCCGCCGTTCCGCTCGACTTCGCGGGGTGCACGAATGCCCGCCTGCCGGGCGACCTGCACGGCACGTTCGACTCCGTCTGGCACGTGGAGACGCCGCTCTCGGACCATGGTGGCGGCCGGTTCGAGCTCGTCATTGACGAGATGATCCGGCTGCTCGGCAGCCACGGCCGGATCGTCGTCCGCTTTCGGGAGACGGCGGAGCTGTCGGTCGTCAGCCTGAAGCACGTCGTCGGCCGGCGGCTCGACACCGTGGCCGGCGTCGGCCGGCAGTGGAGCATCGACGGCGAGCAGTTCGTCGAATTGTCGATCGAGCGACAGCGGCTGGAGGATCAACGCGACCGTCGCTGGACGTTCGCCGTGGTCACGCAGGGACGCAAGCCCGACATGGTCGTCCGGTTCCTGCAGTCGATCCGCTGCCAGGATCCGAGCCACGAGCACGAGATCCTCGTCTGGGGGCCGATCAATGACGCCTACGCCCCGTTCGGCGTCCGGGTCGAGGACCGCCGGTATCGCGATGACGTCGCGGAGATCTCCCGGAAGAAGAACGACATCGCCGCCGCGGCCAGTCACGCAAACCTGCTCATCGCCCACGACCGCTACACGCTCGACCCGGGCTTCCTCGCCGGCTTCGAGACGTTCGGCTACGACTTCGACCTGGTCGCCGTCGCGCAGTGGTACGACGACGGCCACCCGTTTCCCGCCTACTGTGCTCTGCCCGGACACGCGCTGGTCGGCTCCGCGACGGTCATCGATTGCGCCACGGCGAACTCGCTCTGGCCGCTGCAGTTCGTCGGCGGCGGCCTGATCGTCGCCAAGACCCGGGCGCTGCGGCAGATCCGCTTCAACGACCTGCTCTTCTGGTGCGAGGCCGAGGACGTCGAACTGGGCCGGGCGTTCCGCGACCGCGGCCTGCCGCCGCGGATGAATCCGTGGTCGTCCGCCACGACCTACGGCGTCGATCGAGGCTGGTTCAGCCGGCATTTCACCCGGGAGGACCAGTTCGTGGAGACGCCGGGGCGGGCCGAGGCCGCGACGCAGCGACGGCTGTTGACGACACTCGGCAAGATTCGCCGTGAAGTTGCCCGGGTGGTCCGGCAACTTGGGGGTGGACCGGGCTGACCCGCTCCGGCCGCGGACGACGACAACCAACGGAGGGACGAACCATGCCACTGGGACACAACAAGCTGTGCGAGGTCGAGGACTTCGCCGACGCCGAACTGGCGGCGACGATCCGCGAGATCTTCGCCGCCGACGCCGAGCGGCACGGGGCCGGGTTCCCCCTCGGCAAGGAGTACCGCAAGTACTGGGAGATCGGCATGGCGGTGCGCGGCCTGCGGCAGTTCGGCGCGCTGCACGACCGGAGCCTGCTCCTCGGCGTCGGCGCCGGCACCGAGTCGACGATCTTCCACCTGACCAGGTTCGCGCGGATGGTGTTCGCGACCGACGTCTATATCCAGCAGGACCAGTGGAGTTCGTTCGCCCCGACGCGGATGCTCTGGGATCCGGAGGCGTTCGCGCCATTCCCGTTCGACGAACGCCGGCTGGTCGTGCAGCACATGGATGGACGGTTCCTCAACTACCCCGACGACACCTTCGACGGCATTTTCTCGTCGGGATCGATCGAACACTTCGGCGGGCTCGAGGATGCGGCGTTCAGCGCCTACGAGATGGGCCGCGTGCTCAAGCCCGGCGGCATCATGACGGTATCGACGGAATTCTGCGTGGCCGGGCCGACGCCCGCCGTGGAGTGGCCGGGGCTCGTGCTGTTCTCGGCCGAGCAGTTGCGGAAATACGTCGTCGAGGCGAGCGGCCTCGAGCCGGTGGACGATTTTTCGGCCGCGGTCTCGGAGCGGACCCGGGCCACGGTGCGACCGCTGTCGTTCTACGTCGACGAGATCCAGGCCACGATCAAGGCCCAGGGGGACCGGCCGCGGGTCGGCGAGGTGACGTGGTCGGTTTATCCCCACATCCTCCTCGAACAGCAGGGCTACACGTTCGGCTCCGTCCATCTGGCGCTGCGCAAGACCGACCGCTATCCCGCCGCCGACAATGCCTGGGCGCGGCCGACTCCGGAGATCGTGCGCGAGCGGCGCTGGCGGCCGACGGTCCGGTCGGCGGCGGGCGAGGCGGCCGCACCGGGCACATCCCGCGAGAAGCTCGCCTCCAAGATGCGGCGGATCTGGCGGCGGCAAGGCTGAACGTCGCGGCGCGAGGCGGGTTGGTGTCGGCTCAGCTGGCGGCATCGAGGTACGGATCCTGGCTCATCTGCACGTGGGCCTCGGCCCGCTGCCGCTCGATGTATTCGAGCACGCGGCGCTGCCGGGCATGGCGGGCCTCGACCAGCCGCTGGGCGCGGCGGAAGACCGCCCCCATCCGCTCGGGATCGCCGGCAAGCCCGCGGCGCAGGCGGGCGGCAATCCGCCCGGCCCGGCGCGGCCCGAAGCCGGCTACGAGAATGTCGTCGTCGGCCGCGAGGTACTGCCGCCACGTTCCCGGATCCCCCTGGCGGCCGCAGCGGCCGACGAGCTGGCGGTCGATCCGCGCCGAGTCGTGCAGTTCGGTGCAGACGACGTGCAGGCCGCCGAGTTCGGCCACGCCATCACCGAGCCGGATGTCGGTGCCGCGGCCCGCCATGTTGGTCGACACGGTGATCTGGCCGCGCTGCCCGGCCTGGGCGACGATTTCCGCCTCCTGGGCGATGTGCCGGGCGTTGAGGACGGTGTGGACCAGCCCGGCCTCCGTGAGCAGCCGGGAGAGATCCTCCGACTTGTCGATCGACCGCGTGCCGATCAGCACCGGCCGGCCGACGGCGTGCAGTTCGCCGACCTCGGCGACGATCCGGGCGAGCTTCTCCGCATAGTCGGCGCAGACGACGGTCGGGAGCCGACGCCGGATCGCGGGCCGGTGGGTGGGGACGACGGCCACGGCGACGTCGTAGGTGCGGGCCAGTTCGCGGGCGCTGGTGGCGATCGTCCCCGTCATGCCGGCGATGTGCGGCCAGCGGGCGAACAGGTCCTGGATCGTGATCCGGGCCGCGTGGCCCGAGGCCACCGTGGCCTCGAGCTGTTCCTGGGCCTCGACGGCCTGGTGGAGACCGTCGCGCCACGTCCGCCCCTCCGCCGCCCGGCCGGTGAACTCGTCGATGATCACCACCTTGCCGTCGCGGACGACGTACTGCCGGTCGCGCCGGAAGAACTCCCGGGCGCGGAGGGCGCGTTCGACGGCCTCGTAGATCGCCAGCAGGCTGGTGGCCTCCAGTTCCGGCGGCCGGCCGAGCGCCCGCACCCGGCTCCGGCCCGGCCCGAGCAGCTCGCAGCTCTGCTTCTGCACGTCCTTCTCGAAGTCGCGGTCGGGCGCGAGCTCGGCGGCGGCCTGGGCTGCGAACTGGAACAGCGCTTGGGCGGCCGCCTGCGCGGCGCCCGGCGGAGAGGCGATGATCAGCGGGGTCCGGGCCTCGTCGATGAGGACGTTGTCGGCCTCGTCCACGAGCGCGAACCAGTAGGGCCGCTGCAGCGGCCGGGTCGCCGAGCTGCCGGCCTCGCCCGCCAGTCGCGCGGCAAGGTCGCCGCGGCCCTCGACGAGCTCACGGGACAGCAGCCTGTCCTTGAGGAAGTCGAAGCCGAACTCCTTGGCCGTGCCGTAGGTGACGTCGCAGGCATAGGCCCGGCGCCGGTCGTCGAAATCCATCTGCGACTCGACGATGCCGACGGACAGCCCGAGGGCCTCGTAGATCGGCGTCATCCACTCGGCGTCGCGGCGGGCGAGGTAGTCGTTGACCGTGGCAAGGTGCGCCCCCTTGCCGGCCAGGGCGTGAAGCACCAGCGGCAGCGTGGCCACGAGCGTCTTCCCCTCGCCGGTCTGCATCTCGACGATCGCGCCGTGGACGAGGGCGATTCCGGCCAGCAGTTGGACGTCGTAGTGCCGCATGCCGAGCCGGCGGCGGCCCGCCTCGCGGGTCGCCGCGAAACTCTCGATCAGGAGCGTGTCGGCGGGTTCGCCGGCCATCCCCCGGTAGGAGAGCGCCCGGCCGAGCCGGCGCAGGGCGACGTCGTCGAGCCCCTCCATCTTCGGAGCGAGTTCCTCGATCTCGCGCACGGCCCGCCACGTGGATGCCGAGATGGCCTGTGAGCCGCCGGTGATGGTTTCGATCCAGCCGAACATGGTGCCCGAGGTCCGCGGGGGCGTGAAGTCTGAAGCCCGCTCCCATTCTCCCGTGGGGTGGCCCGATTGCCAGCCGGCGGCGCCGTCCGCGGCCCGGCCTCATGTCCGCCGTCCCGCAGCGGCGCGTCACGGCCAGACTCCCGGCGGATGTCGGGCGCGGTATGCTGGTGGAAAATCCGTCTTTTGGCCCCAACGCCCCCATGTCCGAGGCCCGCGTCATGAACGCCACTCGCCGTGGTTTCCTCTCGTCGTCCGTCACGCTGGCTGCCGGCGCCGTGCCCTACTTCCACTCCGCGTCGCGGACGCTGGCCGACGAGACGCGGGCCAGGAACGGCCGCTTCGCCCTCGGCCTCGTCGGTGCGGGAGGGATCGCCCACGCCAACATCGACGTCGCGAAGGAGTGGATCGACCTGGTGGCGATCGCCGACGTCGACGCGGGCCGGGCCGCATCGTTCAACGAAAAGTTCGGCGCCGGCAAGGCGATGCTCACCGACGACTACCGCCGGCTCCTCGACCGCAGAGACATCGACGTGATCCACGTCGCCACGCCCGACCACTGGCATGCGAAGATCGTCGTCGAGGCCATGCTCGCCGGCAAGGACGTGTATTGCGAGAAGCCGCTGACGCTGACGATCGACGAGGGGAAACTGATTCGCCGCGTGCAGCGGCAGACGGGGCGGGTCGTGCAGGTCGGCACCCAGCAGCGCAGCACGTTCGCCCTGTTCGTGACCGCGCTGGCGCTGGTCGCGGAGGGGCGGCTGGGACGGATCAGGTGCATCCAGACCGCGATCGGCGCCGCGCCCTCCAGCCCGGCACTGCCGGCCGTGACACCCCCGCAGGACCTGAACTGGGACCGCTGGCTCGGGCCGGCGCCCCGGGCCGAATACCGCTATCTGGAACTGCCGCCGTTCGTCGACAAAGAGGGGAAGGAGCAGAAGCCCACCAGGCGGAACGGCCACAACGACTTCCGCTGGTGGTACGAATATTCGGGCGGCAAGCTCACCGACTGGGGCGCCCACCATGTCGACATCGCGATCTGGGCCCTGGCCCTCAACGGCCAGACGGCCGGGCCGACGGGCATCCGGGGCACGGCCACGCACCCGGTCGAGTTCAAGGACGGGATGCCGGTGCAGACCGACCGGTTCAACACCGCGACGGAGTTCCTGTTCACGGTCGATTTTCCGGGCGAGACGCAGGTCATCATCCGTCACGACACCGACAACGGCGTGCTCATCGAGGGGGACAAGGGGACGATCTTCGTCAACCGCAAAAAGCTCACCGGTGCGCCCGTCGAGGCCCTGAAGGA
>JBIKKQ010000006.1:0-54562 GCA_044360305.1 Pirellulales bacterium
GTTCGGCGCGCCGAGGAAGGGCAGCTCTATAAGAAAGGAGCTGAAGTCCGATTGGTCGCGAACTCCAGAGCTGAGTTGGCCGAAATTCGTCGCCTCCTGCGTCAAGCCGGCCTTGAGCCAGGGCGGCTATTCGCCAAAGGGAGGCAATGGCGGCAGCCGTTGTATGGCGTGGCGGCAGTCGCTCGGTTCTTGGCCTTGGTAGAGGATGCCTAACAAAGCCTTGCAGCAGAATCGCGATGACGTCTTGCGGAGTTGAGAATCGATTGGCTGCGATCTGCTGAAGGCAGCTGTTATGCACACCGAAGATTTCACCCCCGGCTGGGACCCAGTGACCGGGTTGGATTTCCTGTACCAGGGGATATGAGGGTTTAAGAACAGGGTGCCTCACCACAGGCCGCGTGTGCGGCTGGAGCCGAGGTGTTCGCCGGTCATTGACGGCTGCATCCCGCCGGCAGCCGACGCCCTTGTGCCGGCCGAGGCCGATCGAGAAAATCCGCGGGCGGCCGCCATGGCCTCCGAATGTCGCACGTCATCGGGCGGCGGATTCGCGGTGCCGCGCCTTGCCGATCGTTATGGCGGCTCAGCCCTGAGTCAGGAATCCAGATGACCCGGTCGGCTCCACCCCTGCTCGTGACGATCGACCGGCTCCCGGCCTGGATGCTCCCGGCCTACGGCTGCAGCTGGGTGGCGATGCCGGCCCTCGACGACTTCGCCGGTCGCGGCGTGGTGTTCGACAGGGTGATCGCCACGGTCGATGACGCGCACGAAACGCTCGGCCAACTGGCCGGCTGGCTGGCGGCGGCCAGGGCTGAGGGGCTGGAGATGACCCTCGTCAGCGACGACGCCGCGGTCGCCGGCGGGCCGCTCGCGGCGTCCGTCGCGACGGTGCGGCTGGTCGAAGCCCGGCCGACGGCCGCGTGCGCCGCGACGGTGGAGGAAACCAGCCTCGGAAGGCTGTTCGCGGTGGCGGCCGAGATGCTCGCCTCCCGGCCGCAGGCCGGACTGTGGTGCCACGTCGCCGGTCTCGGCGTCGCCTGGGACGCGCCGGAGGAGTTTCGTGACGCCTACGTCGATCCGGAGGATCCGCCGCCGCCGGCGGGGGCTGCCGTTCCGGATTTTGCCGTCGCTGCGGACACCGATCCCGACCTGCTCGTCGGGGTGCGCCAGGCGTTCGCCGGCCAACTCACGATGCTCGACCGCTGTCTCGGGGCGCTGCTTGCGCTGCCGGCGGCGCGGGACCGCGCGGTGCTCGTAGCGGGCATCCGCGGACTCCCGCTCGGCCTGCATGGTCGTGTCGGCCCCGGACCGCTCCCGCCGTATGGCGAGTTGGTGCACCTGCCCGCGATTCTGGTGGATGCGTCGGGCCGGATGGCGGCGCAGCGTTACGGCGGACTCGTCACGCCCGCCGATCTCGGTGCGACGCTCGGCGATCTCGTCGCCGGCGGGGCACCTTCGGCAGCGGCCGCGCAGGCGCGAAGCCTGGCGGGCCTGTTCGATTCGTGGTCCTCGCCCGCCCGTGACCGCGTGATCGTGGGGGGCTCGGCCGGTGGCGCGGTCGTCACCGCCGGCTGGCTGCTCGTCGCGCCGCGGCCGCCGACCGGCCCGCGACCGGCCGCACGGCTGTTCCACAAGCCGGACGACTTCTTCGATCTCTGCGACGTCGCCGATCGCTGTCCCGCGGTGGCCGAGGAACTGCTGGGCGTCTGGGACGCGTTCGAGCAGGGGGATGAACCGCGGGCCATGAGCCAGCCCCTGTCGCCGCCGGCGCGTGGCGCCGGCTGACGGCCTGACGCGACTGGGAGCGGTTTTTCCCGGTCAAAGACGCTTTGCCCGGTCCGTGCACGGCCGCTACCATCCCCGCCCCGCGCCGGCCTCCGGCGACGGGCCTCCCCAACGAGTCCGCGATGGTCGTGACATGCAGAGTCTGCGCCCGTGTCGCGCTGCTGGTCATGGCGGCGACCTGCAGCGTCGTCACGGCCGCCCGTGACCTGCCGCTGCCGGTTGCCGCACCGGCGACGCCGCCGGCGCCGGCCCGGCGACCAGTCCACGAAAGGCCCGTGACCATCCACGTGCAGTGGGGCGGCGGCGTGCCCCGGGCGTGGGCGGGGAGCATCGCCATGGTGGCGGACGCCGCCCAGACACCGGTGCCAGTCGGCGAATGGCGGACACTCTGTCCGGACCGCGATGCCGCGGCCATGGCCCACGACGAGAGGGGAGCGATTGCGATCCACGAGCCACGGCCCGTGCCGTTCGACGGCGTGGAACTGGTCGTCGATGAATGGCGGGGGCGTCGGCTGCGGATTGCACTTGGTCCGGTCGGTGCAGCGCGGCCCTCCGCCGTGGTCGAGATCGACGTGGTCGAGCTGCTCGCCGCGTCCGTGCAGAAGCCGCTCGACGCCGAGGGCAACCGGCTGACCGTCAGGTCGGCGCCGGGCGACGCACTCGCAGTCGTCGTCGAGCCCGACGCCGCGACGGCGACCGGGCCAATCTCCGATCCGACGATCCGCCGACCGGGCAGCCAGGTGCGGCTGCTGGTCAGGCCGCTTCTGCTTCTCAAGGCCGACCACCAGTCGGCGATCGAGATGCGGCTGCGGTTGAAGTCGGTGCCGCAGGGGGAACTGCTCGCGTCGCAGGCGGCCACCATTCTCGCCCGCGGGGCCGTGCGGCCCGAGGCCACGGCAGGGGACGCCGGCCCCCAGACGCTCGAGCCGGTGTCATTCGACGTGGCCCTGCCCCCGCGCGAGGGTGTCTACGACGTGGAAATCGAGGCCGTCGAACGCGGCGGGCTGCGCTGGTCGAAGCCGCTGGCGGCGCGGACGATCCAGCTCGCGGCGATCGAGGATCGGCCGATCGGGCCCCGGCCGCCCGACGAGTGGCGGCTCGTGTACGAGGTCGATCCCGGCAGTCCGCGGCTGCTCGAGCGACTCCGTCGGCTGCCGGGAGTCGGCCTGCCGCAGGTGCCGCTGCCGGAGCTGCCGACCATTCCGCTGCCCGAGCTGCCGCGGCCAAACCTGCCACTGCCGAAAGTTCCGCAAATGCCCGGTTCGGTGCAGGCGCTGGTGCCACGCATGAGCGGCCTGCTCGCCAGCGGCCATTCGCTCGTCGAGCCGCACGCGCTGGGGCCGATGCTGCGGCTGCCGCCCGCAGCCGCGCCCGGACAGCCGTCGTGGGAGGGGATCGTGGTGGCCGGCGTGCAGCCGGGCACGCCACTGGCCGTCGAAGTCGAGTTTCCCCAGGACCAGGAGGCGGTCATCGGCGTCACGGTGCTGGAACTGGACGCCGCCGGCACCGGGGTCGAGTGCCGCCACGCCGGCGGCTTCGAGACGGAAGCCGAACGGTACGGCACGGCCGCGGTCGGCCCGGGCTGCCACCGCTTCGTGTTCTGGCCGACGACGAGGCAGCCGCTCGTCGTGATCTCCAATCCGTCGGTGCGGCGGCCGGCGGTGTTCGGCAAGGTGCGCATCCTCGCCGGCCCCGGCCGACTGCCGTTCCTGGATCGCGACGCGCCCGCCGCGACCCGGCCGGTGTACGGGTTCCTGCCCCGGCCCGAGTTCTCGCGCTGGGGGGGCTTCGAACGGGTTGCGCAGGGCGGCGGCCGGCCGTTCGCCGACTGGTGGACGCATCTTTCCGGCATTCGCCACGCCGCCGACCTGCTCGCCGCCCGGCGGGCGGCAGGCGCGATGGTGACGGTGTTTGCGGATGGAGCCGCAGCCTGGCCGTCGCGGCTCACGCGGCACGCGCCGCGCTGGGGCGGCGGGGCGGCGGAGGCGGGGTTCGCCGCGGCGCCCCGGGACGTGCTCGACGCGATCTGCCGTGTGCATGCGAGCGAGGGGCTGCGGCTGGTGGCCGCGATGTCGTTCGACGCGCCGCTGCCGGCGCTGGACGGCGAACTGCGCCGCGAGGGGAGTAACGGGCTGTTGTGCGTCGGTCGCGATGGCCGCCCCCGTCCAGGCCCCCACGGCACGCCCCACTACAACATTCTCGATCCGCGCGTGCAGCGGGCGGTCGAGGAACACGTCCGGGAACTCGCCGGGCGACTTCGCGGTCGGCCGCTCGTCGATGGCGTGGCGCTGCTGCTCCCGCACGACGGCTGGCTGCATCTGCCCGGCGTCACCTGGGGGCTCGACGACCAGACGTTCGGCCGTTTTCTCCGCGCGGCTGGCGTGGCCGAACAGGCCGGCGGCGCAGAGCGGTTCGCGGTCCGGGCGGAGATGGTCGAGGGGTCGCTGCGCGACCTGTGGCTGGCATGGCGGGCCGACGAACTGGCCGCGTTTCATCGACGGCTGGCCGGCCTGCTGGCCGAGTACGATCCGGGCTGGAGCCTGTATCTGGCCCCGACGACGCTGTTCGTGGCGGGCGACCTCGCCCCGCGGTTTCGGCCCCTGCTCGCGGCGAAGCCGGTCGGCTCCGACCTTCTGCTGGAGATCGGCCTCGATCCCGGTCGGAGCACGACCGATTCGCGCGTCGTCTACGTCTCGCCCCAGGTGCACGGCGCGGCCGGTGACACGGTCGATCGGGCGCTGTTGGTGGCCATGAATCGAGCGGCCCCGATCTTAAAGGCGGCCGCGGAAGCCAGGCGGCGAGGCGTGGCGATCATCGAGCAGCCGCTCGACATCGACCTTCGCAGGGCTGCGCGGCATGGACCGTTCGGCGGCGCCGCGGCCGACGGTGGCGCCCTGCATGCCCTGCCGGCAGGGGCCGCGGCCCGGCGGTCGCTCGCCGAGTCGCTCGCCGTCGCCGATGCGGAAGCGGTGTTCGACATGCGGCTGGCGCTCGAGGCACCGGCCGGCGTCGATCGAGGCCGGCGGGCATTTGCCACGCTGCCCGCGGGCCGGGCCGAACCGGTCGGCACCGGCACCGGCCCGGTGGTGCTGCGCGGCCTGCGCGGCACGAACGGACTCGTGCTTCAGGCGGTCAACGCAACCGCCGCCCCGGCCCGCATCCTCCTGCCGGCCCGCGTCGCCAGTGTCCATCCTGCCGACGAGACGAGTGACGCGACGCTGTCCGCGGTTGACGGCGCCGCAGCGCTGTCGATCGACGCCTGGGGTATCCGGACGCTCGTGATCGAAGGTGGCATCGATGGCAAAGCGGTGCGCGTCGAGCACGACGAACGGGTGCGGCAGACCGTGATGGCGGGTATCGACGATCTGCGTCGCCGGCGTCGGTCGCTAGAGACGCCGACGCCGCTCGCCGTGCTCGACAATCCCGATTTCGAAATCGGAGCCGATCAGCCGCCGCGGGGTGGGGCGATCGCGGGCTGGGAGCTCGTGGAGCCGCGCCGCGGCGGACTGGCGTTCGCTCCCGGCGTGGCGGCCGGCGCGGAATCCGGCCCCGGCCGGTGCGTCGTGTTCTCGTCGTTGCACGGCCAGGCGACGCTGCGCAGCAACCCGTTCGTCGCGCCGGCCGCGGGCCGGCTGTGCATCGCGGTCAGGCTGCGGGTCGGTCGGGGTGATCCGCAGCCTCCGTTGCGGCTCGCGCTCGAGGGCGTGATCGACGATCGGGAGTACTACCGGTTCGCCGGCGTGGGCGGGCTGGCCGGGGGGCGGCCGCTGACCGAGGAATGGGCCCGGTTCGTGCTGCCGGTCGAGGACCTGCCGGCCGCCGGCCTCGAGTCGCTGCGGGTGCGGTTCGATCTGCTCGGGCCCGGTGCCGTGCAGATCGACGAGGTCCGGGTCTTCGATCTGGCGTTCGAGGAGCCGCAGCGGGTCCAGCTGTCGCGGCAGATCGCCGACATCGAGCGGGCGGCAGCGGC
Source organism: Pirellulales bacterium (assembly GCA_044360305.1). GTDB lineage: Bacteria > Planctomycetota > Planctomycetia > Pirellulales > UBA1268 > QWPN01. The sequence continues at coordinate 5,753 of JBIKKQ010000006.1, forward strand.
CGGCGACATCGGTCGCTGCGTGGCCGGCCTCGATGATTACTGGCCGCGGTTTCTCGCCGCGTTCGCCCCGCTGGCCGAGGTCCCGCGGGTCGCCGAGGAGCTGAAGCCGACGCCGCCGGCGACACCGCCGCAGCCGCCGGGACTCCTCGATCGCGTCCGCGGCTGGTGGCGTTGAGCAGCCGAAGCCGCTCGCCGGATCAGCGGCCCGCGATGCCGGGCCGGTCGATGAACAGGAGCCGTTTCAGCCCGGCGGCCAGCCAAGGCGGCGGCCGCCGAGCAGATGGACGTGCAGGTGATCGACCGACTGGCCGCCGTCGGGTCCGCAATTGACGACCAGCCGGTACCCCCCGTCGAGCCCGAGCCGGGCCGCCAGCTGCGTGGCCACGACGACGAGGTGACCGAGCAGGTCGGCATCCGCGGCGGTGGCCTCGGCCAGCGACGCGATCGGCCGCTTCGGGATCACGAGCACGTGGACCGGCGCCTGGGGGGCGACGTCGTGGAACGCCAGGCAGCGGTCGTCGTCGTGCTCGATCCGGGCGGGGATCTCGCCGCGGATGATCCGGCCGAAGACGGTGTCAGGCATGACCCGCTTCCGGCGTCGGCGTGGACGCCGTCGTCTTGCGCGACCGGCGCCGCGGGGGGCGTGGCGTGGCCCATTCCTTGGTCAGGGCCTCGAAGACTTCGGGCGTTTCGTACCGGACGACGGTCCGGCCCTCGGGGATCGGCCCGACGAGGGCGCGAAACACGGGCGCGCCGCGCAGGTCGAGGTCGGTGCTGCAATCGTCGCTGCCGATCTGCAGGTGCGTTCGGAGGATGCCTTCCGGCGAATCGAAGTCGTGAATGACCAGTTCCCCGTCCCTGCCACGCGTGACCAGCCGCCAGGTTTCCTTTGCCATCGTCAGGGCGCTCCTCGCGGACCCGCGACGGCCGGCCAAGGCGTCGGTGATTCCGCTGTTGCGTCAACCATCGGCAATACGCCGCCGCGCCGGCGAGCGGCGGCCCCGCGGGCCGGCGCCTCCGGCATCGGGTGTCGCGTACGGCACGTCGCGCACATTCGCGAAAGCCGGCACAGACGGCCGGTTCGGCACGGCGGAGCCGCTGATCTTGAGCCGGCGGCGGGCCGGCCATAGACTCCTCCCCGGAGGGTAAGCGAACGGCTAGCGGTCTGACTCGAAATCAGATGCCCCGAAAGGGGTTGCGGGTTCGAATCCCGTGCCCTCCGCTTCTGCTTGTACGTGAGGATCATGGGCGCGGAGAGAGCGGCCCGCCTCGGCCCGTTGCCATCGGCCGCCGCGAGCGGGATGCTTTCGGCACCAATCATGAGCACCGGCATCACCAAACGCGGCGCCGATCTCCTTCACGACCCGGCCCTCAACAAATCCACCGCCTTCACCGAGGCCGAGCGTCAGGCTCTCGGGCTCGTCGGCCTCGTGCCCGACAAGACGGAAACCGAGGACGTTCAGCTCCAGCGGGTGCTTCTGCAGCTCAGCCACAAGGCCTCGGACATCGACCGTTACGTCTATCTGGTCAACCTGCTCGACCACGACGAAACGCTGTTCTATCGCACGCTGATGTCGGACCCGGCTCGGTTTCTGCCCATCGTCTATGATCCGACGATCGGCGAGGCCTGCTTGAAGTTCGGGCACATCTTCCGTGGCCCGCGCGGCATGTATCTCTCGATCAAGCGACGCGGCCAAGTCAGGGAAATCCTGCGCAACTGGCCGGAGAAAGACGTTCGCTTCATCTGCGTGACCGACGGAGGACGCATCCTCGGTCTCGGAGACCTCGGTGCCAACGGCATGGGCATCCCCATCGGCAAGCTTCAGCTCTATACGGCGGCGGCGGCCGTGCCGCCCCGGGTGCTGATGCCGATGTATCTCGACGCCGGCACCAACAACGAGCAATGCCTCGCCGACCCGCTGTACCTCGGCCTTCGCGAGCGCCGGCCGTCCACGGCAGACCTGTATTCCTTCGTCGACGAGTTCGTCGAAGCCGTGCAGGAAGTGTTCCCGAAGTGCTGCATCCACTTCGAGGACTGGACCGGCGTCGATGCCGTCCATCTCTTGGCCCGCTACCGCGACAAATACTGCGTCTACAACGACGACGTGCAGGGCACGGCGGGGATCACGCTCGCCGGGATGATCAACGCCGCAAGGCTCAAAGGCACCCGGCTGAAGGACGAAAAATACCTGTTTCTCGGCGCCGGTTCCGCCGGCATCGGACTGGCCAACCTGCTCTGCTCGGCCCTCGTCGATCAGGGCATGTCGCTCGAGGATGCGCGGGCGCGGGTCTCGATGTTCGATGTCAACGGGCTGCTCGAGTCGACCCGCACCGACCTCGTCGATTTCCAGGTTCCTTACGCGCACCCGCATCCACCCACGCGGGATTTCGTGGCCGCCATCGAAAGCATCAGGCCGACCGCCATCATCGGGGTCAGCACGATCGGGGGCGCGTTTGGCAGGGAAGTGGTCGAGGCCATGAGCCGGATCAACGAGCGTCCGATCATTCTCGCCCTGTCGAATCCCACCAGTTGTGCGGAGTGCACGCCCGAGCAGGCCTACACCTGGTCGAACGGCAAGGCGATCTACGCGGCCGGCGTGCCGTTTCCGCCGGTTCAGTTCAAGGGGCAGACCTTCATCCCCGGACAGGCCAACAACTTTTACATCTTTCCCGCGGTCGCCATGGCGATCTACGCGGCCCAGGCCAGGCGGGTCTCCGACGAGATGTTCATCGAGGCGGCCAAGGCCGTGGCCGATCAGGTGTCGCCCGAACTGCTCGCTCAGGGCCTGCTGTATCCTCTCCAGGCCAATATTCTGGAGACCGAGATCAAGACCGCGGTCCGCGTGGCCAGGCTTGTCTTCGACAGCGGCCTCGCCGGCGTCGAGCGTCCCGCGGACGTGGAGGCCTTGATCCGCTCCCATGTCTACACGCCGGCCTATCCCAAGCTGGCCTGAGTCCGGTGGGGCGTTTCGCGTCCGCGGTCATCGCCCGCGCACCCGGTGGCTGAAAAACGGTGGTTGCTTCAGGTGCTCGAGAGTGTCGTGGCCGGAATCCCGCGGCGGCCGGTGCGGCTTCTCATGTCGAGGTTGGGGGCAGCGACGGGCTCGATGTCTGACGACCAATCGGCCACCGTGCACCCCGCTGCACTCCCAAGCAGCGATCTGCTGAAGCAGGTCGGGGAGTCGCACGCCCGACGCTCCGGACCGGGGGGCCAGCACCGAAACAAGACGCAGACGGCCGTCATTCTCGTGCATGCCCCGACGGGGATCTCCGCGGAGGCCTCCGAACGCCGGTCGCAGGCCGAAAACCGGACGGTGGCCCTGCATCGCCTGCGGCTGAAGCTGGCCCTCGGGCAGCGTACGCCCGCTCGCCTTGGGCCTTCCGGCCTGTGGCAGTCCCGGACCCGGGACCGGCAGCTGCTGATCGCGGCAGGGCATCCCGATTTTCCCGCCCTGCTGGCCGAAGCGTTCGACCAACTGGCTGCACGGAGATTCGACGCGCCCGCTGCGGCCGCTGTTTTGGGCGTCACCACGACGCAGTTGCTGAAGCTCTTCAGAAAGTCGCCGGCGGCGTGGACGGAGCTCAACCGGCTGCGGGCCGCCGCGGGCCTGACCGCGCTCAGGTAGACTGTCGCGGGTTGCTATCGGCGACGCACGCTGGTTATTGACGGATCGCAATCCCTGGCTCGCCTATCGCTGGCTCTCCAATCGGAGGAACCGTCGCCCATGAGATCCCTGCGCCGATTCCTGCCGGCCGTCGCCCCGCTCTGGCTGTGTGTGGCCGCGGTCGTCTTCGCCGCCGATCCCGAGCCGCGCGAACTGTTCGCCGAGGCCGTCCGGCTGTTCTTCGACGCCAAGCCGGTCGAGTCGGCACGGGTGTTCGATCAGCTCGTCGCGGCCGTTCCCGCGGCGGAGCCGGAACTCTGGCAACGGGGGCTGGCCCTGTACTACGCGGACCGCTTCGACGACGGCCGGAAGCAATTCGAGCGGCACCGGACCGTGAACCCCGCCGACGTGGAAAATCCCGCCTGGCACTTTCTCTGCGTCGCAAGGCTCGAGGGCGTCAAGGCCGCCCGTGAAAAACTGCTGCCGGTCGGCGCGGACCCGCGGGTGCCGATGCGGGAGATCCTCGACTTCTACGCCGGCCGCGGCGACGCGGCGGCCGTGCTTGCCGCCGCCGACAAGGGACCGGCCGAGGCCCGGCGCAACCAGATGTGCTACGCGCACCTGTACCTCGGACTGTTCCACGAGGCTGCCGGCGATGCCGAGAAGGCCCGCGGGCACATCGTCCAGGCCGCCGGGCCGTTTCGCATGGACCACTACATGGGGAAGGTGGCCGTCCTGCATGCCACGCTCCGGGGCTGGCCGACCGGTGACGAGGGCCGGCAGCCGTAGTCGGCGCCCGGCTCGGGCAGAGGGGCCCGGCTCGGGACATGCTCCTTCCCACGGAGTCGCGGTCGGCAGTCCCACGACCATGGGCCGGCTGTCCCGGCGGAAAACTGGCCGACCGGCGCCCGTCGTATGGCTGACGACGGGACGCCGATCCCCGGCCAGCCCGCGGACTACTTCTTGGCGGCGGGCTTCGCCTTATCCTGCTTCGGCTTCAGGTTCTTCTTGTCGTTCTTCTGCGAATTGTTGCCCTTGCCCATGGTGGCGGTTCTCCGGAGTTGGTGTCACGGGACGGCCGGTCCGTCGGCCGCTCCACCCTTACAATCGGCATGATCGCCCCCGGCATTCAGTCCGGGTGGCGGAATTTTCGGGCCGGACCCCGCGAAGAAGACGTCCGATCCGCCGCCGGCTACGGCCGCTGGTCGGTGGAGGGCTTCAGCCACAGGTTGATGCCGCCATCGACGGCATGCTCGTCGATGGCCCGCAGTTCCTCGGGGCTGAACGTCGTCCGCTCGGTCGCGGCCACCAGTTCGCGGATCTGCTCCGGGCGGCTGGCGCCGATCAGCGCCGACGTCACCTGCGGCTGCCGCAGCACCCAGGCCACGGCCATCTGGGCCAGCGACTGGCCGCGGGCCCGGGCGATGTCGGTGAGGGCCCGGACGCGGGCGAGATTCGCGGCGCTCAGGTGCTCGGGCCGGAGCGAGCCGCCGCCGGGCCGGTTGATCCGCGCGTCGGCGGGAGCGCCGGCAAGATACTTGTCGGTGAGCAGACCCTGGGCCAGCGGGCTGAAGGCGATGCATCCGATCCCCTCGGCGCGGAGCGTATCGAGGAGTTCCGCCTCGACCCAGCGATTGAGCATGCTGTAGGCGGGCTGGTGGATGAGCAGAGGCACGCCCATCTGCCGGAGCAGTGCCGCCGCCTCCCGGGTCTTGCCTGGGGAGTAGCTGGAGATGCCGACGTACAGCGCCTTCCCCTGCCGCACCGCGGTCTCCAGCGCCCCCATCGTCTCCTCGAGGGGTGTGTCGGGGTCGAAGCGGTGGGAATAGAAGATGTCCACGTAGTCGAGGCCCATGCGGGCGAGGCTCTGATCGAGGCTGGCGAGGACGTACTTTCGGCAGCCGCCCCCCTGGCCGTACGGACCGGGCCACATGTCCCAGCCCGCCTTCGACGAGATCAGGAGCTCGTCCCGGTAGGGGCGGAAGTCGCGCCGCATGTGCGTGCCGAAGTTGCTTTCAGCGCTGCCGTACGGGGGGCCGTAGTTGTTGGCCAGATCGAAGTGGGTGATGCCGAGGTCGAACGCGGTGCGCAGCATCGCCCGCTGCGTCTCCAGGGGCGTGGTGTCGCCGAAGTTGTGCCACAGGCCGAGCGTGATCGCCGGCAGCCGCAGGCCGCTGCGGCCGCTCGCCCGGTAGGGCATCGACTGATACCGGTCGGCGGCGGCGACGTAGGTCATGGGGGCTCCTCGAATGCCGGTGGTGGATGACGGCGTGGCGGTCAGACGCGGGGCCGGGGGCCGTCGCGGTCGATCACCAGCGGGTCGTGGGCGCGGATGTCGCCGATCCGCAGGCTGGCCCGGCCGGCGAGCAGATCGTCCACCAGCGAGCCCACGGCCTCGGCCCGCCAGCCGGTCGCCAGCAGCGGCTCCCGATCCTCTTCCAGGTAGCCGAGCTTGTAGGCGAGCAGGTCGCGCATGTCGGAGGCGGTGCCGACGAGGGCCGGCGCCAGCTGCATCTGCCGGCAGACGCCGGCGACGGCCGTGGCCAGAAACTGGCCGAGCACCGCCAGCTGCTGCGGCGGGGCCCGATGCCGCTCGCCGCCGGGGCACTCGTCGTCGGACAACGCCAGGCCGCGGGCGATGGCCGCCGCCAGACCGGGCAGAATGTGCCGCAGGTCGGATCGCTGCATGCCGCGGATCGCCGAGATCTGCTGCGGGTCGGCGCTCTTCCGCTTGCAGAGCTCCACCAGCAGGTCGTCGCGCAGCACGCGGCGCGGCGGCATGTCGCGCTGTTCGGCGATCTCGTCCCGCCAGTGCCAGAGCTCGCGGGCGACCGCCAGTTCGCGGCGCGACAGGCCGTTGAGCCCCGCCACCCGGCGCCAGCGCTTGCGGACGAACGACTCCTCGACCTCGTCCTGCCAGGCCGCCATCTCCGCGGCCATCCACGCCGTCCGGCCGAGCGTCCCGAGCTGCTGCTGGAGCCGGCGCCAGAGCTCCTCGAGGTGGCGGACGTCGTCCACCGCGTACTGCAGCTGGGCCTGCGTCAGCGGCCGCTGCCGCCAGTCGGTCCGCGTCTCCCCCTTGCTCGTCGCCTGCCCGAGGAACCGGCGGACGATCGAAGCGTAGCCGGCCGGATAATCGTGATCGACGAGGCCGGCCGCGACCTGGACGTCGAACAGGTCGGCCGGCCGGCTGCCGATGGCGTGGAGGATGAAGCCCATCTCCTCGCGTCCGGCATGGACCACCGTGGTCCGTCCTGGCTCGGACAGCAGCCGCCAGAACGGCTCCAGGTCGCGGACCGCGAGGGTGTCGATGACGGCCAGCATGTCCGGGGCGGCCACCTGGAGCAGGCAGAGCTGGCTGCGGTAGGTGTGCTCGGAGACGAATTCCGTGTCGAAGGCGACGTGGGGATGGGTGGCCAGCCGGTCCACGAGGTCGTGGAACTGGGGCACGGTGGAGACGACCTCGAAGTCGTCGCGGGGTCTGCGGACGTGGGACACGCGGAGCTGGCCGGGGTTACAGGAAGAGCATGGAGACGAGGAAGAACACCGGCAGCAGGACGGCAACGCTGTAGAGCACGTAGCCGAAAAAGCTCGGCATCCGCACCCCCGTCTGCTCGGCGATCGCCTTGACCATGAAGTTGGGGCCGTTGCCGATGTAGGTCATCGCCCCCAAGAATACGGCGCCGAGGCTGATCGCGGCCAAGCGGGCCGCCTCGGCGTCGGTCAGCCCGTCACCGGGGTCGATCCCCGCGGCCTTGAAGAACACGAGGTACGTGGGGGCGTTGTCGAGCACGCTCGACAGGGATCCGGTGGCCCAGAAGAAGGCCCGCGGCGAATCGATCCCCAGGCTCGCGCCGTGCTCGTGGAGCAGGGCGAGCGCGGGCTGCATGCAGATGAAGATCCCGATGAACAGGGCCGCCACCTCGAGGATGGCGCCGTAGGTGAAGCCGTTGTGGCGGCGGGTCTCGGGGTTGCCGAAGGCGAGCGAGCAGCCGACGAGGGCGAGCAGGACCGCCTCGCGCAGGAAGATCCACGGATGCCAGCCGGTGCCGGGCACGGCCTTCGACGGGTCGAGGAAGGCGACGGCGGCGATCACGCCTGCCATCAGCAGGGCGTTGGGCCACAGCCCGGCGATCCGCAGCGGGCCGGCGAGCCGCTCGTCCCGGATGATGTCGCGGGCCTGCTCTCGCGGGTGGGCGAAGAACGTGTCCCAGGCCCAGTAAATGGCCACGAGCAGGCCGTTGGTGAGCAGCCACGGCTTCCAGAGCGACAGCGTCCAGAGGAAATCGACTCCCTCCAGATAGCCGAGAAACAGCGGCGGGTCACCGATCGGCAGCAGCAGGCCGCCGCAGTTGCAGACGACGAAGATGAAGAACACGACCGTGTGGGCGACGATCCGGCGCTCGCGGTTGGTCTCGAGGAGCGGCCGGATGAGGAGCATCGCCGCGCCGGTGGTGCCGATAAAGCTCGCGGCCAGGCCGCCGGCGGCGATGAAGGCGGCATTCGTCGTCGGCGTGGCCGCCAGATCCCCCTCGATCCGCACGCCACCGGTGATGACGTAGAGCGCGAACAGCAGCGCGATGAAGGGGACGTATTCGGCGAGCAGGGCATTGGCGAGCACGGCGGCCGCCGTGGCCCAGGAGGGGCCGGCCGCCGCCGGCGCGACCACGGCATGGACTGGGAAGTGGAGATCGACCGAATGGCGGTGGAAGAACAGGTAATAACCGAGCGTGACGGCGGCCAGCAGGCCGGCCACCAGCAGTTTGCTGGAGTTGTGTTCCCACCAGTGCGACAGGCCAGGGGCGAGCGGGAGGATGGCGATCGCCGCCAGCAGCAACGCGAAGGGCAGGACCGTGGCGAGGGGCGGGGCGGAGCCGGCGTGTGCCGCGCCGGCATGGTCGCCGCCGGTCGCCGGCACGGCGGCCGGGTGGTCGGTGCCGTGGCCGTCCGCCGAGGCGGCCGCGTGTCCGGCCGGGTGGGCGGCTTGTGCCTGCACGAGCAAATCACGACCATGTTGGGGCCAGCCGGCGACCGCCGCCACGACGTAGCCGAAGAGGATGAGTCCGATGCCGGCGAGGGTCGGATCGCGGCGGGGCGCGGACGACCCCGAAGGACTGCCATGGTGCGCGTCGTGCATCGAATCGAGACCCTCCGGAAAGCGGTTGCGAACCGAGATCGTATGCCAGTCCGCCCGGTTGCGAAAGCGTCACCATGAATGCGTCGGCAGGCCGCTGCGAAACATGGCTGCGCGGCAACGTGCGGCCCGGCCTGGGGCTCGTCCTGCTGGCCGCCGCCGCCGCGGGGATCGGCCTGGCCGTGGCCGGAGCCCTGGGGGCGCCGCGCCGGCTGCTGATCGCGGTGGGCGGGGCGGGCGCCACGGCCGTCGTGGCCGCCGGCACGCTGGCGTGGGCCGCAGCCCGGCCGCGGCTCATGGTGCGCGGGTCGGCGGTGCGGGTCCGGCTCGCGCCGCTTGCGACCCACGACGTGCCGCTGGAGTTCGTCGAATGCGTGTTCCTCGGGTCGCGTCCGCTGGCCGGCGACACCGACGCCGCCGAGCCCGACCCGGCGGGCCGCGTCGCCACGCTGGTGATGCGGATCGCGGAACGGGCCACGGCCTGGCAGTCGCGGCCGACCATCGCGGCGTGGGGGAGTTGGCAGGACGGCCATGTCGTGTTCGACGGCAGATGGTGCGAGCCGCTGACGGTCGACCTGGCCCGCGACGTGGCCCGGCGGCTGCTCGAGGCGAAGCGCGGCTGCTCGGCCGCGGGTGGCGGCGCGGAGTGTTCGCGATGAGCCGGCGGGACTGGTGGCAGCCGGCCGACGACCTCGCCTGCGGCCTGCTGGTGAGCGTGCGGGATCCGGCTGAAGCGGCCGCGGCGGTCGCCGGCGGGGCGACGATCATCGACGTCAAGGAACCAGATCGTGGGCCGCTCGGCCGGGCCGACGCCGCCGTGGCTGCCGCGGTGGCCGGGACCGTGGGGCGGCGGCCGTGGACGATCGCCGCCGGCGAACTGCGTGAGGGATCGGCATCCATCCTGGCCCACGTGTCCGAGGTGCTCCGCCTCCTGCCCGCGAATGCCACCCCGCCGGCCGCGGTGAAGGTGGGACTCGCGGGAGTGGGAGGATCGGGCCCGACCTGGGAGCAGATGTTGGCCGCGTTCGTGGCGGGGCTCGAGCCTGGCATCGATCCGGTCCCGGTGGCCTACCTCGATTGGGAGCAGGCGCAGGCACCGGAACCCTGCGACGTGATCGGGGCTGCCGCCCGGCACGGCTGCCGGCTCGTGCTCTTCGACACGTGCGACAAGCAGGGGGGCGGGGCCGGCGACTCCCCGCTCGCCGGCCGTATTCCCAGGTGGGACGCCGCGGCCCGGGACGCCGGCCTCGCCGTCGCCCTGGCGGGCGGCATCGACGCGGAGCATATTGCCGCCGCCCTCGGCCTCCGACCCGCCGTCCTCGGGTTTCGCACCGCGGCCTGTGACGGGGGGCGGTTCGGCCGGATTTCCGGGAAACGCGTGGCCCGGCTGGGTACACTTTGCCGGCCGGCGGCAGCGGGGTTCGGCGGCAAGGTCAGCGGAGCGCGAGCGTGAAGGCGGTCGAGGTGCGGGTTCCCCACCAGCTGGGGCGCGAGGAAGTGCGTCGCCGGCTCGACGCGGCGCTGGTTCGGGCCCGGGACGAGTTCGGCGAGAAACTCGGCGATCTGGACGCCACCTGGGATGGCGAGGAACGGCTGCGCCTGCTTTTGACGGTGATGGGCATGAAAATCGACGGTGAGGTCGAGATCCAGGTGACGGAACTGGTCGTCCGGGTCCAGGTTCCGGGGATGGCCGGGCTGTTCGCCGGCCGGATCCGGGAGGGCATCGAGGAGCGATTGGGAGGATTGTTGGGCTCCCAGCGGGCCTGAGAGACGCGGTTTGAAGGGTGGGATGGTGCGGATTGCGCGGGCGAGGGACGCGGCGACTGGGCCTTGGCCGATTGGACAGCGGAATGTGCCGAATTACCTTTTGGGGTTCTGTTCCAGGGATCATGACAAAGACCACAACCCGCAGTCGCACGAGTTTTTTCCCCGACGCACCGTCCGGGGACAGGCCCGGAGCGCGCAGTCGGGCGCGGCTCGCGGGGCTGGTCTGCATGGCCGCCTGTCTCGTCGTCGCCGCGGCGGGCCTTCTGCCGGAGCGGATTGCCGCCCAGGAGTCGGCAGCCCCCGAGGACGATCCGTTCGCCGACGAACTCAACCCGCTTGGAAAGCCGAAGGCGAAACCGTCCACCGAGCCGAAGCCCGAACCGAAGCCGGTTGCGCCCGAGTCCGGATCGAAGCCCGTCCCGCCCGCATCGGTACCGAAGCCGGCGCCGACGCTGCCGGTTCCATTTCCCGACTCGACGCTGCCGGGTGAGCCGGCCGAGAAGACCAAGCCCCCCCGCGGCGACCGATTGCGGGTCGATCCCCGGGATGGCGAGGAGGGCTGGGAGCCTTCGCCGGCCGAGAAACTGGTGATCGAGGCGGAAAAACTCGACAAGGCGGGAAACCTTGCGGCGGCCCGCGACATGCTGCGCGACGCGATCAAGGCCGACCCGAAGTACACGCTGGCCTATCTCGCCCTCGGCGTGACGCTGCGCCGCATGGGTGACCTCGAGGGGAGCGTCGATGCCTGCTCGAAGGGGCTGGCGCTCGACCCGCAGGACCCGGAGCTTTACCTGCGGCGCGGCATCGCCTGGTTCCACCTTGGCCTCCACGGGATCGCGCTGGAGGACTTCGAGGACGCGGCCGGCATCGCCTACGATGACCCGCGGCCGGAACTGTGGCGCGGGCTGACGCTCGTCGAACTCGGCAGGCCGCTGGAGGCGATCAACGCCTACGCGGCCTCGATCCGCCGGGACCGGACGTTCACGATGGCCTACCTCAACCGCGGTCTCGCCTACCTGTCCACCGACCAGCCGCGCAAGGCCGAGTTCGACTTCGACCAGGCGATCCGCCACGACCCGGCGGACGTGCGTGCCTGGTTCAACAGGGGCGTGGCCCAGGCCCGTCAGGGCCGGTATGCGGCCGCGGTCGGCTCGTATGCCGAGGCATTGAAGCGGGATCCGCGGCACGAGCCCTCGCGGCGGAACATGGAAGTGGTCCGCGGCCGCGTCGGCCGGTAGCAGGCTGCGGAACGCGTCCGCCGATCCGGACTGTGGCGGCCCGCTACTTGAGCGAGATCGTCCGTGCCAGCGGCCTGAGGATCTGGTCCACCACGTGGGTGTCGACCACCTCGCGGGCCAGTTTCGCGAGCCGGTCCATCGCCTCGACATAGGTCGTGGCGGGGTCGAGGCTGCCGTATTGCCGGGCCGTCACGTAGACGCTCAGTTGCTCCTCGCTGAACTCCCCCGTTCGCACCTGGAAGGCGTTGGTTCGCGTCTCCGTGCTGATGCGGACCTGGGTTCGGCAGTCTTCGTCGAGCGCCAGGGTCAGCGAGGGCTCGAAATTGATCACCCGGCCGCCGGGAATGTCGGCGAAGCGGTCGAAGGCGGGGCCGACGCCGAGGGCCTCGGCGAGGAGGGCGTTGTGGTTGCCACGAAACGCGAAGTCGAAGCCGAAGAGCACGTCGATCGCCTCGCAGTCGAGCGGGCTCACCGAGAGGAAGGCAGGGGCCAGGTCGAGCACCAGCCGGTGCTGCTCCAGCACCGCCTCCAGCGACGGCGGATTCACCTGGCCCGAGCAGAGTCGCTTCGACTCCACGGCGGCCCAGCGGTAGCGGCCCTGTTCCTTGTCCTCCTCGAGAACGTAGTCGCGCTTGTCGCGGCAGTAGAACTTTCGCATCGTGGGAAACTTTTTCTGCACGCGCTCGAAGTAGTGCAGGATCGTCTCCCGTTGGGCAGGGAGTTCCATCTCCGTGGCCAGATTCATGTTGACGTAGAAATCGTCGGCCAGGGACGCGTAGGGCGCCATGCGGAACGGGCTCCGGAAAACTGCTGAACGCGGGAGACCGGAGCAGTATAGAAAGCGTTTTCCAAGCGTGTCAAAACGGCGCGGCCGACCGGCCGCTGGCATCGGCGGCCCGCGGTGGACATACTCGGGTGGTATGCCCCCGGTTGCGGCGGGCGATGCCCGACGAGAACCGATCGCGGACGGCACCATGGCTGACGACGGCAGAACGGATGCAATTCCCGCCGACCGGCTCTCGATCGAGAAGCGGGCCGACGGCACGATCGTCGTGGCCGTCGCCGCCGCGGGCCCGCGGGCCGCGGCGCTGCCCGAGGCCCGGTTCTCGTTTCGCGAAGGCGACCCGCAGTACGCCTATTGGATGCGGCGTCTCGACGCCATCCCCAAGCCCCGTGCCGGGGCCTGACGTTCGGTTCGCGTGACGGCCGCGCCGGATCAGTCGTCGGCCCGCGAACTGGCGATCAACGCGATGAACTCGCGATTGCTCTTGAACTTCGCCAGCTGCTTCGTGAGCTGCTCCATCGCATCCACGTGGTGCATCGTCGACAACGTCCTCCGCAGCATGTTCACCGCGTGGAGCGTGTTCGGATCGAGCAGTTTCTCCTCGCGACGCGTGCCTGACTGCGAGATGTCGATCGACGGCCAGACCCGCCTGTCGGCGAGCTTACGGTCGAGCACCAGTTCCATGTTTCCGGTGCCCTTGAACTCCTGGAAGATGAGCTCGTCCATCCGGCTGCCGGTGTCGATCAGGGCCGTGGCCACGATCGTCAGCGAGCCCCCCTCCTCGAAGACCCGGGCGGTGGCGAACAGCTTCTTGGGGATGTCGAGGGCCTTGATGTCCACGCCTCCCGACATCGTCCGGCCGGTGTTGCCGACCCACTTGTTGAAGGCCCGGGCCATGCGGGTGATCGAGTCCATCAGCAGGAACACGTCCTTGCCGGCCTCGGCCATCCGCTTGCACCGCTCGATGACGAGCTGCGAGAGCCGGACGTGGCTCTCGACGTCGCAGTCGAGGCTGCTCGCCAGCACATCCCCCTTCACCGACCGACGCATGTCGGTCACCTCCTCGGGCCGCTCGTCGATGAGCAGCATCACGAGGCTGAGCTCGGGGTGATTGGTCGAAATCGCCTGCGACACCTGCTGCAGGAGCACGGTTTTGCCGGTCCGTGGCGGGGCCACGATCAGGGCCCGCTGCCCCTTGCCGAGCGGCGTGAGCAGGTCCATGACACGGGTCGTGATCGGCTGCTGGCCGGTCTCCAGCCGGAGCCAGGTTTCCGGGTTGATCGGCGTGAGTTGGTCGAACGTCTTCACGTTCGAGTACAGGTCCGGGGCCATCCCCTCGACCTCCTGGATCTCGCGCACCCGCGGCCCCTGCTGCCGCCGGCCGGGTTGCACGAGCGCCTTGATCAACACCCCCTCGCGCAGCCGGTACCGGTCGATCATCGTCGCCGGCACAAATGGGTCGGTCCGTTCGCGGGTGTAGTTGGTGTCGGGGCTGCGCAGGAACCCGTAGCCATTGGGGTGCATCTCCAGCACGCCGCTGCCGGGCTCGAGCGGGATCGGCTCGCCGTTCTCTCCCACCTCGGGCTCGGCCTCCGGCGGCCGCATGCCCTCGCTGTCCATGTCCACGGCACCGGCGCCGGACGGCATCGGCCCGCCGCCACCACCCCCGCGGCGATAGCGACCGCGCCGCCGTCCGTAGCCGCCGCCACCGCCGCCGCCACCGCCGCCGCCACCGCCGCCGCCGCCACCGCCGGCATAGCCCTGGCCGCCCCCGCCTTGACCGGGTCCAAATCCCCCCGGGCCCCCGGGGCCGCCCGGTCCACCGCCGCCGCCATAGCCTGAGCGGCCCCTCGAACGTCTCCGTTTCGACATGGGTGAATCAACAACTCCGCAGGGAATCGACCACTCGGGCGGCCGCACGGCGCGGACGCAACGATCACTCGACCCCGCTGACCGGGGCCTTGACTTGTGTATCCCGCGAACGGGACGCCGGGCGGCGGGAATCAACCTGCCGCGACGGCTGACATGTTGTCGGGAAGCCGCCGCAGCGGCTCACCGGGCAAACCAGAACCAACTCGGTGCACGAGCTGAAAAGCACGTTTCAGGCCACCAACCATGGAAAGGCCGCCGGGGTTTCTCCCTCGGGACATTTCCCCCTCGGCGGTATCGCCGGGTCACACTCCACATCCGGTTCGGCCTCGGCACCGCGGACAACGCAGGACCGGCGCCGTCGGCCCTCTCAGGACCGCCCGGAACGCCCTGTGACGCCCAGCGCTTCGAGCCGCGACCCGTCCAGGAGATTCCGAGACGAAACCTTGCGACGAAGCCTTCCGCGAAGGCCGCTGGCAGAACCACGGCCGAAAACCATCAGGTTTCCGCGGAGTCGTCTCATCGACGACCTCCAAAGTATCCCGTTCCCCGCCAAGGCTGTCAAGCAGCCCGTCGGCGACCGGGCTTGTGCCGGGCTAAAGGGGACGGCCGCGGCGGGCGGGGCGGTTTGGGGGCAATCTGGACAGGCATCTCACCGCTGGAATTGTTCGTTTCGTCGCGATTCCTGCAACCGGTCCGACCGATACAGGAGGAAGAGTCCCGAACCGCCCGGGCCGCCACCGGCGGCCGTCCCGCTCCGAGGCCGCAGCGATGATGCGAACCGACGCGACACCGAATTCCGCTCTCCGGGTTCGTCACCCAGCCGTCTTTCGGGCCGCCATGGCGACGTTGTTCACCTGGCTGCTGGTGCTGCCGGAGGTCGTCTCGGGGGCCGCGCCGTGGCATGACGATCTCGCGCGGGCCCGGGAGGCCTCGCGGGTGAGCCGCCGGCCTGTGCTCGCCATTTTCACTGCCGCGTGGCAGCCGGGAGGGAATGCGGTGGCCGAAACCGTGCTCGGCACGCCCGATGCGAAGGCACTCGTCGTTTCCTGCTTCGAGCCGGTGATCATCGACGTCGATCAGCACGTGGACCTGACCCGGCGGCTCGGCATCCGGCACGTCCCGACGGCAGCCGTGATCGGCGACCAGGACGAGGTGCTGGCCTCGTTCGAGTGTCCCGCGACGACGCCCGAGTTCGTCGTCGCCGCCGCGCAGGCTGCCCAGGAGGCCACGTCGCGTCGCGATCGGCTCGAGGATGCGAATCGGCGATCGGGTGCCGCGCACGCGGCCGGCGGCGCCGGGCCGAACGCGTCGATTTCGCTGGTCACGAGCAAGGTCCGCCAACTCTCCGACTTCGCGAGCGAGGACCCGATTGGCGGTGGCACGCCCGCCGCGGCACCCGCGGTGGCGACTGCTGCCGCGTATCAGCAGTCGGCCGGAGCAGGCTGGCAGCAGCCGCCAGGCGACGGCTACGGGCAGCCGCCGTCCGCGGACCGCTTCCAGCGGGCGCAGGACCCGGTGGCGCAGGACACGCCGGCGCAGGACACGCCGTTTTCTCGCAAGCCGCCCGCCTGGCCGGCCGAGCAGTCTCTCGCGCCGCTGGCGACGACGATCGCGGGTCCGCCTGCCACGCGGCCCACACTCGAGCCGCTGCCGACCAATCCAACCGTGGCCGCTTCACCGACGACTCCCGCACTACCGTGGCTGGGCGCGACCGCTTCGCAGGTGACTCCGGGCGGTGACGGCGAGTCAACGGCCTCCGTGTCGGACATGCCGACGGGAGCGGCCGGTCCGCAGGCCGTGGCCGTCGAGAAGAAACCGTCGCCGGGCGCCCAGTTCCTCGCGGCCATTCAGAAGCCGTTTGCCGGGTTCGGTCGCAAGCCGACCACTGATCCGGCGATTGCCCTGCCGGCGCCGCCGGCCGGTCCGCCGACGCTGCCCCCCGCGCGTTCCCAGTGGCCGGGGGCGCCGTTGGCCGCCGCGCCCCGTCCGGCCGCGCCGGCCGCCGTGCCGCAGGCCCAGCCGGCTGCGCAGACACAGCCCCAAGTCCAAATCCAGGCTCCGGCGCAGGCGCAAGCCCAGACACAGGCTCAAGGCACGACCGATGAGTCGATGCCGCTCGGGCTCGAGGGCTACTGCCCGGTGACGCTGGCGGCGAAGGGCGGGTGGGCCGAGGGGCGGGCCCAGTACGGCGTCCGCCATCGCGGCCGCACCTACCTGTTCGCCGGCGCGGCCGAGCAGCAGGCCTTCCTCGCCGATCCCGATCGCTACGCGCCCGCGCTGTCGGGTGACGACCCCGTGATCGCGTGCGAGCAGGGACGCAGCCTGCCGGGTCAGCGCCGGTTCGGCGTGACGTGTGACTCGCGGATGTATCTGTTCTCGTCGCCGGAGACGCGGGCCGCGTTCCAGGCCCATCCGGAGCGATACACAACGCGGATCGCCCGGGCCGAACAGGCCGCGCCGACCGGATCGCGCACGTACTGATCGCGGGCGGCTGCCGCGGTTCGTCAGGCGTTGCGGCCCGGCGCCGCGGCCCAGCCGCGGCTCCGGCTGACGGCCTCGTTCCAGCGGTCGCGGAGCCGTTGCCGCGTGGCCGCGGCGGCCGTCGGCAAGAACGACCGCGCGACCAGCCGCGCGGCGGCCACCGCCTGCGCGTCGGCATACAGGCCGGTGGCCATTCCCGCCAAGAGCGCGGCGCCGAGCGCCGTCGTCTCGAGGACCGCGGGACGATCGACCGGCCGGCCGAGGACGTCGGCCTGGATCTGGAGAAGGAGGTCGTTGGCGGTCGCCCCGCCGTCCACCCGGAGCCGGTCGAGCGACCGCCCCGCGTCGGCCTCCATGCACTCGACGACGTCGGCCACTGAACAGGCGATCGCCTCCAGCGCCGCCCGGGCGACGTGGCCGCGGTGCGTCGCCCGCGACAGGCCGATGATCAGGCCGCGGGCCTGCGGATCCCAGTGCGGGGCGCCGAGGCCGGTGAGCGCGGGCACGATCACCACGCCGCCGCTGTCGGGCACGGCCGCGGCGAGCGGCTCGATGTCGGCCGCCTTCGCCACGAGGCCGAGGCCGTCCCGTAGCCAGCCGATGAGGCCGCCGGCGAGGAACACCGAGCCCTCCAGGGCGTAGGTCGGCGGGCCCCCCGCCGCGGCCGGGCAGCCGAGCGTGGTGAGCAGGCCGCGGCCGCTGGCCACGGGCCGGTCGCCGGTCGAGAAGATCAGGAACGCGCCGGTGCCGTACGTCGTCTTCGCCGCGCCGTCGGTGACGCAGCCCTGGCCGAAGGCGGCCGCCTGCTGGTCGCCGGCGCAGCCCGCGATCGGAATCGGCGCCCCGAGCAGCGCGGCATCGACCGTGCCGAAGTCGCCGCTCGAGGGCCGCACCTCCGGAAGGATCGCCGGTGGCACGCCGCAGGCCTTGCAGAGGTCAGCGCTCCACTCGTGGCGGTGGATGTCGTAGAGCAGCGTGCGGCTGGCGTTGGTGGGGTCGGTCGCGTGGACGCGGCCCCCCGTGAGCCGCCAGATCAGGAACGTGTCCACGGTGCCGAAGAGCACCTGCCCGGCGGCGCACCGCTCGCGCAGCCCCGGCACCGTCTCCAGGAGGTGCACGATCTTCGTCGCCGAGAAGTAGGGATCGAGCCGCAGGCCGGTCCGCCGGGCGACCTCGGGGCCGAGCCCCTCCTTCTCCAGACGCCGGCAGATCGGGGCCGAGACGCGGCTCTGCCAGACGATCGCCGGCGCGACGGGCCGGCCGGTGTCTCGGTCCCAAAGGATCGTCGTCTCACGCTGGTTGGTGACGCCGATCGCGGCGACGTCGGCCGCGCGAACGGCCGCCGTGTCGAGGACGCGGCGGCAACAGGAGAGCTGGGTCCGCCAGATGTCCTCGGGGTCGTGCTCGACGATGCCGAGATCCTCGCCATCGGAGCCGGTGCCGGTCCGCGCATGCTGCGGAAATTCCTCCTGCGCGGTCGCCAGCGGCAGGCCGTGGGCGTCGAAGAGGATCGCCCGGCTCGACGTCGTGCCCTGGTCGATCGCCAGCACGCAGCTCGCGTGGGCGGGGTTCACGTTCGTCATCGGTCGCTTCTCCGCGGTGGGCCGGTCGTCGTTGGTGATCAAGATTCTTCGTCCACAACGATTTGCGGTGGGTCAGGGGTGCCCCTGCCACGCCGCCGGACGTTCTCTCCGGCCGTCCCGGCCTGCGTTCACTGCATGTCCGCTGCGCTCCGCCATCCATGGCATCGCTTGCTCCCATAGCCCAGCGGCATGGCAGGGGCACTCCCTTTGCCGCGTTGGTTCAATCAGGCGAGACAGCATTGTTCTGCCACGAACACATGGAATTTCCGGAAGGACCACATTCGTGATCGGCGAGCCGCCTGTCATACCTCGCCTGCAGCGTCGCCGCACAGTCGGCCGCGGCCGCGGCGATGCGGCTGATCGGGAGCCGGCCGAGCCGGGCCAGTTCGCCGGCCACGTCGCCGATCGTGGCCAGGGAGACCGCCGGATCGAAGGCGAGCAGCAGGCGGCGTTCGACGACGTCGTCGAGCGTCGCGGCCCATTCCTCGCGGACGCAGAACCCGACGGCCGCCAGCGGCAGCGCGGTGGCGGCGATCAGCCGCGGCGGCGCCGCCTGCGGATCGGGAGCGAGGACGTCGGGGGCCCGGCTACCGAACAGCGACACGAGGGCCTCGGACGCCCGGCCGGCATCAACGCTGGTGAAGCCGGCCGCGCGGGCGGCCGCGGCGGTGTGGTGCAACAGATCGTCCTGGTCCGGGCCAGCGGTGCCGGTCTCGGAAAGCCGCGCCGACATGTCTCCGGGCGGTGTCACCGCAAAACTTCCCGGCAGCGGACGGTCGCGGGACGAGCCGCGGACCGGCAGGCCTACGGCGGGGAGGATGTCCCGAGCGGCGGCTTCGGCCAGGCTGCGGCAGGTGGTCAGTTTCCCGCCCACGACCGACCACGCCGGCAGCGGGGCGTCCGGATGACGCACGAGCATGTGCCGGCGGGTGATCGCGGCGGGCGGTCCCGCGCCGTCGGCCGCGGGCAGCGGTCGCACGCCGCAGTAATGCTGCTGCACCTGCGCGCGCGTCGGTGCCGCCGCGGGGAATAGCCGGGCCGTCGCCGCCAGCAGGTAGTCGATCTCCGCGGCGTCGGCCCGCGCGGTCGCGGGATCGCCGGTGAACGGGATGTCGGTCGTGCCGATGAGAACGAGGTCCGCGGCGAAGGGAAGCACGAACACGGGCCGGCCGTCGGGGGCCTCGGCATACACGCCCTGCTCGCAGAGAGCCGCCCGCAGCGCCGCTGAGTTGATCAGGAGGTGGCTCCCCTTCGTGCCGCCGATGAGCCGGCGATGGGGAGCGGGGGGATGGTCGCCGAACAGGCCGGCCAGCGTACGGTCGGCCCAGGCGCCGGTCGCGTTGACGAACGCCGCGGGACGGAGCGGTGAGGTGCAGGCAGGGGAGGACGCGCTGGTGTTTATCGCGTCGGCGACCGGCTGGATGGCGAGCGAGCCGTCGGGCTGAAACAGAGCCCGGGCGTGGGTGTGCACCTCGAACCGCGAGCCGGCCGCCGCGGCGGCCCGCCGGGCATCGACGAGCAGCTCGACGGTGAAACGCTCGGGCCAGGTGAGCTGTGCGTCGGAGTAGGTCGCGACGACGGGAAACAGGCTCGCGTCGAGTGCGGGAAGGTCGGCCGGGCCGGTGTTCAGGATTCGGTGGCGCGGCCAGCGCGAGTCCGTGGCGAGCAGGTCGTAGAGGGCGAGCCCGATCGTGACCGCGAGGCTGCCGCGTCCGCCGCGCGACCAGCGGCGGGCCAGCGACTCGAGGCCCACGATTCGGGCGGCGGCGGCCCGCAGGCCGCCGAGCCGGTGCTCGAGCGGGATGCAGAAGGACAGCGGCCGCACGAGGTGCGGGGCGAGGCGAACGAGCCGGTCGCGTTCGGCAAGGCTCTCGCGGACGAGGCCGATCTCGCCGTATTCGAGATAGCGCAGGCCGCCGTGGATGAGCCGCGTGGACCAGGCCGTCGAACCGGAGGCGACGTCGGCGGCATCGACGACCACCACGGCCGCGCCCGACAGGGCGAGTTCGCGGGCGATGGCGGCACCGTTGATGCCGGCGCCGAGCACGATGATCGGTCGATCCCTGTCCACGCTGCCCTCCACGGTGCGACCACCGGCCGGTATGCTACGGGGGATGTGGTGGCGGTGTCGCGGGAGGTGCGAAATGTCCTGGACCGCGTCATGCAAGGCGAACCGCCGTCGAGGCGGGCGTGCCGGGAGCGATCGTATGGTGTCGCGCGGTCCGCTCGCGTCCGCCCGGGTCTGCAGGGCCGGCCGACGGCTCGTCGTGGCAGCGATTCTGGCCACGGCCGGTGCCTGGCCCGTCTGCGGACTCGTTCGCGGGGTGGGCCGGGCCGGCGTGGCGGTCGCCGCGGAACCAGCCATCGACAAGACGGTGCAGGCCACGTGGAAGGGCCTGCCGCTGCGGGTGTGGGCCGAGCGGATGCGGGAGTTCGCCGGCCGGCCGGTGGTGATCGACCGGCGGATCGATCCCGATGTGCTGGTCACGCTCGAGGCCCGCGGTGAGCCGCTCGCCGGCGTACTCGAGAAGGTGGCGCGGTCGGCCGGGGCCGAGGTCGTGTCGCTGCGGTCGTCGATCAGGTTCGTGCCCGCGGAGGTGTCGGTCGAGGCCTGCCAACGTGCCGAACGTGCCCGTGAGCAGGCGCTGGGCCGGTTGCCGCCCGGGGGCTGGCAGGTGGTCGCCCGGCGGGCCGGCTGGGCGTGGCCGGAGGGGGCGCGGCCGCGGGATCTCGTGTCGCGGGCGATCGACCAGGCGGGCGTGGCGGCCGAGGGGCTCGATCGCGTGCCGCACGATCATTTTCCGGCGGCGACGCTGCCGCCGATGTCGCTGGGCGAACGGCTCGATCTCGTGCTCGCGCACTTCGACCTGCGGATCGACTGGCGGGCCGGGGATGCGGGGCCCGTGGCGGCGATCGTGGCGCTCGACGCGGGCCTGCCCGCGCAGGGGCCGAATCCGGTTTCGCCGCCGACCGAAACCGAAAGGCCGCGGCCACCCGGTCGCAAGCCGCCGCGGGACAAAGCCGGCCAGACCACGAAGACGAAGCAGACGTTCACGCTGCGGGCGGAGGCGGCGCTTGAGGAGATCCTCGAGGCGGTCGCGGCCCGGCTCGACGTGACGCTCGACCTCGATCGCAAGGCGCTCGAAGCCCGCGGCATCGCGCCGACGGAGATCGTCCGCGTGGACGTGAAGGACGTGTCGGCCCAGCAGGTGCTGGCGGCCATCCTCGGGCCGCTCGGGCTCGAGGGCAGGATCGTCAAGGAGCGGCTGGAGGTTCGTGCTCCAGCCGCGCCGTGAAGCCGACTCGACCCAGGGTCAGCGGCCGCGACCGCCGCCGCCCGAGCGGCCTTCGCTACCGCGAGACGAGCGACTGCGGGCATCGAGGTTGCCGGCGATCACGATGCCGATCGCCTCCACCCAGCTCGGCACGTCGAGCACATCGTTGAGCCCGCTCTCGGCGAGGATCTCGTCGTCCTCGGGGGACGATTCGCGGCGATCCGTCCGGCGGCTCACGTCCTCGACGCCGAGGAATTCGAGCCCTTCGTCGTCCTCGTTGTAGCCGCCCGCGACAGGCGCGAAATCACCGCGCCGTCCTCGGGACAGGGTCGAGGAGGAACGCGAATCGCCGTCGCGCCGCTGGCCGCGTCCTGACCGGCCCGACGCGCGGTCGCCACCTTCGCGGCCTTCGCCGCCACGGGCCCGAGTCGTCTCGCGGCCACGGCCTTCGCCCCCCCTGCGCCTGCGGCGTCGTCGGCCGCCGCGATCCTCGCCGTCCGCCGGACGGCCGGCGGTCGAGTCTCCACGATCCCCGTCCTGGCCCCGGGCAGGCTCCGCGGCCCGCGCCGGTCGCACGCCGTATCCTGAAGGCAGCGGCTCGTCGTCTCCCTGATCCGCCGCGGCTCGTGGCCGGCCAGTGGTGCCGCCGCCCGCTCCGGCCTGCGTGCCGGTTTCCCTCGCAGCCCCCTCCCGGCCACGGCCGCGGCCACCGCGGCGGCCGCGCCGCCGGCGGCGCCCCGGCCGCTCGTGAGCAACCGCCCCCGCGGCCGCGTCGGCACCGGCGTCGCGCGGGCCGTCGCCTGCGCTCGCCGGCGCGAACAGGTCGGCGGCAAAGTCGTCGCCCCGGTCGTCGTCGGACCGGCTGTCGATGGGGCCACGGTCGGACGTACGATCCGACGCCGGGCCGCGGTCGAGCGGCTCGTCGTCGCGGAACCGGCGGGCCTCGCCCCGGGGGCGGGATGCATCGGCATCGCCGGTCCGGTCGGCGTCCTCCGGACGCCGGGCGTCGTCGCCGCGATCGCCACCGCGGCGTCGGCGGCCGCCGCGCCGCCCGCGCCGCCTGCGGCCGTCTCCCCGGCCGTCCTCGCGATCGCCCGCGCGGCTTCCTTCACGGCTTCCTTCACGGTCGGCAACGCTGGGGCCACCGGCCTCGTCCTCGCGTTGCTCGACGCGGTCGTCGTGGCGGCTGTGATCGTGGCGGTCGTCCCGCCCACGCTCGGCGCCCTCCTCGCGTTCGCTGCGACCGAGACGTTCGTGGCTTTCGTGGCGTTCGGGCCGTGGGGCGGCCGGCAGGCGAGGTTCTGCATATTCGGCGCGGGCCGTCACCTCGCGGGCCGGCGGGGCCGGTCGCGGGGGAGGGGTGGGAGCAGGCGACCCGGCAATGCCGAGCTCGTTCGCCAACGCGTCCCAGCTCGCCTCGGGGGCGGGCGTGGCGGGACGGGAACGCTTCGCTTCGGGACGCGGTGGCGCGGCGGGCCGCGTCGGCGGGGCCGGGCGCGGCGTCGATTCCCCGCCGGCGGGGCGGGCTCCGAGCGAATCGGCCAGCGAATCCCAGGCGTCGTGCGATTGATCGGGCATCTGTGGGTTCCGAAAAACGGGAGATCGTGCGGCGGCCGCCGTGGCCGGAGACCATCAGGATACCGAAAACGCCACGGCCGCGGCAGGTGGTGGCTCGCCGGCCCCCCGTCGGCCGTTCCTGCCACCTGCCACGGCCGTGGGCCGTTTTTTCGTCGCCGCGCCCTGCCGACCCGCGGTGCGCCGCCGGCGTACGCGTGTCAGGGCCTGCCTATCGGGCCGATGGAGCGGATCATGCTGCCGTTGTCGGCGACCTCGAACAGCGGCCGGTAGGGGCTCGCGAGGCTGCGCCGCGATCGGCCGGCCGGGTAGTAGACGAGGTTGATGCCGAGGTTCCAGGCGGAGGGGGAGTAGACGGAGTAGTTCCCCTGGCCGTCGATATCGACCGACTGCGCCTTGCCGGGGATGAGGTAGGTGAACGTCCCCTCAAGGGCCAGCGACCGTCCCATCGGGGCCCGCAGCTGCGAGCCGACGATTCCATCGCCGTCGCCGGTGCCGCCGCCCCACACCTTCCACTCGTTGGCGTCGCCGAACTGGAGCCGATAGAAGCCGCAGTACAGGTCGAGCGTGCTGGCCACGCCGTGCTGCCGGGTGATCGGCCCGAACAGCCCGGTCTGGTCGCCGAGGTTGGTCGCGCTCCAGAAGCCGGCCTCGTGATAGCCCCACACGTAGCTGATCTCGGCACGGATCTGCGACACGTCCACGTTGTCGAACCAGTTGTCGCTGAGGTAGTCGTAGACGGCTCCGCCCTGCAGGCCGCGCCCCTCGAACGCCCGGGTGAAGAAGCCCGTGGTGATGAAGTTCTGGGTGCGGGCGTTCTTCTCCAGCAGCCTCGTGCCCGTGTCGATGGAGGCCGACTGGAAGTTGGTCTGCGTGCCGCGCCAGCCGACCTGCCAGCCGACGCCAAAGGCGTTCCAGAAGGGCGCCGCCCAGTTGAGGTATTCGTTGGTGCCGAAGTTGCCGTTGATGCCCAGGTCTGTGGTGTTGGTGAATGCCGTCACGCCGGCACTGGCCGTGAAGTCGCGATACCAGCGCCAGCCGTAGTAGGGCTTGCCGAATCGCCGGAGGAACGCGCAGATCTTGCCGTCGTGCATGCAGAACGGCAGGCAGTCGTCCTCGCACTCGTAGGGGTCGTCGTAGAACGACTCCACGTGCAACTGACTCGGATATTCGCCGAGCAGCAGCTCCTCGTCGCCCGGCATGCCGCCGGCGTAGCCCTGGTCGGCGCTCTCGAACGGCATGCCGTCGAACGGTGCCGACTCGACGATCGTCGAGCCGTCGAGCCCCGGGATCGCGTCGTTGGGGAGTTCGAGCCCGTCGCCAGTGCCGGGTGTTGGCCTGGGGAGCGGTTCCGCCTGCGGAACGGCGGACGCGTCCCGGGCCGGGACGCCGCTGGCGGTGGGCGACGTCGGTTCGCCGGGCGTCTTGCGGACCACGGAGGGGAGATCGTCGGCGTTCATGGCGTAACGGTCGGGCCGCCGGGCTACGGTCGTTCCGGCCGGGGCGTAGCGGGGCGCCGGGCCACCGCGGTAGCGTTCTGCCTCGACGCGGGCGGCGGCGGCCCGTCGGCCTGCCTCGCGTTCCATGGCCGCGACCTGGCGGCCTTCCGGAGCCAGAACCGGGCGACCGACCTCGCCCTGCGGGGACCGCATCATGTTGAGGCCGAGAATGCCGTCAGGGTTGTTCGGATCGAACGCCCGCTGCATCGCGCCGGAGATCCGGTTCGGGCTCGCGGCGTCACCGGGCCGCTGCCCAGGCCGGCCGCGCATCGGGGCGTATCCATCGCGCGGCATGGGCGGGCGTGCGGTCCGAGCGGTGATCGGCGGCACGCCGTCGGGGAGCACGACGGCCGGTCCGGCCGTGGCATCGAGCGGTGTGGCGCCGGCAGGAGCCGGGAGCACTCCGGGCTTGCTGACTTCCGACGCCTTGTCGGCCGGTTGTGCGGCGACGGCCGCCGGGGCCGCGGGCTGGCGGGTTGCCTGTTCGGTCGGCTCCTGCGGCGCTGCCTGGGAGGCCGACGCGGACCGGTGGGGCGTCCACTTGAGCTGGCCCTGGGGCTGCGTGGGGGTGTCCCCGGCTGCCATCGCCCCGTTGAGGAGCGAGGCTGCCAACAGCAGGAGGGGGAGTTTGTGAGGGGCGTTGCCAACGTTCATGCCGGGATCCTCCGGGCAGCCTGATTGCCGGCCAGGGTGGCGCGGCAAAAACTGCGTGATCGGAAGCGTTATCGGCACCGGGACGGCCAGAACTTCCGCCAAATTCATTGCGACCGGCAACGGTGACGCATGCTGCCCATCTTGCCGGGCCGGCCGCCTCGAATAGGGCCAAACAAGTCAAATAAGGACAGGCATAGTCCGGCCCGTCCCGCGCAAAAGTGCCTGTCCTTTTCCGGAGCGGGAACCGGGCTTGCCCGAGGTGGGGGGCCTCGTCATTCTTCCAGCCACATGAACCGGGCAGGACCGATCGCCGGGGCGGCGCAGGGCACCGACGCCCCGCTCGGGGTCGCGATCCTCGGCGCGGGCTTCGCCGGCCTGTGCATGGCCGTGAAACTGGTCCAGAGCGGCCGACGCGACGTCGCGATCTTCGAGAAAGCGGCCGCCATCGGCGGCACGTGGCGGGACAACACCTACCCGGGCGCCGGCTGCGACGTGCCCTCGCACCTGTACTCGTTCTCGTTCGCCCAGTCGCCCGACTGGTCGCGTCGCTACGCATCCCAGCCGGAGATTCTCGGCTACCTGCGCCAGGTCGCCGCCCGATTCGGCGTCGATCGGCTCGTCCGCCATGAGACGCCGATCACCGCACTCGAGTGGGACGACGATGCCCGGCTCTGGCGGCTGGCGACCCCTGACGGCCGCCGGTTCAGCGCCCGGGCCGTCGTCTCCGCCACGGGGATGCTGCACGAGCCGAAGACCCCGGACATCCCCGGCCTCGACCGGTTCGCCGGCCCCGTGTTCCACACCGCCCG
Organism: Pirellulales bacterium; assembly: GCA_044360305.1. Taxonomy (GTDB): domain Bacteria; phylum Planctomycetota; class Planctomycetia; order Pirellulales; family UBA1268; genus QWPN01. Next base: position 32,029 of record JBIKKQ010000006.1, read on the forward strand.
CTGGCGGCACGACGTGGAACTCGCCGGCAGGCGGGTGGCCGTCATCGGCGCGGGCGCCAGTGCGGTGCAGGTGGTGCCCGCCATCGCCCCGAGCGTCGGCAGCCTGACGCTCTTCCAGCGGTCGCCCCCGTGGGTGCTCCCCCGCAACGATCGTCCGGTCTCCCGCCTGACCCGCCTGCTCTTCAGGTACGTGCCCGGAACGCTCGCCGCCTGCCGGACGCTCCAGTATTGGCGGGCCGAGTCGGTCGCCCTCGGCCTCGTCTACAAACCGAAGCTGATGGGGCGGGGCCAGAAACGGTCGGCCCGGTTCAAGGAGCGGGAGATCGCCGATCCCGCGCTGCGGCTGGCCCTGAACCCGTTCTACACGCTGGGCTGCAAGCGCGTCCTCCTGTCGGACGATTTCTATGCCACGATGACCCGGCCGAACGTCGCGGTCGTGACCCGGCCGATCGCCGCGGTCGAGCCGGATGCGGTGGTGACCGACGACGGCGTCGCGCACCCCTGCGACGTGATCGTGCTGGCCACCGGCTTCACGCCGTTCGGCGGCCGGCAGGCGCCCGATGTCCGTGGCCGCGGCGGTCGGCGGCTGGCCGACGACTGGAAGGACGGCGCCCGCGGGTACCGGGGCGTGGCCGTGGCCGGCTACCCCAATTTCTTCACGCTCGTCGGGCCCAACTCGGGGCTCGGCCACAACTCGATCCTGTTCATGATCGAGGCCCAGGTGGGCTACGTCATGCAGTGCCTCGACTGGATCGCCAGCGGCCGGCTCGATCCGGTCGAAGTCCGGGCCGACGTCCAGCAAGCCTTCAACGCCGACCTCGCCCGCCGGTTCGAGCGGACGGTGTGGCGCGACACGCCGGGCAGCGCCTGGCAGCTCCCCTGCCGCAGCTGGTACGTCGATTCCCGGGGCCACAACGCCACGCTCTGGCCCGGCATGTCGTGGGGCTATCGGCTGGCGATGCGCCGGCCGCGGCGGGCCGACTTCCTGCCCTGCCGGCAGGACTCAGGCCCGCAGCGCGTCGGCCAGATCGGCGCGGAGGTCGGCGCACGCCTCCAGGCCCACCGACAGCCGGATCAGGCCGTCGGCGATGCCGCAGGCGCGGCGGGCGGCCGGGTCGTAGGAGCCGTGTGACATCACCGCGGGCAGCTCGATCAGGCTCTCCGCCGCGCCGAGGCTCACGGCCAGCTGGAAGAGCCGCGTCGACTCGACGACCCGCCGGGCGTCGGCCACCGATCCGTCGAGTTCGAAACTGACGATGCCGCCGAAGCCGCCGTGCATCTGCCGGGCCGCCAGGTCGTGCCCCGGATGGTCGGGCAGGCCGGGGTAGAACACGCGCCGCACCCGCGGCTGCGTCCGTAGCCAGCGGGCGAGCTCCAGGGCGGTTGCCGACTGGGCGTGGACCCGGAGTTCCAGGGTCTTCAGGCCGCGGCTGCAGAGGAACGATTCCAGCGGCCCGAGCACCGCGCCGGTGGCATTCTGCAGCCAGTGGAGCCGCGTCCCCAGGTCCGCGTCGCGCACGACGAGGGCGCCGCCGAGCAGGTCGCTGTGGCCGCCGAGGTACTTGGTGGCCGAATGCATGACGATGTCGGCGCCCAGCTCCAGCGGCCGCGTGAGCACCGGCGTGGCGAGCGTGGCGTCGCAGGCGAGCAGGGCGCCGGCGGCATGCGCGATCCGGGCGCAGGCGGCGATGTCGGTGATCGAGAGCAGGGGATTGCCCGGAGACTCGATCCACACGAGCCGCGTGGCGCCGGTCATCGCCCCGGCGACGGCCTGCGTGTCGGACGTGTCCACCGCCGTGACCGCGATGCCGCGATCGGCGAGCACGCGGTTGAACAGCCGCCACGTGCCGCCGTAGATGTCGGTGCCGGTGACGATGTGGTCGCCGGGCGCGAGGAGCAGCGTGGCGCCGTGCGTGGCCGCCATCCCGGAGGCGAAGGCCAGCGCCCGGACGCCGCCGTCGAGGTCGGCGAGCGTCCGCTCGAAATTGTGCCGCGTCGGGCTGCCGGTGCGGGCGTAGTCGTAGGCCGCCGTCATCGAGGCGTCGGGCTGCACGAACGTGCTCGCCACGTGCAGCGGCGGCACGACGGCGCCGGTGGCGGGATCGCGGTCCTGGCCAACGTGGATCGCCCGGGTGCGGAATTCCATGCGGCTCACCCGCGGTCGAGCGCCTGGGCGAAGTCGGCGACGAGGTCGGCCGTGTCCTCGATGCCGCAGGCGACGCGGATCATGTTGTCGGGGATGCGGAAGGTGGCCCGCTCGGCGGGGGTGTAGTTCCAGTAGCTCATCACCAGCGGCTGCTCGATGAGCGATTCCACGCCGCCGAGGCTGGGCCCGATCCGTGGGATCCGCACGGCGTCGACGACGTCCGCCGTGCCCCGCCAGTCGGCGTCGCGGACGAGGAACGTGACGAGGCCGCCGCAGCCGCGCATCGTCCGCGCGGCGACGGCGTGGTAGGGATGGCTCTCGAGGCCGGGATAGTAGACCCGCTCCACCCGCGGGTGCGCCTCGAGGAACCGGGCCAGCGCCAGGCCGTTGGCGTTGTGCCGCTCCATCCGCAGCGCGAACGTCTTCAGACCGCGCTCGAGGAGATAGGCGTTGTGCGGTGAATTTACCCCCCCCATGATGCCGCGGAGTTTGCGGACCGGGTCGAGCATTTCCCGCGAGCCGATCACGGCACCGGCGAGCAGGTCGTTGTGGCCGCCGAGGTACTTCGTGGCCGAATGGAGCACGAAGTCCACGCCAGCCTCCAGCGGGCGGAGGTTGTAGGGGGTGCAGAGCGTGGCGTCGATGAGCGTGAGCACGCCGCGTCGGCGGCCGATCTCCGCGAACCGGGCCACGTCCACCACGCTGAGGTGCGGGTTGGTGGGGGATTCGCTGACGATGAACTTCGTCCGCGGCGAGATCGCCTCTTCGAGCGCGGCGTAGTCGCAGGTCTTGACCTCGCGGAAGGCGACGCCGAACCGCGTCAGGTGCCGACGGCAGAACTCGCGGCTGCGGTGGTAGCACTCGTCGAAAAAGATGATCTCGTCGCCGGCATTGAGGTGCGTCATCAACAGGCCGACGAGTGCGGCCATGCCGCTGGAGAACAGCACCCCCATCTCGCCCCCCTCGAGGGCCGCGAGCTTCCGCTCCACGACCCGCTCGCCGGGGTTGCCGTAGCGGCCGTACTCCTCGCGCGGCTGGTCTTCCTCGATGAAGTCGATGATCGACTGCGTGTCGCGGAAGGTGTAGGTCGAGGAGGCGAAGATCGGGTCGGTGATCGAGTGCCCCGGCTTCTCGCGGGCCTCGCCGGCATGGACGGCGACGGTGGAGGGGCCCGGGGCCGGAGCATCGCCCGCGGCCGGCGTGCCGGCGGCGGTCTCGGAGGCTTTCGTGGGCGGCATGCCTGATCGGTGCGGGGCCGGAGTGGGGCCCGACTTCCGGGCCGTGAACGAGTCTAGTCCTGACCCGGATGGGTCACAAGCAAGCCGTCCGGGGGGCGGCCCGCGCATGCGCCGCCGCGCCAGCGCATGCCGGGCAGAATCGCTACAACCCGGACCGCGGGCGATGCGTGTCATGCGCGGAACGGTCGCGGCGTGGCGTCGCGACCGAGGCTCCGGCGTGGGCGCCGGCGACACCGCCGCGATACACTCCCGGGGTTCGAGCGGCGTTATTCCCGACGTCGCCCCGGTCCCGCAGGGCACGACGCCACCATGGCCAGGAAATCTGCCTCCTCTATTGCTTCTCCCCCGCCGGCCGCCCGTCGGCTCTGGCCTCCCCGGCGCGTGCTGGTGACCGTCGCGTCGCTGGGCGCCGCGATCGCGCTCGTCCGCGGCGGACTCCTCGAATCGGTCGTCGGCAGCATCGTCGACGGCGCGGTGCAGAACATCATCACGCTGATTCTCGCCTTCTCGGCGATCGTGGCGCTCGTCCTGTGGTTCGTGCGCGAGAGCGGCCATTCCGGGCCGCTCAAGCAGATGCTGCTGGGCGGCCTGCTCGGCGCCGTCGTCGTGGCGGCGGGCACGCTGCGGATCGAGCGGGTGTCGGGTGACCTCATCCCGGAGTTCAACTGGCGCTGGGCGCCGCCGCGGGACCGGCTCCTGCCGAAGGCGGAACAGGCCCAGGGGGCGGAGGTTGCCGCCGGGGAACCGTGGGGGATGAGCCGCGAGGATTTTTCCAGATTCCTCGGGCCGTCGGGGGACGCCAGTCTGCCCGGACCGGCGCTGGCGACCGACTGGGTAGCGACGCCGCCGCGAGAACTGTGGCGCCGGCCGATCGGCGCCGGCTGGAGCGGCTTCGCGACCTGCGCGGGCCATGCCGTGACGCTCGAGCAGCGCGGCGACGAGGAGATCGTCTCCTGCCTGACAATCGCCGACGGCGTGCAGAAGTGGGCGGTGCCGATCCGCGGCCGACACGAGACGGTGCTCGGCGGGGTGGGGCCGCGTTCCACGCCCACGATCCGCGACGGCGTCGTGTATGCCGCCGGCGCCACCGGCTGGCTGCACGCCATCGACGGCCCGACGGGGCGGGTCGTGTGGCGCAAGAACGTCCTCGACGATCTCGGTATCGACGCCGACAAGCATGCCGCCGCCGTCGCCTGGGGGCGGTCGGCTTCGCCGCTGGTGACGGACACGCTGGTGATCGTGCCGGGTGGCGGGCCGCTTGAGTCGGGTGGCGGCGCGGTGTCGCTCGTGGCCTACGACCGCGCGACCGGCGACCGACGTTGGACCGGTGGCAACGAGCAGATCAGCTACGCGTCGCCAGACCTCGTGACGCTCGGCGGCCGCGAGGTCGTGCTCACCGTGAACGAGGCGAGCGTCGCCGCCCACGATCCAGCGACCGGCAGCCTTTTCTTTTCCTTTCCCTGGCCCGGACATTCCAACTCCGACGCGAGTTGCTCGCAGCCGCGGGTCCTCGCCGACGATCGGATCTTCATCTCCAAGGGCTACGGCATCGGGGCGGCGGTCTTCGGCGCCGAGCCCGGGGCGACGGTGAAGCCGGGAGCGTGGCCAGCGCTCCGCCCGCTGTGGACGCAGCCCGGCTTGCTGAAGACGAAGTTCACCAACGTCTCGGTCCACGACGGCCACGCCTACGGCCTGTCCGACGGCATCCTGGAGTGCGTCCGGCTCGCCGACGGCAAGCGGATGTGGAAGGGGGGGCGGTACAATCAGGGGCAGGTGCTGCGGGTCGGAGACCAGCTGCTCGTGCAGGCGGAGTCTGGGGAAGTGGTGCTCGTGGACTGTGCGCCGGCCGGGCACGTCGTCCGGGCGCGGTTGGCGGCGCTCGACGGCCAGACGTGGAACAATCCGACGCTCGTCGGCGACCGGCTGCTCGTCCGCAACGCCACCGAGGCGGCCTGTTACGCGCTGCCGGTGCGGGCCCAGCCTTGAGCCGGCCCGTCGTCCCATCGATGATGGCAGCGCGGCCATGCGGCCGGCAGGCTGGAGGGCACCCCGGCCGCCCTGGTTGACGGCGCGGTCAGGCGTCGAGGAGCGGGGGCCGCTCAGGCGATGATCTCGCGGATCACGCGGCCATGCACGTCGGTGAGCCGGAAGTCGCGGCCCGCGTAGCGGTAGGTGAGCCGCTCGTGGTCGAAGCCGAGCAAGTGCAGGATCGTGGCATGCAGGTCGTGCACGCTCGTCGGCCGCTCGACCGCCTTGAAACCGAAGTCGTCGGTCGCCCCGTGGATCGTGCCGCCGCGGGTGCCACCCCCCGCCAGCCAGACGGTGAAGCCGTAGGGATTGTGGTCGCGGCCCGTGCCCCCCTCGGAGACGGGCGTGCGGCCGAATTCACCCCCCCAGACCACGAGCGTGTCGTCGAACATGCCCCGCTGCTTGAGGTCGGCGAGCAGGGCCGCCAGCGGCTGGTCGATCGCGCCGGCGTCCTTGCGGATCCTGTCCTCGATGTTGGAATGATGGTCCCAGGGCTGGCCTTCACCATGCCAGAGCTGGACGTACCGCACGCCGCGTTCGAGGAGCCGCCGGGCGATCAGGGTCTGCCGGCCATGCGTCGTCTCACCGTATGCCTCGCGGACGTGCTTCGGCTCCCGGGTCACGTCGAAGGCGTCGCTGGCCTCCATCTGCATCCGGTAGGCGAGCTCGAAGGATGCGATCCGGGCATCGAGCCGCGGGTCGTGCCGGCCCTCGCGGTGGCCCTCATTGAGCTCCCGCAGCAGGTCGAGCTGCCGCCGCTGCGCGGCGGGGCCGGCATGCGGGCTGCGGATGTTCTCGATCAGCTTTTCGACCTGCTCGTGCTTGGTGTTGATCGCCGTTCCCTGGAGGACGCCGGGGAGGAAGCCGGCCTGCCAGTTGTCGGAGCCCTTCACCGGGCTGCCGCCGGGGCACATCGCGACGAAGCCGGGGAGGTTGCGGTTTTCGGTGCCCAGGCCGTAGAGCACCCAGGAGCCGACGCTGGGCCGCGGCTGCACGGAGTCGCCGCAGTTCATCAGCATCAGCGACGGCTCGTGGTTCGGCAGCTGGGCCACCATCGAGCGGATGACCGCCAGCGAGTCGGCGTGCGCGGCGGTGCGGGCGAAGAGCTCGCTGACGTCGAGGCCGCTGTCGCCGTGCTTCTGGAAGCGGAACCGGCTCGGAAATCCGCCACCCGTCTTCCGTTCGGTGGTCAGCGACACCGGCAGCGGCTGGCGGGCGTAGCGTTCGATGAGCGGCTTCGGGTCGAAGGTGTCGATGTGCGACGGGCCACCGTTGAGGAAGAACTGGATGACCCGCCGTGCCCGGGGGGCGAAATGCGGCTGCTTCGCGGCCAGCGGATCGAAGGGCGGGGCCGCGAGCTCGCCTGCGTCGGCGAGCGCGCCGGCGAGGCCGAGGAGGCCGAGGCCGGCCCCCGAGGCGACGATCACGTCACGCCGGCTGCAGCCGGCGGCCGAAGGGGGATGGTGGTGCATGGCGTTCAATCCACGAACATGAACTCGTTGGACAGCAGGAGCACCTGGGCGAGCTGCTCGAGCGGGGCGAGATCCGCTCCGGGCTCGGCGGCCGCCGCCGCGAGAAACTCCGCGCCGGCGGCCCGCTCGGCCGCGCTGGGGGCGCGGCCGAGAATGGCCCGGTAGACCTCCGGCAGCGGATCGCCGCCGGCGGCGGAGCCGGCCGACCCGCCGGCACGCTTCGCCACCTGCCGGGCCCGTTCGGCCACGAACGGATGGTTCATGCCGAACAGGGCCTGGAGTGCCGTGGTGGTCTCGCCGCGCTGCGGCGTATGCAGGTTGGGATTGGCGAAATCGAACACGCCGAGCACACCGGGGAGGACGTGCCTGTCGTTCTCCGTGTAGATCGTCCGCCGCGTGCCGAACAGGTCGGTCCCCTTGCCGGCGCCGGTCGTGTCGAGCTGCCCGGAGACCGCCAGCAGCGCGTCGCGGAACTGCTCGAACGAAAGCCGCCGCGGGTTCATTCGCCACAGCAGCCGGTTGTCGGGATCGACCTTCATGGCCCGGGCCAGGGACGCGGGGGCGGGACGCGACGACTGCCGGTAGGTGGCCGAGAGCATGATCTCGCGGTGCAACGCCTTGGTGCGATAGCCGGCGCCGTGCAGCCGGGTGGCGAGCCAGTCGAGCAGCTGCGGATGGCTCGGCGGTGCGGCGCGGACGCCGAAATCGCTGGGCGAGAGGACGAGGCCGGCGCCGAAGTGGTGCAGCCAGACGCGGTTCACCCAGACGCGGGCCGTGAGCGGATTGTCGACGGCGACGATCGCCGCGGCGAGTTCCCGGCGGCCGCTGCCCTCGGTGAAGGGCCGGCGGTCGGGGCCGGCCAGGACCTCCAGGAACCGGCGCGGCACGATGTCACCCTTGGCCGCGGCGTTGCCGCCGCGGAGCAGGAGCGCATCGCGGACCGTGGGCCGGTCGTCGAGCACCACGGCGTGCGGCAGCATCTCGGGCCGCTTCCACAGCCAGTCATCGATCTTGGCCTGGGCCGTCCACAGCGCCTCCCGGGTCTTGAAGTCCCAAAGGAAGTTGGTCTGGACGAGCGGCTCCACGGGAATCACGCAGGGGGAATCGACGCCCGAGAAGGCCTGCCGCACCTCCTCGGCTGCCGCGTCGTCGAGGGCCGTCGGCTCGGGGCGATCGTCGCGCCGGGCCGCTGAGACCGCGTCTGTCCAGCGGGCATCGCTCGCCGCCAGCAGGTCGGCATAGCGCCGGGCCACCTCGGCGGCCGACGCCGGCGGCTCGCGAAACGCGGCGGCGACGAGCGGGTTGAGGGGAGGCTGCCGGCGCTGCAACTCGGCGGTGATGGCGGCGGCCCGGGAGGCGTAGTCGGCGTCGGCAAGCATGCCGAGCGCGATCCACGGGGCGAACACCGGATCGCCACGCCGGTCGGCATGCCGGAGGAAGACCTCGAAGCGACGCACCAGCCCGGGCAGGATCTCGTCGGGCCCGGAGAGTTGCACGAACTCCTGTTCCGGGTACTTGGCCAGCTCCCGTTGGGCGAGGAGGTAGTCGGGGAACCGCTTCCGCAGCCGTTCGTTCGCCTCGCGCCGCTTGCCCGCCTCGAGTTTCGCGTACTCCCGCACCCGTTCCGCGAGGCCCTTCTCGAACTCCACATCGATCGGCGCCGAAGCCGGCCGCGGCAACGGCACGAGCCGCTCGACGGTGCTGTGGAAGACGCCGTACAGCGAGTAGTAGTCGCGGGCCGGGATCGGGTCGTACTTGTGGTCGTGGCACCGGGCGCAGCCCACCGTCAGGCCGAGCAAGCCGCGGGTGACCACGTCGATCCGATCGTCGATGATGTCGGGCGCGTTGCCGAGAAACCGGCGGCCGAGCGTGAGGAAGCCGAGCGCGGCCAGATGGGCCGGCTCATCGCGGGCCACCTGATCGGCCGCCATCTGCAGGAGGATGAAGCGGTCGTAGGGCATGTCGTCGTTGAAGGCCCGGATCACCCAGTCACGGTAGCCGGGGGCGTGGACATGCCAGCGGCCCTCGCCGGAGTCCACGTAGCCCTTGCTCTCGGAGTAGCGGGCCACATCGAGCCAGTGCCTGCCCCAGTGCTCCCCGTAGCGGGGCGAGGCGAGGAGCCGATCGACGAGGCGGTCGTGGGCGTCGGGGGAGGAGTCGGCGACGAACGCCGCGATCTCGTCGGATGTGGGTGGCAGCCCGTGGAGGTCGAACGTGGCCCGGCGAATGAACGTGGCCCTGTCGGCTTCAGTCGCCGGCTCGAGGCCGGCGGCCTCGAGCGACGCGAGAATGAAGCGGTCGATCGGCCCGCGCGGCCAGGCGCGGTCGTCGAGTTTCGGCGGCTCCGGTGCCACGATCGGCTGATAGGCCCAGTGCGTGCGGCGCAGGTCGGGGCGGACGGCGGCCGTCGCCGCCGCCGGCCACGGGGCGCCGGCGGCGATCCAGGCCCGCACGGCGGCGGCCTGCGCGGCCGTGACGGCCGGGCCGTGCTCCGGGGGAGGCATGCGCACGTCGGCGTCGGTGCTCACGATCCGGGCCACGATCTCGCTGCGGTCCGGCTGCCCCGGGACGAGCGCCGGCCCGGAATCGCCCCCCGTGAGGATGGCGTCGCGCGAGTCGAGGCGGAGCCCGGCCCACTGCTTCGTTCCCCCGTGGCAGGCCTGGCAGCGTTCCACGAGCAGCGGCCGGACCTGCTTCTCGAACAGGTCCGCGGCCTCGTCGGCCGGCGGCACGGCGGCTGCCACGCCGCCGCTCAGGCCGGCTGCCAGGGCGGCGACGAGCCACGCGATGGGGCGTGATTCCGATCGGTGCATGGACGGCATGATCCCCGGGAACCGCCAGACCGGCCGCAGCGGTTCGGTACGCAAACTCCCATCCGGCATTCTAACACGGTCTCGCCCCACCAGTCCTCGATGGGGCCGGCTCGGTCATCCTCGGTCGCGGAGTTCATGGCCCGAGAGAAAATCAGGGACATTGCCAGGGGTACACCCGACTTGTGCACGTTGTGAGGGGTGCTTGACGGGGTAAGATGAATGTCCTTTCGGATGTTTCGGATGACCTGTCCTTTTTGAGGGTGAGCCATGTCGAGAGCAGGAATTTCCCGCCGCGGGTTCGTCGGGGCCGTTGCAACCGTGGCGCCACTCGGGCCGCTGGCGGTGCTCGCCCGCGAGGCGGCGGCCGCCGATTTGAACCTCGGCATCCAGTTGTACTCGCTGCGCGGCTACAAGGCCGGCGAGGCGCTCCGCCATGCCCGCGACATCGGCTTCCGGTTCGTCGAGTTCTACGGCGACATGTTTCCCGTCAAGTCCGACGCCGCCGCCATCGAGGCCATGAAGCGACAGGTCGCCGACCTCGGCCTCACGATCAGCGCCCACGGCGTCAATCACTTCGGCGGCGATGCGGCCGCCAACCGCCGGGTGTTCGAGTTCGCCAAAGCCGCCGGCATTCCCACGATCACGGCCGATCCCGCCCCCGAGGCCTTCAAGAACCTCGATGAACTCGTCAAGGAGTTCGACATCAGGATCGCCATCCACAACCACGGTCCGAAGCACCGCTACAACAAGGTGGTGGACGTGCTGCGGGCCATCGAGGGGCACGACGAACGGATCGGCGCCTGTGCCGACCTCGGCCACTTCATCCGCTCTGCGGAGAATCCCGTCGAGGTGATCCGGCTCCTCAAGGGGCGGCTGTACGGAGTCCACCTCAAGGACTTCAAGGACATGCAGGACGCGACCAAGGGCGTGATCCTCGGGAAAGGCCACCTCGACGTCCCGGCCGTCGTGACGGCGCTCGTCCAGACCGGCTTTCCCAAGACCGGCGCGCTGTCGCTGGAGTACGAGGAGAACCCGCAGAATCCGCTCGAAGACATCCGCCAGTGTTACGCCGTCGCCCGGGATGCCCTCGCCAAGTCCTGATCGATCAGGCCCGGAAAGAATGGTCGGCTGCGGCCTGCCGCCGAGCCGACGGCGAGGCTCGCGAACGCGGCGGCCTGCCGGCCGGCCCGCAGGCCGCGCTGGTCCCAGGAGGGATGCCGTCGCGGAGCCGCGTGAACTGATCGCCCGACCGATCGCGATCGCCGTCATTCCGGGCGGAGCGCCCGGGCGTGCCTGCGGTACAGCCCGCGAAACTGGTGGTACGTCAGGCCGAGCCGTTCGGCGGCCCGGCGCTGGTGGTGGCGGCAGTCGGCGAGCGCCCGCCGCAGCATCTCGATCTCCACGCGGGCGACGGCATCGCGGAGCGTGACCGGAGGCGAGTCGGTTGAACCCGATCCCGCCATCGACGGGGAGCCGGCATCGGCCGCGGCCGCCATGTCGGCCACGGCCCGCGGGGCCGGCGTGGCGACGGCGGGTCCGCCGGGGCGGGCGAATGGATCGAACACGATCTCCGTGATCGTGCCGCCGGCCGCCCGATACACGGCCCGCTCGACCACGTTCTTGAGTTCGCGGACGTTGCCCGGCCACGGGTGGCCGAGGAGCGCCTCGCGGGCGGCGCGGGAAAAGTCGGGGGGCGTGGCGAATCCCAGTTCGGCGGACATCCGCGCGGCAAACTGCCGGGCGAGAAGGAGAATGTCCTCGCGTCGCTCCCGCAGCGCCGGCACGTGCAGGACCTCGAACGACAGCCGGTCGAGCAGGTCCTCCTTGAACCGGCCCTGGCGGGCGAGCGCCGGGAGGTCGGCGTTGGTCGCGCCGATGATCCGCACGTTGACGCTCACGGGGCGGGAGCTGCCGACCCGCTCGAAGCTGCCGTACTCGACCGCGCGGAGGAGTTTCTCCTGGGCCTCGATCGGGATCAGGCCGATCTCGTCGAGGAGCAGGGAGCCGCCGTCGGCGGCCTCGAAGCGGCCGGCCCGATCCTGGACCGCGCCGGTGAACGCGCCCCGGTCATGGCCGAAAAGTTCGGCCTCGATCAGGGAAGGGGAGAGTGCGGCGCAGTTGAGGGCGACCAGAGGCGCCTCCCAGCGGCCCGACAGGTAGTGGAGCTTGGAGGCGGCCAGTTCCTTGCCAGTGCCGCGCTCGCCGATCAGGAGCACTGGCCGGTCGATCCGCGCGACCCGCGACAGCTGCTCGGTGAAGGTCAAAAACGCATCCGACTGACCGATCGCTTCCTGCACCGAACACCGTGACACATAAAAGTGGTGCGAAAAACCAAATAATGGCTGGATAAGTATTGCTTTGGCTTCACAAGCTGCAATCTCCGTTTTTCTTGAAATGGCGAATCGTGTCGTAAGCCCCTTCTTTTCCGGGGCTTACGACATTTTCTCCGGTCTGGCACGAAATGTGTTTTGAGCCAAGTCAGGCCTGGGCGACCCGCCCGGGGCGGGCCCGACCCAGAGCCAGGTTTTCCCTTTCGCAGCCACTAAGGAGCACGCCATGGGCGTCTTCACGCGTCTCAAGGACATCGTCAACTCGAACCTCAATGCCATGCTCGATGCGGCCGAGGATCCGGAGAAGCTCATCCGGCTCATGGTCCAGGAAATGGAAGACACGCTCGTCGAGGTGAAGGCCAACTGCGCCGGGGCGATCGCCGCCCGGAAGAAGGCGGAGCGGGCCGAGGCCGCGGCCAAGGCCGCCGTCGCCGAGTGGGAGGACCGGGCCGCGCTGGCAATCGACAAGGGACGTGACGACCTCGCCCGCGAGGCGCTGCGCGAGAAGACACGGTTCGCGCAGCAGGCCGAGGCGTTTCGGCAGGAGGCGGAGGGCTGTGCGGAGATCGTCGGCCAGTACAAGGCCGACATCGCCGCCGTCGAGGAGCGGCTCCAGGCGGCCCGGGAGAAGCACCGGCTGCTCGTGCAGCGGCACATCCGGGCCCACAACCACAAGCAGGCCCAGACCACGCTGCGTCGGGCCACGAGCGTGGACGCACTGGCCCGGTTCGATCACCTGGAGAACCGGATCGAGCGCATGGAGGCGGAGGCGAGCCTGGTCAACTATGCGGCCAAGGGGTCGCTCGTCGAACAGCTCGAGGCGCTGCGTGGCGGCGACCAGATCGAGAAGGAGCTGGAGGCCCTGAAGCGGGCCCGACACCGCGACTGACGGCGGCCGACGGCCCGGCGTGCTCGTTCGGGCAATGATGGTTGTCCAAAAATCCCCCCGGGAGCGAACCCGCGATGCACGATGAACCATGGCTCGACGAACCGCCGGCCCGGCGCCGGCCGGGACTTCTGTTCGGCGTCTGCCGCTGGCTGGCCGACCGGCTCGGCATCGCGGCGTTCTGGGTTCGGCTGGCGGTGCTGGTGGCCGCCTGGATGAGCGGCTGGTGGCCGGTGGCCGCGATCTACCTCGCCGCGGCGATCCTGCTGGGGCGGGGCAGTGCCGCCCGGCTGCCCGACGTCTCCCGTTGGCGGCTGCCGGGCGGTTTCCATGCGGCGGACGTCGCCGATCTCCGGCGCCGCTGCGATCGGCTCGAACGCCGTTGCCACGACGTGGAGGGGCGGCTGCGGCGGGAACGGACCTGGGATGACCTGCTCCGCCGCCCTGTGTGAGAATGGCCGTTCGGCCGAAATACCCCATCTATTTACTCCGCAGGTTTTAAGGCTGACAGACAAGGCATCCGCCCATCGGGAGAACTCAATGCGAAACTTGCTAGTAGTGTTTGCGATCGCCACGCTAGTGATCACCGTTTGTCCGACGAAGGGCCTGACTGCCTCCCCGCCTGCCGCCGCCGATCTTGATGCTGCCAAGGCGGCGCTCGGAGAGTTGCCTCGCGTGCTCGCGAGCAAACCAGTCGCGGAGCGGATCACGTTTCTCAAGGAAATGGCCAAGCGGATCAAGCCGGTCAAAGGCACCACAACGCTTCGAAGCGACGATGGCAGCGTCGAGTTTGTCGTCGCGGCGGACAACGAGTCGATCATCGGTTGGAAGGCGACCGCAACTACGATGACCGTCCTCGTCGCAGGTGATGGCATCAATGGCCGGCCTCGTCCCATAGATGCTAGACAGGGAGGGGACGTCCATTTAGCGTCGATGGCACCCGGAAGCGTTGTGTACGCAATAGCGGGCGATGGCAGCCCGGTGGGAGGTATTGGCTTTGCCTCATTCGGAGCTGGCGGAGGCGGAGGGGGCGTCGTGCTCTCGGGTACGAAACCTTGCTTAGAGCCTCCCTTCAGTCGGGGCTGGGTTAGCGTGAATATGAACGAGGCGAATCCACGGTGGGGAGGAGGCCGCGGCTCGGCTGTGGTGTTTCATCTGCCGGAGCTTGATATCGGCGGGCAGTTTCCGCTGACCTTGAAGACCGCAGAGTTGGTGTTATCGGAAGCCTTCATGCAGTTCGTTAATGGTCTAGACGACGAACTGCCCGGCATAGTCGCTCTCGACTCGCACGATGCCGTGGGTATTGCCAAGGCGCTAGCCAAACGCAAAGGCCCGCTTGTTCTTCCGAACCTCAAGAAGATCTCCCCCAAGACGCTCACGGCCCTGCTGAAGAAAGAAGACGTTGAAATCCCGCTCATAGAAACGCTTGAGCTGATTCAGGAGCCGGATGGGAGCGTCACCGAGGACTTCCTAATTCCAGAAGGTTTTCAGAAGGGGCGACAGAGACAGAGCAAGTAGCATCAGTGCCGATGTTGTTGCAGAAGGCCGAACTAAGCGAGGCAGCGGACTCGCGAACAAGCCGGTCATTTTTGCAAAGCCTTTTCCGCGAGCCGCTGATCGCGGGTGTTATGCTCGCCAGCCCAGCAGGAGCCATCGTGGCAACGTTGCTGTTCGTGATCGTGATGTCGATTCCCTTTCTCGTCGTCGGGGGGATCGTGGCGCTCTTCTGGAACGCCGCGCGGTCGACCCCAAAGGCCCGGTTCCTCGGCGTCTGCTGGCGGCTGGCCCGCAAACGGCAGGTGCCGGTCGGACAGGTCCGGCTGCTGGCCGCGATCGCGATCGTCCTCTCGGGCGTCGTGCCCGGACTGTTCGTCTATTTCCTGATGGCGATCTTCATGGAGCAGTGGGCCGGGCCGGAGCCGCCGCCGCTGCCGCTGCCTCTTGGTGATTTTCAGCCGGGCCCCGTGCGCCGGCCGGTCGGCGGCCCCGGCCGGATCGGCCGCTATCTGGTCACCGGAACGCTGGGGCGGGGAGGGATGGGTGTCGTGTATCGCGGCCGCGACGAGCAGCTCGGCCGCGACGTGGCGATCAAGGTGATCCACGACCGGTTCGGCGGCGTCGAGCACGTGGTCCGTCGGTTCGGCGCCGAGGCCCGGGCCGTGGCCCAGTTGTCGTCGCCGCACATCGTGCACGTCTACGAGTTCGAGCCGGACGCCGCGCCCCCGTATCTCGTCATGGAACTGGTCCGCGGCCCGAGCCTGCACGAGGTCATCCGCCGGCGCGGGAAGGTCGCCGTCGGGACCGTGGCCGACTGCGCCCGGCAGACGCTCCGCGGTCTGGCCACGGCCCACGCCGCGGGCATCATCCACCGTGACGTGAAGCCGGGCAACATCCTCCGCGCGGCCGACGGCACCTACAAGCTGACCGACTTCGGCCTCGCCCGGAGCCTCGAGCAGGGGCAGTCGCTCACCGCCAGCGGTTCGGTGATCGGCACGCTCCACTACATGGCCCCGGAAGTGGCGGCGGGGGAGGAGGCGACGGCGGCCAGCGACCTCTACAGCCTCGGGGCGACGCTCTACGAAATGCTCGCCGGCCGGCCGCCTTTCGCGGACGACAGCCCGCTGAAGCTGCTGCGGCGGATCGTCACCGAGGCCCCGCCGCCGGTCGCGGCCCACCGCGACGATGTGCCGCCGCAGTTCGAGTCGTGGCTCGGAATCCTGCTGGCCCGCGAGCCGGGAAGGCGGTTCACGTCGGCCGCCGCGGCGCTGGAGGCGCTGGCTGCGATCGACGCGGGCGAGCCGGCGGCCGACGATTGCTCGTTCGAGACCGTGGTGGCCGACGTGACCGATGCCGACCGCTGGCCGGAGGCCACGACGCCGATGCCGGCGCCGATGCCGGCGCCGATGCCGGCCTGGCCCGCCGCGGCCGCGGCCGGACCGCGGCGGGTGGCCGCGGCGGACGTGCAGTCGATCATCCGGCGGGCGCAGGAACTGGAGGCCGGGGGCCGCGACCTGCTCGGCCACGACACGGTGCTCGACATCGCCCGCGAACTGAACGTCGATTCGATGTTCGTCCGCGAGGCGCTGCGCCGGCACCAGGCGTCGCTGGAGATGCCGCCGCTGTCCGGCTTGACGGCGATGCCACGGCCGATCACCCCGCGGGCATCGCGGGGACGGGCGACGGGGTTGTTGGTCGGCGGAATCGTGGTGGGTTTGGCTGCGCTGGGTTTTGTGTTGTCGGCAACGCGAATCTCTTCAGAGCGGGTATCCTCGGCCACGGCGGAGCGGCTCATGCGGGAGGCTTTGCGTCGGGCGGAACGCGAAACCCGGGGGCACGCGATACCCGCGCCCGTTCCTGCCCCGAAGAGCCGGCAGGTCGAGCGGCCGTGATCAGCGGCACGGGACGCGGCCACGGCATTCCCGCGTCCAGCCTCGAGCGTCACGTGCGGCGGTGACTCATCGGATCGGGATCGGTTTCGCCCCTCCGGGAGCGGTGCGCGGCGCCGGCTGGGCTGACGATATGCCGACGGCGAGGCTGGCGAACGCGGCGGCCTGTGGGCCTGCGGGCCGGCCTGGAGCCGCCGGGGTCCAGGGCGCGGCTGGCGGCCGGGGCGCCGGTGGCCTCGGCCCGATCGGGGGAGTCGGTGCAGGTGGCGGCGGTGCGACGGCCAGCCCGACGTCGAGGCCGCGGATCTCGCCGCCGCGGGTGACGGTCACGGTGCGGCTCGTCACCGACGCCCCGCCCACCGCGGCCGTCACGACCACCCGGTAAGAGCCGAGATCGAGCCGGCCGAAAGTGAAGGCCCCGCGGGCATCCGTCCGGGCCGTCGCCACCGTCGCCCCAGCGCCGTCCACGAGCGTCACGCTCGCCGCCGCGACACCGGCCTCGACCGACTGCCGGAGCCCGTCCCGGTTGCCGTCGGCGAACACGCTGCCCGAGACGGCGGCCCGGAACACGAACACGTCGGGCTGGATGTTCGCCACGTGCGTGTTGCGGCGGATGACGTCGGCGAGCGTCGTCCCCTCGATGCGGCGGACGGCGTCGGCGGGCAGGGCGTTCTGGTACCAGTAGCGGTCGCCGTCGCGGAGCCGCGTGAACTGATCGACGAGAATCCGCGTGAACGTGACGCCCACGCTCGACCCGGGCAGGTGTCGCTCGGCGAGGCCGCCCACCCAGAGGTCGATCGTATCGACGCTGCCGTAGGCCTGCTGGAGCGACTGTTGCATGCCCCTGTCGGGCGTGATCTCCGCGAAGCTCGTCACCCGCGGGAGGCCGTAGGCCGCGCGGACGGTGTTGTAGTCGGCGAGACCGTGGTCCCGGCCACGCTGGATGTTGAGCGCCGCCAGGTCGAAGCCCCCCTGGCCCGGGGCACCGAAGAGGAAATTTCGCACGTCGTCCACCACGCGGGTGTCGATCTCCTCGGCCCGGGAACTCGCCAGGTATTTCACGATCCCGTCGATGCCGACCTCGGTGAGCGGCGTCGGGTTGAAGAACGCGTCGCGCAGGGCCAGCGGGGCCCGGATCTCCGTGCCGTCGTCGGCGAGGAACTCGATGTCCGGCCCGAGCATGCTGTGGCCGAGGCGGAAGGCCGCCGTGGAAAACTCGGTGGCGATGCCCGGGTTCACGTCGGCCCGGTAGCCGCGCCACGGCGCGATCCCGTCGGCCCCGGGCTGCGGACGGCCGAGGAGCGCGGGGAGAAACTCGGTATAGGTGATTTTCTGGAGCTCGGCGATCACCAGCCGGCGGGCGTGCTGGAAGAGCTGCTCGTCGGTCCACGACGGGTTGCGCACGGCCGCCTCGGCGGCGATCCGATTGTGCTCGCGCACGAACAGCGTGTGGAGGGCGAGCAGTTCCGGATTCTCGTTGGCCCGGACGTCGCCGGCGAGGAACAGCCGGTCGTCGGCCACGCGGTGGGCGTCGTTGGCGTTGGACAGGCCGGTCGTGTTCAGCGGCAGCAGGTCGCCCGCGGTCGTCTTCAGCCGGCCGCCCGAGAGTTCCCGCAGGGCCGCGGCCCGAACGGCATCGACGCCGTAGACCTGCGAGCCGTCGATGAAGCTGCTGATCTCGTTGAGCTGCTGCCGGGGGTTGCCCGGTGCCGTGCCGCTGGCCGGATCCCACTCGGACCGCGACATCGAGATCGTCATCGTGCCGGTGCCGGCCGGGTCGAACCACGGGTCGCCGGCCGGCACGGCGATCGAAAACCGCTCGCGGGGCGACGCGGCGCCGGTGAGGCTCAGGTCGTGGTCGAGGAACTGGCCCCACGCGTAGACGAACGGGGTCCAGTCGCGGTCGTTGACGATCCCGCCCGCGGGACTCTGCGACACGAGGTTGCTGACCAGCCGGGCGCTCGGCCGATCCGCCCCCGCCGGGGCCGAGATGCCGTCGGCGTAGGCCGCGGCCGACCGGCGCAGCAGGGCCTCGGCCGTGCTGCCCCAGTCGGGGTGGGCGACGTTGTTGCCCGAGCCGTCGAGCGACTGCACGGGCAGGGGGGCGGGGGCGAGCGGCACGACGGCGGGCACCGCCCGGGTCTCGAGCCGCTCCGGGGCGGCGAGGCGGCTGCGACGGCGGGAGCGTGTTCCACGGTTCATGGCGACCTCCACGTGCTCATTCGCTGGACGACCTCGCGGGGCAACGCCCCGCACGATCGTTCAACGGTCGGGAAGGTCTCTGGTTTCGCGTCGCGAAAAAATTCCGCGCGGCGGCCGGCCGGCGCCACCTCGATCGCCGCGCCGGCCGGGCACCGGCATGCGCGTCAGGCGGAGGCGCGATGCTCGGGACCGTTCCAGCCTTCGGGATCGGGCCGTTGGGCCGAGGCGAATTCCGGCAGGCTGTCCACCAGCGACCGGACGAGTCGCTCCCTGCTGACCGGATCACGAAACGACGGCCGGTAGGATGCCCCCTCGAGGTGCAGGAACGCGTTGTCCAGCAGGAGGCAGGAGCCGCTCTCCGGTCCGGTTCCAGGGTCAACCGGCACCCTGCGGTGGCGGGACCTGCCGACGCGATCGGGATCGAGCCGTCGAAAAAAGCCCTGCCAGTTGCCTCCGCCCGTGTCGAGGCCCTGCTCGATCCGATGCTTGAAGTCGACCGCGAGTCCGACGGCTGCCGCAGGTCGGAGGAAGCAGTAGCCGGGCCAGATGTTCCAGGCCGTCGGGTGCGTCAACGAAGCGCCGTGGAGGCCGTAGACGTCGAGACCATCGAGCCGCCGCCGTAGGTCGAAGTCGGCGACGGGAATGCAGTCGTGGTCGATGAAACCGATGAACTCGAGATCGCAGTGAACGATGACGTTGAACCAGGTCCAGTTCAACGCCAGGCCGTGCGAGCGGTTGGGGCTCCACTCGGGATTCGCCGGCAGCGGCAACCAGGGCACCTGCCGCCGGCGGCAGATGTCCTCGTGCACGACCCGAGCCGCCCGGCTCGAGGAATTGTCGATGACGACCAGCGGCACCCCGGGCTGGTGGCGGGCCCACGCCTGCGTGAGCAGGTCGATGACCCACGGGCTGTTGAACGCGATCGTGAACGTCGCGGCGCGGACGTGCCTGTCTGTGAGCAAGGCGGCGAGCCGCTTCCCGGCCCCCCGCCCCCGGAGTCGAAAGGCGTGATCGACGAGATGGTTGCGGCCGTTCTTGATCGCCCGGACGCCCGGATTTTCGTCGAGCGCGTGGACAATCGACCGGGCGAGTGTGCGCAAGGGTCGGGGCATCGGCACGGCAACCTGATCGAGCGCGGG
This sequence comes from Pirellulales bacterium, assembly GCA_044360305.1. GTDB lineage: Bacteria > Planctomycetota > Planctomycetia > Pirellulales > UBA1268 > QWPN01. The sequence continues at coordinate 51,669 of JBIKKQ010000006.1, forward strand.
CGGATCGGACTCTAGCCGGGCCGGGACCAGGGGAACAAGGTCGGCCGATCCGTGGATCTGGGGGCCGGTCTCCGGCCGGTACGAAGCGGGAATCGCAGGGTAGTGCCGTGGAAAAGCCTGTGTTTCGCCAACGCCTTTACCGTGTACCCTGCATGCATGAGCGAGGAGGACCGATGACTGAACCACAGGCACGCACGATTCTGGTGACGGGGTCGAGCCGCGGCATCGGCCGGGCCGTGGCCGTGGAACTGGCGCGGCAGGGCTGGAACGTGGCCGTCCACGGCCGGTCTGCGGCTGGCGCCGCCGAGGTCGTCGGCCTGCTCGCCGCCGCCGGCCGGCACGCCGGCACGTTTCTCGCCGATCTGGCCGACCGCGACGGCGCCGCGCGGCTGGCGGCGGAGGCGACGGCTTCGCTCCCGCGGCTCGACGCCGTGGCCCTCATCGCCGGGGCCGACGTGCTCACCGGCGAGCCGGCAAAGTGGGGCTACGAACGAAAACTCGATGAACTGCTGACGGTGGACGTGCGCGGCACGATGCTCCTGACGCGGGCCCTCGGCCGGTGGATGGCCGACCGCGAGGGGGGCGCGATCGTGACGATCGGCTGGGATCAGGCGGCGACCGGCATGGAGGGGGACAGCGGCGAACTGTTCGCGGCGGCGAAAGGGGCCGTGATGGCTTTTTCGCGGAGCGCGGCGAAGTCGCTGGCACCGAAGGTGCGGGTGAACTGCGTGGCCCCCGGCTGGATCCGCACGGCGTGGGGGGCCGGCGCGAGCGAGGCTTGGCAGCGGCGGGCCGTGCGCGAGAGCATGCTCGGCCGCTGGGGCGAGCCGGAGGACATCGCGGCCGCGGTGGCCTGGCTCGTGTCGCCGCAGGCGGGGTTCATGACCGGGCAGGTGATCAACGTCAACGGCGGCTGGCGGCCGTCGTAGGGTGGGCCTGCGCCGCCGGGCGTGTGCTGCTGATCCGGCACGGCCGTTGCCAAACAGCGGCAGCCGATGGCAGGGCGTCGCCGGTCGCAGACATGCTCGTCGTCGGCGGACTTTGCCGTTGCGGCCTCGATCGGCATGGTGCGTCTTGCGGAGCAGGCAAAGTTCACCGACTCCTGCGCGTGCCTCCGACCGGCTGCGTCCGTCGGCCATGCAAACCCTTGGCGTTCCCGGGGCAGGCCCGAACCGCGAGCCGATCGGGCCTTCATGAATTTTGTATGGCCGCGAGAACCGTGTCGGCCATCGAGCGTGCCGAGTCGACGGCAGCCTGGTTCGCGGTGAAGGCGTTGATCACGGTGGCGGAGCCGCCGTCGCTGTCCATCGAGACCACCGTCACCATCACGCCCGCCCCGTAGTGATTGCCGGCCGTCGTGATCTTGCCGGGCTGGACGGGATCGAAGATTTCGAAGCCGGAGTTGATCAGTACCTGTTGGGCGATCTGCAGGGCGACGAGCGGCGCGAGGAGGCACTTGTAGCCGTAGGCGAAGCAGAACATGCGGGCAACTCCGGAAGGGTGACGACTCGAAACTCGATGGTATCACGCCACGCTTCGTGGCATCAGCCCGCCTGCCCGAGACGCCGCAGGAGGCCGCGTCCGTCGGCCACGCAAACTCTTGTATCTTGCCCTTGGCAGTGACGGGCGGCCACGTTGATCCTTCCGTTCCGGTCACCCGGAGCAAGGAGGCCGGTGATGATCGTCGGCACGATGCCGCGGGGGCCCCGCAGGCCCAGCGATTGGCCTTGGTCGCCACGATGGTGCATGAGGCCGAAGCACTGGAGAAGTCGGGCATGCCGACCTTCTTGGAGACGGTAAGATCAAGTCATTCCCGCTCTCCAACGCGGGCGATCCACCATCCCGACCCAACCGCCATGCGATCTCGAATTTACGTCGACACTTCAGTATTTGGTGGCTGCGAGGACGTGGAGTTCCTCAACCATTCCCGAAGTCTCGTGGGCGCCATGGCCAAGGGTGAATACGCGATGGTGATCTCCGAGGTGACGCTGTTTGAGCTGGAAAAAGCCCCGGTGCCAGTTCGTGCGCACTTGGAGCGGATTCCGGAATCGCTCATCGAGGTGCTGTCGCTCGATGCAGAAGCCGAGGCACTTGCAGCTGAATACATCCGCGACGGTGCCGTGGGAAACAACCAACGGGCCGATGCCCTTCATATAGCGATTGCGACGGTAGCTCGGGTTGACGTGCTCGTGAGCTGGAACTTCAAGCACATCGTTAACCTGCGGCGCATTCACGCCTTCAATGCGGTAAACTTGAAGCAGGGGTATCCGGTCCTGGAAATTCGAAACCCTCGGGAAGTGATCGGCGATGAGTGAGATAAAGAAGCAGCAGGAGACCGCGGTCGAACAGATGCGCAAGGTTCGCGACCAGCTCAACTGCGAGATCGAATCAGCGAGCGGGCCAGACTTGCTCGAGCGGTTTCACGGCCATCGGTACGCAAGCCAATTCCTGCAGCGATTGGCTTCGAAGGCCGCGAGCAAGGCCGAGGTGTCTGGGGCTGAACACGGTAGTCGCTGACGGCTTGGCGTTTGCATCGGCCGACCGTAGCTTCGTCGGGCCAGGATGGCGGGCGAACTGGTCAAGCAGGCGTCGCCGGTCGGAGACATGCTCGTCGTCGGCGGACTTTGCCGTTGCGGCCTCCATCGCCATGGTGCGTCTCGCGGTGCAGGCAAAGTACACCGACTCCTGCGCGTGCCTCCGACCGGCTGCGTTGCACCGTGGCGCTTCGGCGGGCCAGGATGGCGGGCGAACCGGTTGAGCAGGCGTCGCCGGTCGGAGACATGCTCGTCGTCGGCGGACTTTGCCGTTGCGGCCTCCATCGCCATGGTGCGTCTCGCGGTGCAGGCAAAGTACACCGACTCCTGCGCGTGCCTCCGACCGGCTGCGTTGCACCG
>JBIKKQ010000321.1:0-4979 GCA_044360305.1 Pirellulales bacterium
CGACGGCGCGACGACGATTTCCGCAGGCGCGCTCCAGGTGGGCGACGGTGGCACGTCGGGTTCGATCTCCGGCAACGTCGCCAACAGCGGCGGGCTCGTGTTCAAGCGTGCCAACGCCCTGACCTACTCGGGAACGATCTCGGGCGCCGGCTCGCTCACGCAGGCCGGCAGCGGCCTGCTCGTGCTCACGGGCTCCAATAGCTACACCGGCGGGTCGACGATCTCGTCCGGAACGCTCCAGGTCGGCGACGGCGGATCGACCGGCTGGATCTCCGGCAACGTCGCCAACAGCGGCGCGCTCGTGTTCAACCGCTCCGACACCCAGACCTACTCGGGAACGATCTCGGGGGCCGGCTCGCTCACGCAGGCCGGCAGCGGCACGCTCGTGCTCACGGCCGCCAACGGCTACACGGGCCAGACGACGATTTCGTCCGGCGAGCTCCAGGTGGGCAACGGCGGATCGACGGGATCGATCGTCGGTGACGTCGCCAACAGCGGCAGGCTCGTGTTCAATCGCTCCAACTCCCTGACCTACTCCGGAACCATCACCGGCGCCGGCAGGACGGTCATCCGTGGAGGGACGCTGGCCCTCGGGGAGAACGGCGCGATCGCGACCACGGGCACGGTCATCGTCGGCGACGCGGGCTCGAGCGGCGCGCGGCTCGACCTGTCGGCGAAGTCGGCGTACACGTTCGGCGCGGCGCAGACCCTCGGCGGCATCGGGACGGTCGCCGGCGGCACCAGCTTCACGAACGTGACGATCTCCGGTGTACTCAGTCCCGGCAACAGCCCCGGGCTGCTGACGTTCGACAACGCCAACCTGATCCTCGATTCGACCGCCAACACGTTGATGGAGATCACCGGCACGACTCAGGGGAGCCTGTATGACGCCGTCGTGCTGGCCGGCGGGACCATCACGTACGGCGGCACGCTGACGCTCGATTTTGGATCGAATCCGTTCAACAACGGCGATACGTTCAATCTGTTCCAGTTCAAGGAAGCCGCCTTCGCGTATTTCGACACGGTGATCGCCACGGGGTCGTACTATTCCGGCACGTTCACCAACAGCGGGTCGGGCGTCTACACGCTCAGCGGGAGTGGGATCGGCGTCGGCGGCAATCAGCGGCTGACGTTTACCGATCTGGTCCCCGCAGGGGAGTCGGCCACGTATTACGGCCAGCTGGTGATCGTTCCCGAGCCGCTGACGCTTGGCTTGCTCGGCATCGGCAGCGGCATCGCGGTGGTTGGGCTCCGCCGACTCCGCCGCCGCAAGGCGAACGGGGCCAACGGCACCCACACCTCCGAGGACACCGCCGACGCGGCCTGAGCCGAGCAACGTAGATCCTCGGCGGACGGCTATACCTTTGGGGGATGTCCGAAAAAATTCCGTCGCTGCCGCGCGCAACCCCTTGACGAGCATGTTGCCGTGGATTCCAATGATCACCGGCGAATTGGGGGGGGCTTTCAAACCGCCTATCGTTATCCACGCACGCTCGGATGGGCTTCAAGAAATTAGTGAGGTCATGTATGCGTATTTCAGCCTTCACCACTGCTTCGCACAACGCCGCACACGGTCGTGATTCTCGAGCAAGGGTGACGCGAACGAGCGGCCGGAGCCTCGTGCACCTCCTCGCCGCCTGCCTGGCCGCGTTCGCGGCGCAGCATGCCGCACACGCCCAGTTAACGGGAACGTTCAACAGCGGCACCTACAACTACAGCGATTCGAGCCTGTGGACTAATGGTGTGATCAACAACACCATCACGGGCTCGTATACCGGCGCCTCAATCTTCCAGTTTGCAACCTCGTCGACAACGATGAGTTCAACTATCAACACTAACAATCTCTCACCGAACACGAACAACTTAGGTTTGACGTTTCGGGCAGCCTCGGGATTTACGCCCATACTCACGTTCAACGGCGGCGGTTTCTCCGGCAATACAAGAATCGACCCCACGTTCCATTCGAGCCTGACGCTCGATCTCGCCAGCGGCACGGTTACCTTTGCCAATCCTGCGCAAGCAAGTCTTAATCTGGACTCAAAACTGACTGGAACCGCGACGTTACATGCGGACGTGGGGGGCGGAGTTGCTGGTCGCCAATTGATCATTTCGAACACTGCGAATACGTGGACCGGAAAGTTGCTGGTTTCCGACCGGGTGACGATCGCAGCGCCCGATGCCATCAAGTATGGTGTGAGCCTCGAAATGAATTCCTTAACCACAGCTCAGCTTCTTCTGCCCAGCGGAACCACGACATTTCTAAACCCGCAGGGCGGATCATCTGGTGGAAGGATTTTTGGTGGTCCTACTCCTGCTATCGCTATTCTCGGTCTCGCATCGACTGTCAATACCACCTTGTCCGCCCAGATCTCCGACAGCGATAATGTATTACGGGCACAGGGAAGCTTGGGCTTGCGGAAACTCGAGTCGGGCACGCTGACGCTCGCGAATGCCCAGAATGCCTACTCGGCGCCGACGGTAATTCAGGGTGGCGTTCTCAACATCAGCGGGCTTGCCGATGGTGGCGTGACGGGGGCCTTTACTGGTGCTAATGGCGGGACAACCGGCACGATCGCATCGACGGCTGGAATCCAAGTTGGCATGAACATCTTTAAAATGAACAGAAGTAGTCTTAACCCGGCGAGTGATTCTTATGCAGGGACAGTCTCGGCGGTCACCTCCAGCACCACGTTCACTGTCACTACTCCTTGGACGGGAAGCGGGACCGCCACAACCGGCTTGATCTCGTTTTATTCGCCGATCGGCATCTCATCGTCCTCGGGCGGGAACCTCGTCTTCGACGGTGGCCAGTTGCAGTACTCCGGCAGTGCCGGCGGCTCGACCAACCGCCTGTTCAGCATCGGCACGGGCGGCGGCGGCATAATCGCCAACGGCACGACCGGGGTCTTGAGGTTCACCGGCGGCGGCACGATCGGCTTCAACGGTCAAACCGGTGCCCGGGTGTTCACGCTCTCCGGTACGAACACCGGGACGAACACGCTCAACGTGGTGCTCGCCGACAACGCCGTCGGGCAGGCGACATCGCTGACCAAGGCCGGCACGGGCCGCTGGGTGCTCGGCGGGGCCAACACCCACAGCGGCAGCACGACGATCACGGGCGGCACGCTCCAACTTGAAAACGTCGGCGCGCTCTCCCAGAGCACCTATGCCGGCGGCTCCGGCTCGCTCGCCTTCGGCGCGATCACCACCGCCACGTTTGGCGGCCTCTCCGGGAGCAGCAGCGTGGCGCTGTCGCTCACGAACACTGCCGGGGCGGCCGTGGCCCTGACCGTCGGCGGCAACAACAGCAGTGGGACGTTTGCCAGCCAGATCTCGGGTGCCGGTTCGCTCACCAAGGTCGGCACCGGCACGCTCGTGCTCACCGCGGCAGGCTACGACGTCGCGACGACGATTTCCGCAGGCGCGCTCCAGGTGGGCGACGGTGGCACGACGGGTTCGATCTCCGGCAACGTCGCCAACAGCGGCGGGCTCGTGTTCAAGCGTGCCAACGCCCTGACCTACTCGGGAACGATCTCGGGCGCCGGCTCGCTCACGCAGGCCGGCAGCGGCCTGCTCGTGCTCACGGGCTCCAATAGCTACACCGGCGGGTCGACGATCTCGTCCGGAACGCTCCAGGTCGGCGACGGCGGATCGACCGGCTGGATCTCCGGCAACGTCGCCAACAGCGGCGCGCTCGTGTTCAACCGCTCCGACACCCAGACCTACTCGGGAACGATCTCGGGGGCCGGCTCGCTCACGCAGGCCGGCAGCGGCACGCTCGTGCTCACGGCCGCCAACGGCTACACGGGCCAGACGACGATTTCGTCCGGCGAGCTCCAGGTGGGCAACGGCGGATCGACGGGATCGATCGTCGGTGACGTCGCCAACAGCGGCAGGCTCGTGTTCAATCGCTCCAACTCCCTGACCTACTCCGGAACCATCACCGGCGCCGGCAGGACGGTCATCCGTGGAGGGACGCTGGCCCTCGGGGAGAACGGCGCGATCGCGACCACGGGCACGGTCATCGTCGGCGACGCGGGCTCGAGCGGCGCGCGGCTCGACCTGTCGGCGAAGTCGGCGTACACGTTCGGCGCGGCGCAGACCCTCGGCGGCATCGGGACGGTCGCCGGCGGCACCAGCTTCACGAACGTGACGATCTCCGGTGTACTCAGTCCCGGCAACAGCCCCGGGCTGCTGACGTTCGACAACGCCAACCTGATCCTCGATTCGACCGCCAACACGTTGATGGAGATCACCGGCACGACTCAGGGGAGCCTGTATGACGCCGTCGTGCTGGCCGGCGGGACCATCACGTACGGCGGCACGCTGACGCTCGATTTTGGATCGAATCCGTTCAACAACGGCGATACGTTCAATCTGTTCCAGTTCAAGGAAGCCGCCTTCGCGTATTTCGACACGGTGATCGCCACGGGGTCGTACTATTCCGGCACGTTCACCAACAGCGGGTCGGGCGTCTACACGCTCAGCGGGAGTGGGATCGGCGTCGGCGGCAATCAGCGGCTGACGTTTACCGATCTGGTCCCCGCAGGGGAGTCGGCCACGTATTACGGCCAGCTGGTGATCGTTCCCGAGCCGCTGACGCTTGGCTTGCTCGGCATCGGCAGCGGCATCGCGGTGGTTGGGCTCCGCCGACTCCGCCGCCGCAAGGCGAACGGGGCCAACGGCACCCACACCTCCGAGGACACCGCCGACGCGGCCTGAGCCGAGCAACGTAGATCCTCGGCGGACGGCTATACCTTTGGGGGATGTCCGAAAAAATTCCGTCGCTGCCGCGCGCAACCCCTTGACGAGCATGTTGCCGTGGATTCCAATGATCACCGGCGAATTGGGGGGGGCTTTCAAACCGCCTATCGTTATCCACGCACGCTCGGATGGGCTTCAAGAAATTAGTGAGGTCATGTATGCGTATTTCAGCCTTCACCACTGCTTCGCACAACGCCGCACACGGTCGTGATTCT
>JBIKKQ010000065.1:0-17295 GCA_044360305.1 Pirellulales bacterium
TGCGGCCGCTCACGGCCACGAGGCCGACGAGCACGGCGGCGACTGCGGCGGGAAACGCCCACTGCCATGCCTGCCGGGCGTCGATCTGCCAGCGGTCGTAGAAGAAGGTGAGCGGATGCGGCCAGACAAGCTTGGATGCGTAGAAGCAGACGGCCCGGCCGGCGAGCACGATGCGATCGAAGGGGGAGAGGCCCCAGTCAACGTTCCCCGCACCGACGTGATGTTTTTCGAGCCAGACGGTGGCGACCGCGAGCGGCAGGCCGACGGCGAGGTAGGGGGCGGCAAGCCGGATGTCGCGGAGCGTGATCCGGCCGGTCTTCCACCAGGTGAGCACAAGCAGCACGCCGACGAGCGACACGGTGACGGTCTTGGCGAGCAGCGACGCGGCGAAGAGGGCGATCGACAGGGCGTACCATCGCCACGCTCGGGTGCCCTCGTTCCTGAACTCGAGCCATGCGAGGAGCGATCCGAGGGCGAGGCAGAGCGAGAGCGTGTTTTTGCGTTCGGTGACCCAGGCCACGCTCTCGACGCCGACGGGGTGCACGGCGAAGAGGAGCGCCCCGAGCCAGGCCGCGGGTACGTCGAGCCGCCGGAGGACGAGCCAGAGCAGCACAGCGTTGCCGGCGTGGAGGAACACGTTGACGACGTGGTAGCCGGCGGGATGGTCGCCCCAGAGCCGGTATTCGAGCCAGTAGGACGTGTGGACAAGCGGGTAGTACTGCGGGATCGAGAGCGGGCGAAACCAGATGTCGAAGATGCCGCCGAGAGTTTTCAGCGTGGGATTGTTCCAGACGTAGAAGTCGTCGTCCCAGATGAAGCCGGCAGCGAACGTACGGGCGTAGACGAACACGGCCGCGGCGGCGAGCGAAGCCGCCACGGGTAACCACCGAAAACGTTTTGGAGGTTCCTGAGTCATGGTGCCGGGGATACCCCCGCGGGTCGAGGCTGTGTGCCACTCGTCCGGGCCGCATCGTACTCGGCGCGAAAGGCAAAGTTTGGCCCGGCCAGTCGCGCCGATGCTTCGAAGTGACGCAGTGCCCGGGCCGGCTCACCGGCCGCCAGAAGGACCTTGCCCAGGTTGCCATGGGCGTCGGCAGACGTGGGGTCGAGTTCGACGGCCTGCTCGAATCGCCCCCGGGCGGCGGCGAGGTTTCCATGCATCGCCTCGGCGACACCGAGATTGACCTGCGCCTTGGCCGCCTGAGCCGGGCTGTCCTCGATGCGATCGAATGCGACGCTGGCGGCGTCGATATCGCCCGCGTTCAGATAGGCGAGACCGACTTCGAGCAGGGCGTTGTTGCGGAATGTCGACTTGGACTCAGGAATATATGCAGCGAAGTGCCGTGCTGCGGCCTCCTTGTCGCCCGACTGGAGCGCCCGCTCCCCGAGGGCCAGGGCAATCTCTGGCTTCGAAAGGTCTTCCGCGGGCAAGGCCGCGATCACTTGATCAGCGACCGCCTGATCGCCGACCCGCACCGCCGCCTGTGCCAGTAGCCACCGTCCGCGGTATGTGCCGTTGGCCGCCAGTGACGCCTGGGCGGTCTCTCGCGCCTCGCGGGGCCTGTCGAGCCGCAGGAAACATTCGGCAAGATTGGCGAGGCTGCGGGCCCGATCGTCCGGAAACTGGGCGAGGAGTTCCCCTCGTTCGAGCATCGGGATCGCCTCTGCGAGGCGGCCTTGCTCGAGGTACAGGGCCCCAAGATTGCCGGCGGCGATGCCGCAGGTGGGCGTCTTGGCGAGCGTGTCGAGGTAGAGCGTTTCGTGGTCGCGAAAGGCGCCGGTGCGGATCCAGCTCAGTGCGATGAAGACGGAGATGATGCCCGCGGCAGGAATGGCGAGCGACACGCCGGCCTGCCGCGAGACGGCGTACGCCACGGCGGCCATGCCGGCCAGGAATGCCGGCATTGCGTGGTACGCGAAGTGATCGGCGACGAACGAGAACTTGAACGGATAGACGTCGAAAAAGCCCAGCGCCGGAAAGAGCAGGCCGCAGTAGAGCATGGCCCCGGCCGCCGGGCCCCGGCCGATGCGGCCGCTCACGGCCACGAGGCCGACGAGCACGGCGGCGACTGCGGCGGGAAACGCCCACTGCCATGCCTGCCGGGCGTCGATCTGCCAGCGGTCGTAGAAGAAGGTGAGCGGATGCGGCCAGACGAGTTTTGACGCATAAAAGCAGACGGCCCGACCGGCGAGCACGATGCGATCGAAGGGGGAGAGCCCCCAGTCAACGTTCCCCGCACCGACGTGATGTTTCTCGAGCCAGACGGTGGCGACCGCGAGCGGCAGGCCAGCGGCGAGGTAGGGAGCGGCAAGCCGGAGGTCGCGGAGCGTGATCCGGCCGGTCTTCCACCAGGTGAGCACGAGGAGCACGCCGATGAGCGACACGGTGACGGTCTTGGCGAGCAGCGAAGCGGCGAAGAGCGCGATCGAGAGGGCGTACCACCGCCACGGTCGGGTGCCCTCGTTCCTGAACTCGAGCCAGGCGAGGAGCGATCCGAGGGCGAGGCAGAGCGAGAGGGTGTTTTTGCGTTCCGTCACCCAGGCCACGCTCTCGACGCCCACGGGATGCACCGCAAACAGCAGCGCCCCCAGCCAGGCCGCGGGCACGTCGAGCCGCCGGAGTACGAACCAGAGCAACACGGCATTGCCCGCGTGGAGGAGCACGTTGACGACATGGTAGCCGGCGGGGTGGTCGCCCCAGAGCCGGTATTCGAGCCAGTAGGTTGTGTGGACGAGCGGGTAGTACTGCGGGATCGAGAGGGGGCGGAACCAGATGTCGAAGATGCCGCCGAGAGTTTTCAGCGTGGGATTGTTCCAGACGTAGAAGTCGTCGTCCCAGATGAAGCCGTTGCCAACTGAGCGGCTATGCGCAACGAGCGTGGCTGCGACGATCAGCAGCACGGCAGCGTATCGCCCGGCCTCACCCCAGGAGGTTGTATTGCAGGATGCACCGGAGGGCGGAGAAGCCGTCCTTCCAGTTGATCTTCTTGCCTTCCGCATACGTGCGTCCTGAGTAGCTCACCGGTACCTCGTAGATCCGGCAGCCGAGCCGAGCCACCTTCGCCGTGATCTCGGGCTCGAACCCGAACCGGTCTTCCTTCAATTCGATCTGCGTGAGCACCTCGCGGCGAAACGCCTTGTAGCAGCACTCCATATCGGTGAGATTCACGTTGGAGAGCATGTTGCTCAAGGTCGTGAGCAGCCAGTTGCCCACGGAATGCCAGTAGTAGAGCACGCGGTGGGTGTGGCCGAGGAATCGCGTGCCGAAGACCGCGTCGGCACGGCCGTCGAGGAGCGGCTCGAGGACGGTAGGAATCTCCCGTGGATCGTATTCGAGGTCGGCATCCTGGACGATGACGAACTCGCCGGTGGCCGCGGCGAAGCCGGTGCGTAGCGCCGCCCCCTTGCCGGCGTTCTTCTCGTGGAGCTTCAGGATCACATGGGGTCGATCGGCGGCGTAGTCCCGCAGCCATTCCCGTGTACCGTCGGTGGAACAGTCGTCGATGACGACGAGCTCGCGGGCGACCCCCTCCGGCAGCGGCGCGGCCTCGATCCGGGCGAGCGCCTGGGGAGCGAGATCACGCTCGTTGTAAATGGGGATGACGATGCTGAGCTTCATGGGGCGTGTTCCTGGCAACGTGAAAGCACGCGCTGCGCCGTCGCGCGGGCTGCGGCAGACTCCGCGTCATCCGCCGGGAGATCATCGATGATGCCACGGGCGACCACAATCGCCTCCTCGCACTTTCCGGCTTCCTCCAGGAGCACGGCCAGAAGGGCTGCCGACGTGATGGCGCGAGAATCGGCTGCAAGCCTTTCCCGGAGGAGGTTGCACGCAGCATCTAGCTCGCCCTTCTCTGAGAGGAGAATCGCCGAGGTGCGAACCACCGCTGCCTCGTCGCCCCCCAGGTCGCGGCCGATTTGCAGGAGCCAGTCCGCGGCGGCGAAATCCTTCGCGGCAGCCTGGCGGACGGCGGCCTCGAGGTAGGTGGCGGGCGCATACTCCCCCGTCGGCCTCAGGTACTCACGGCATGCATTGGCAAAGCCCCGAATCGGCACGATTGAAGGTCCGGCATGGGTCACCATGATATGCGTTGCGGGAAGCAGCAGATTCAACGCGGCCACGACCGGGATGATCCGGCGTTGCCGTCGTTCTCCTGCCGCTCTCTGCACGCCAAGGCACGCCAGCGGCAGCAGGACGACGCCGGCACGGCTGAGGTCGTAGCAAGTGAAAAATGCCGCGGGAAATGACACGGCAGCCGCGGTGGCGAGCACACAAGATGGCCACACCGCGTGGCCGGGCTTTGGCAGCAGGGCGAGCAGCACGAACAGCCAGGCGGCTCGCAGGCATTCCCAGCCCCCCCATGCGACCGTCCGGAGATGGTCGCCCACTGGTGGAAACAGCGGATTTGCCAACGTGTTGACGTCGCTCCGCGCTTCGATTGCCAGGCGGGCGGCGACGAAGACGGCGATCGGCACGGCGACGGGCGCGAGCCGCACGGCGCACGACCAGGCCGCCGCCTTTGGGGAGACAAGCGTGCTTTGCAGGAGTTGCGAGAGAGCCACCGTCACGGCGACCGGCAGCCCGATCACAAACCGATCGTCGCACCAGGGAAGAGCCAAGCAGGCGACAGCCTTCGCGGCAGCCGAACCGGAAAAAGCGACCACCAGCAAGCCAAGCGCGACCCAACCATCCGAGTAGGCGAGCCAACCCGTGGATGTGAAAAACCAGGCATTGGCCGTGAGTGCCGTGAGCGCTGCAAGCCGCCACCAGCCCACGACGAATGCCTGGAGGATCCACGAGAGGTAGGCGACGGCCAGAACCGCACCGATCGGATAGACCGCCAGATGCAAGACGGCTGGCAGGCAAAACGCCCGCGCCACGGCCGGAAATAGAAATCGCCACCGTTGAATGCCCTGATACTTGTGCTCGACCGGCTCGCCGAGGTGGTCCACCTGCCAGAGCGCGACGGCGGCCCTGCCTGTCTCGCACTGGTCGAACAGGTCGGGCCGGATGCCCCATGCGCGCCAGGCCACGAAATGCGGCGAAAAGAAGAGGGCTACGACAAGGCATACGCCAAACGCTTCGGCCAGGGCGCGAAGCAGGCTGCTGCTGCGGTCGACTCCGCTAGCCCACGAAAGCCGACTGATCGATTTCGCGGTTGCGCTGCCGGTTATGTCGCCGACCTGACCGTGCATTCGGTTGCACTCGTTGCTGGAGATAAGGGGGCCGGTATGATACGTCGAATCGGACGCTCGTTTGCTGGGCCCGGGTATGAGAAAGCCATGAGGAGATGGATGTTTTTGCGGGCAACGGAACGCTGCGTCACGAACACTCGGACATCACGGGTTCGGCGGTTTTTCCCATTCGCTACCATCGCGATCGTGCCGCTCGTCGTGATCGCGACAGCGGGCTGCAGCGACCTCGGCGGAGGTGGAACGGCGGGCAGCCAGAAGGATGGCAAGCCCTCTCGTGACGTCGACGAACAGGTGGATGCAGTCATGAAGGACTTCAAGAACGAGTGAGCCGGTTTGCGGGCCTTCGACGCAGCCTGCGGGCTCCTCACTGGGTGTGGGGAGCCTTGGTGGTAGCCATCGTGGCGACGCTGCTCGGCATCGCCTACGCGAATGCGCTCGATGGCGCCTTTGTCTTCGATGACGAGGTGTCGATCGTCGAGAACTCTTCGATTCGCAGGCTTTTGCCGCTGGGCGACGTCCTGTTCACGAAAGCGGAAGGGGGTCGCACGCACGACAGCCGGCCGCTCTTGAACCTTTCGCTGGCGGTCAACTACGCCGCGCACGGTCTCTGGCGGCCGGGTTTTCGGGTCGTGAATCTGGCAATCCATCTCTGCAACACGCTGCTCGTCTTCGACGTGGCCCGCAGGCTTCTGCGGCTGAATGGTTGGCGCGGCACCGACGCGAGGCTTCTCGCCGGGATCACCGCCGTGCTCTGGGCGGTGCATCCATTGCACACGGCCGTAAACACATACGTGATCCAGCGGGCCGAGTCGCTGGCGGCGTTTTTCATCCTCGCCGCGTGCGATGCCGCCATCGTGGCCCTGTCGCGAGGGAGTCTCGTGGCAGCTGCCGTCGCCGGGGTGCTCGCGATGGTTGGGGCGACTGCCAAGGAGACCACCGCCGCGATCCTGCCGCTCGTGGCAGCTTTCGACTGGGCGTATCGGGATCGGCTTCCGGAGGCTGGGCGGGACGCGCGGATTCGGCCCGTGCTCTACACCGGACTGGCTGCGAATATCGTGGTGCTCGCCCTGCTCGGCGTCGCGCTCGGCGGACGCGGGGGGTCGGCCGGGATCACGACGGCGTCTGTCGCGGCCTACGCCCTCACCCAGTGCCGGGCGATCTGGCTGTATCTCGGCACGCTCATCTGGCCGGCGACGCTCGTGCTCGACCACGGGGAAGGGCTGGCGGCCGGGCCGGGGGAGGTCTGGCCATTCATCGTCGGCACGGTGGCGCTCGTGGCCGGAATCGCCATCGGGTTCTGGCGAAAGCCGCGGGCATTTTTTCCGCTCGTGGCCGCCGCGATCCTCCTCGCACCCACGACGAGCATCGTGCCGGTGAAGACGCAGACGATCGCCGAACACCGGATGTATCTACCGTCCGCATGCCTGATCGGCGGGCTTGTGACCGCGGTGGCGATGGCGGCCTACAGCGTCGGCTGCACACGGAGACCGGCTTTCCGGCGAGCTGTGTGGGTTGCTCTCGGCTGTCTGGCCGTGCTGATCGTGGCCGCATCGGTTGGCAGAACGATCGAACGGAATCGAGATTTTGCGAGTGCCGTGACGCTCTGGAAGCAGAACGTGCGGGATTGCCCGGCGAACGACCGTGGGTTCACAAACCTCGTGGCCGCGGTCGTACGGGAGGGCCGATACCAAGAGGCCGCGCCACTGGCCCGCGAGGCCGTGACGAACCATCCGGACCGTGAGCGCAACTGGCTCAATCTCGGCAGAATTCTGGCCGAAGAGGGTCGCAATGCCGAAGCCGCAGAGGCCTTTGCGGAGGCGATCAGGCGGGCCCCGGGCGAAGCCGATGCCCGGATCAATCTGGGGATCGTGCTCAGCCGCGGGGGTACCGAGGCCATCGATGCCGCGATCGCCGTGCTCGACGAGGCGATCCGGCTGCGGCCCGATCTGGCCAAGGGCTGGCTGGCCCGGGGCATGGTTCGCCTGCGGCAGGAGCGGCCCGATCTGGCGATCGACGACCTGGAGATGGCCGTCCGTCTCGATCCGGAGAATCCGGCGGGGTGGACGAACCTGCAACTCGTGAGACGAGCGCTCAATGGCCCGTGATGCGCAGGTTTCAGTCGCACGACGGCCGCGTATCCAGCAGGCCCAGATGCGGGTTGTGCCGATGCCGAAGCCACGCTGCCTCTGCCGGAAAAACCACAAAAACGGTTACGGAATCGGAAATTTCTTTACCGGGAGCAACGATACCAAAAAAATCGTTACCGGTACGAAAACCCGGGACGGGAGCCCCTGTCCCGGATCTTCTCAAGATCGCCTAATCAGGAAGCGGGAAGGCCGTCGATGAGCGCGGACCGTCTATGCCTCACCGGGGACGGGCCTCAGCGTGTCAGGCCCGTCAGCGGAACGATCAGGTCGTATGCCCGGTTATCGACAAGCAACGTCCGCAGTCCCTGGGCGGCCTCCGCGCCCTCTGTGCCAATGATAGGCGAGACACCTGCCCTTCCTTAATTGCAGTAGAGGGCCAGGAGGTCAGGAGATGGAGATCAACAGGATGTTGGGGACCGAAGAAGCGGTGGTGTTCGGAACGGAAGGAGGGCCTGGCCGGAGTAGGAGAGCACGACCGCAAGCCAGGCGAGATTCCAGACGAGCACGGCCGCCTGGCCGACGAGCAGGCTGCGGACGAGCGGATCACGAGTGTCTGCAGCCAACCGGCGGCGGCAGGCATTGAGCCCGACGAGTCCCAGTGGCACCATGCCAAAGGCGAGTTCGTTCGGGAGATCGAGCGTGTAGATGAGCCAGACGCAAAGATAGATCGCGACGAGCGACAGGCAGACCGTCGCGAGAAGCCGCTGGGCAGGCTCGGCACGCCAGCGGTGATCACCAGCCATTGAAGGCTCCCAGAAGGTTGGCATGGTCGTCGGTCCAGGCCTTGGCGGCGGCGGGAACGGGGATCGGCCGCCAGGCCGGCTTGGCGGATCGCAGTGCCGCGACGTCGGCGGCCTGGCCGACGACCGCCCAGGTCGAGGGCCGCTTCCCGAAGCCGGCTTCCAGCGGCGACACATCGAGGTCTTCGCGAACGGCGGCCACGAGGCCGAGGTCGCGGGCGATCGCGGCGATCGGCGGGCCGAGATTGAAGTGGTGATTGGAGATGTGGAAGGCGATCAGGCCGCCCGGGCGAAGCCGCGAGGCATACATCGCGACGGCCTCCTTCGTGACTAGGTGCAGCGGGATACTGTCGGATGAAAAGGCGTCGATGACGATCAGGTCGGAGGACGCCGGCGGCTGTTCCGCCAGCCGCAGCCGGCCGTCGCCAAGAATGCCCGCGAGCCTGATCGCCGGGTCGGTCGCGACGTCGGCGAGATACGTGAAGAAGCGATTGTCGGAAGCGATTCGCACCACGAGCGGGTCGATCTCGAAGAAGGCCAGCGACATGCCCGGCTTCGCATAGGCGGCGATCGTGCCGGCCCCGAGGCCGATCACGGCCACGGAGCGCAGGCGGTCCGCCCCTTCGAGCAGGCCGGCCACGTCGCCGAGCGGGCCGCTGCGGGTGTAGTAGGCCGTGGGCTGCACCGACAACGCAGCGAGCGCCTCGTCGTCGCCGATGCGGCGGGCCTGCTCGCCGTGCAGCGTCGAACCGTGGTGCAGCGACGCCCACGTGCCAGCCGGCGTGAGGACGACCCGATGCACGCCAAAAAAACTCCGGCCCTGAAAAATCACCTGGCCCCCGGCGCCCGTCAGCGGGAGGACGGCAAGCGCGGCCGACATGGCGGCTGCCGCCGCCGCCGGCCGCCGCCAGGCGAGCAGCAGGCCACAGATCGCTCCCAAGGGAACGGTCCGAATCAGCGGCTTGAGCACGCTCGCCGCCGGGCCGACCGCCTCTTGGCTGAGCACGCCTGCCGCGAGCAGACGGTCGGCTGCCAGAATCAGAACCGCTCCGCAGGCGGCGGCAGCGGCGATCCATCCCGCCTCGCGCGGCCGCGACTCCTCGAACGCGGACGGATTGGCTGCCATCCGAGCGGGAACGGCTGCCACCTGCGGCCGCAGCCAGCAGAGGGCGGCGATGGCCAGGGGATACTCGACGACGCTCGTGAAGATCGTGGGCGCGAGCAGGGCGTTGAAGATCCCGCCCGCCACGCCGCCGAGCGACACGAGCAGGTAAAACCGCGTGAGTTCCGCCGGGGCCGGCCGAAGTTCATAGAGCCGCCTGTGGCACATCATGCCGCCCACGAAAAGCACCGCGAGGTGGGCCGCGATCACGAGCGGCAACGGCCGCGTGATCGACGCGAGGAGAAGACACACGGCTGGCGCGATCGCAGCGGGCAGCGCCGCACCCCAGCCGGCTGACGAAAGCCGCGGCCACGCCGAAAACGCGAGCATGAACGTGGCGAGATAGACCGCGAGCGGCACGACCCAGAGCAGCGGTATCGCCGCGACATCGCTCGTGAGGTGCTGCGTGACGCCGAGCACGAGGCTCGACGGGACGGCCGCGAGGCCGACGATGAGCAGCCGCCGGCGGGCGGATATCGGACGTGCGATCGCGAAACTCCCGCCGTGCGCGGGTTGCGAGCGGGAAAGCGGCCGCAGCACCGCGAGCAGGCCGCAGGCCACCACCGCCGCTGCCGTCAGGGCGTAGCCTGCTGTGAACGTGAGACTCTGCCCTCGCCGTGACAGCAGCGGCTCGAAAAGCAGCGGGTAGGCGAGAAGCCCCGCCAGGCTGCCGGCGTTGCTCGCGGCATACAGAAAATACGGGTCGTGAGCCGCGGGGTCATGGGTTTCGGAAAACCAGCGTTGCAAGAGCGGCGCCGTGGCGCAGAGCGCGAAAAATGGCGGCCCCACGGAAACCGCGAGCGTGTACAGAAGCCAGAGCGTCGGCGATCCACCGGCCGGTGAGGGCTGCGTCGCAAGCGGCAGGCAGAAGGCTGCGGCCGCGAGCACGCCGGCGTGGATCGGGATCTGCATCGCGATCGGCAACCGCCGCGTCACAATGTCGACATACAGGTAGCCGGCGAGCAGCGTCGCCTGGAAAAACACGAGGCAGGTGTTCCAGACGGCGGGGCTCCCCCCGAGCAAGGGAAGCAGGAATTTGCCGACGAGCGGCTGCACGAGAAAGAGCAGCGTCGCTGAGCAAAGTATTGCGAGCGTGAAGACGACACGGGTGAGACGGATGGAGTGCATGAAGCAGGCCAAAAGCGAAATCTCAGGACCACACAAACGCTGTGATTGTGCTGCGAAAACGCGTCGGTTGTACGAAGAAAAGACCGCTCATCAAAATCTCATGTCCCGCTGGTTGCAGCCAAACATTCGCCGGCTAGTCTTCTCGCACGCAAGCGGATCGGCGGATTGTCCAACGGCCGTCTTGCGAACCAAAGTGAAAAGGAAGTCTCGAATGACTCACACGAGTTTTCTGAATGCTCGCAAGGGCTTCACGCTCGTCGAGCTGCTGGTGACGATCGCGATCATCGGCATCCTGCTCGGCCTGCTGTTGCCCAATCTGGGTGCGGTGCAGGCGACTGCCAAGGCTGGTGCTCAGAGCGCCACCCTGCAGGGGTTCGGCAAGGGGTTCATCGATTTTGCGACGCTCGATCCGGAGGCCCGTCTGTCGACTTCCGCCTACGACCACTACCGTGACGGCGACGCCACGAAGGTGGGCTGGGTGGCCGACATCGTCAACGGCAAGTTTGGCAATCCCTCGAAGTCCCTCGACCCGGTTTCCCGGATGAAGGTCAACGAGAAGTTCTGTGACATGGCCGGCTCGGTCGAGTCGGGCACGCTCAACAACTTCCGCTGGCTCTCGAACGCCGTGAACCGTCCGAGCGACAACGCGGTGGTCACCGACAAGGCGAGCATCCGTGGCACGGGCTACTTCGGCACGCAGACGTTGTGGGACGATGGTTTCAACTCCAACTTCGCCACGACATGGCACTTCAGCCGCGGTGACAACACCCTCTCGGCTTCGACCGGCGCTGGTCGCTTCACCGTCAATGCGGACAGCCGCGACGGCAGCAAGAGCCCGCTCGACGGTGAGGGCCCGCTCTCGTCGGCCGTGCTGGGTGATCCGATGCTCGTGACGACGGCCGACAAGATCGCCCTCATGGGTGCTGCTCGTGCGGGCGACGGTGCGGACTCGCAGATCAACTCGGGTGCGACCACCAACAGCGCCGACACCATCAACCGCTTCATCGACCCGACCGGTCGCAAGCGGATCGTGAAGGTCGGCGACTTCTCGGTTGAGTCGTTCACGGACGGCCCGACGGCGACCCGTGTCGTGGCGGCGGCTGATGCCGGCGTCTACGGCGGTGCCTCCTGCGAGCAGGTCCACGAGATCAACGACATCGTTCCGAACTGCAAGGCCAAGAAGATCAAGACCTCCTTCGGTCAGCTCTTCGGCGGCGGCTATGCCAACGTTCTCTTCGCCGACGGATCCGCCCGTCGCGTGAACGACAACAACGGCTACGGCGGTGCCAACAAGGGTGACAGCTGGATCGGACCGTTCCCGAACGATCCGAACGGCACGACCGAGACCTCCCGCGGCACCTACCGTTTCGACAACGGTGCGTACGACGAGGTGCGGGACGAGATCTACCTCGGCCGCCTGCGTAGCCAGCTGCAGCCGGGCGGTGGCTCGGGTGAGACTTGATCCAGTGAGGCTGCCGACGGCAGTCTGCTAGGTCGAACAGAGCCGGGGCCGCCTGCGGGCGGCCCCGGTTTCTTTTCTGGAGGATCGAGTGTGCGTGTGGTTTTGGTGAGCGGGGCTGGTGAAGGCGTGGCGTCTGCGGCATGATGCGCTAGTGTTTGGAAGCACCACCTTTCGGAAGCACTAAGGATGCATGCATGACCCAACTATCCTCGGCCGACGGCGGCCGCAAGACCAACTGGCTGGCACTGGGGATGCTCGCCGCCGTGGCCCTCTTCGGCGGCCTCGCCATTCGTGCCTCCCGAGTACCCGCCGTGCGTCCACCGTCGCGGCAGGACTGGATCGATCTGCACGCAGAGGCGGTCGCGCTCCGGGATCGCGGCGCCTTCGCGTCGGCGAAGAAGGTGGCCATGGCAGCCCTCGAACTGGCGCCGAAGGTGTATGGGCCGCGGCATTATGCGATCAGCGAATCGCTCAACATGCTGGGGCTGATCCTCAGCGACGAAGCGAACTACGACGAGTCGCTCGCCGTCTTCGAACAGGCCGCCGTTCTGACTCGCGACGTGTTTGGCCCGCAGAGCAAGGAGACGGCGCAGATCGCCGGCAACCTCGGACAGGTGCTCACGAAAATGGGGCGGTTCGACGAGGCCCGGCCGCTCTATGAAAAGGCGCTCGAGATCACCGAAGCGCTTTCGGGGCCGGACGATCTCGGCACGCTGATGGCGGTCAACAACCTGGCGGTGATGCTCGATGCGGCCGGCGATCATGCCTCGGCGCTCCCGCTGCACGAACGGGTGTTCAAGGGCCGGCGAGCCCAGCTTGGCCCGGCCGATTCGCGGACCGCCGAAGCGATGGGCAATCTCGGCATCTCGCTCGCCCAGTCGGTCGATGCCGCCAAGCTTGCGCCTGGCGAAAAACCAGTTGCCAAGGAGCGAGACGATGCCAAGGAGCGAGATGAGGCCCTCGCCCGGGCGGCGGGGCTCTACGAGCAGGTGCTCGCCGTGCAGGGTCGGCTCGTGCCGCCCGATTCGCTGCCGATCGCCAACTCGCTCAGCGGGGCGGCGAACGTGGCCCGGCTCCAAGGCCGGCTCGCCGACGCCGCCCGCATGGCGCTCGAAGGGCTCGCCGTTCGTCAGGCCAAGCTCGGCATGGGCCATCCCACGACGGCCACGTCGTTCGACGGCCTCGCCAAGGTGCGGGCTGCGCAGGGGCAGGATGTGGAAGCCGAGGAGCTCTTCAATGCGGCGCTTGACGTGCGGCTCAAGCGGCTCGGGCCGGCCCATCCGAAGACGCTCGAGTCGCTCTCGTCGCTGGCCGAGTTTCACATGGCCCGCAAAAGCCACAAGACCGCCGAGAAGCCGCTGCGGGCGATCGTGGAGGTGAGGGAAAAGATCGATGGTGCTGAATCGGTGGCGCTCGTCGCGCCGCTCGAATCGCTGGCCGTCGTCCTCGAGGCCACCGATCGAACCAAGGAGGCCGAGGAGGTCGCCGCCCGCGTCAAAACGATCCGCGAAGCGGAAAAGAAAGCCGCCGAGGAGGCGAAAAAGGCGACCGAAGAGGCAAAAAAGGCTGCAGACGAGGCGCGGAAAACGGCCGATGCGGCCGCGAAGATCGCGCCTGCGCCGCAGCAGCCCGGCGGGCAGGCGAAGGCGGCGCTTGGGAAGTAGAATGTTGGTGTTCGGTCGAGTTGTCGCGCCCATTTTCGGAATGAACTCCATGGCCACGGTATCACCTCCCCTTCCATCGGCTGCCGCTATCGAGCAGGGGTCGCGACATGACGCGGGTGAGATGCCCGAGACCCCCGCCGCCGCTCCCCGCGGCAGCACGCTCCTCAAGTGGCAGATCGGCGCGACCCTCGTCGGCGGCACGCTCCTGCTCTGCTCGGTGATCGCGCAATTGCTCTGGTCGAAGGAACTCTATCCGGCGATCCCTGCGGCACTCGCGATGCTCATGCTCGGGGCACCGCTCGTCTACGCGGCCATTCAAGATCTGCTCAAGGGTGAGGCGGGCATGAACGCGCTCGTGGCCCTCGCCGTGATCGGTGCGGCCGCGACCGGCAAATACCAGGAGAGCGCGGCGATCGCCTTCTTCATGATCGTGTCGGGCCTGATCGAGAAGCGGACGGCGATCGGCGCCGAAGCGAGCATCGAGTCGCTCATCAAACTCTCCCCCACGAAGGCCGCCCGGCTCCGCGAGGGGGGCGGCGAGGAGATGGTGGAGGCGAAGGTGCTTCGGCCCGGCGATCTCGTCCGCGTGCGGCCCGGCGACAATATCCCGGCCGACGGCCGCGTGGTGACGGGCACAAGCACGATCAACCAGGCGAGCATCACCGGCGAATCGCTGCCGGTGGACAAGATCGCCGGCGACGAGGTGTTTGGCGGCACGATCAACTTGACGGGCGTGATCGACGTGGAGGTGACGAAGGCCGGCGCCGACACGCTCCTCGGCCGCGTCAAGGATCTGATCCTGCAGGCTGAAAAAACAAAAACGCCGATCATGCGGCTCGTTGATCAATATGCCGCCTGGTATACGCCGACCGTGCTCATGCTCGTGGGCGTGGTGCTCTTCTTCGCGTTGCGGAGCGACCCCGACACGGCCTTCGACCGGGCGATCGCGATGCTCGTGATCGCGTGCCCGAGCGCGCTGATCCTCGCCACGCCCACGGCGATGGTGGCCGGGCTTTCGGCGGCCGCCCGGCTGGGCGTGCTCATCAAGAGCGTGGTCACGCTCGAGGCCGCCCGGAACCTCACGGCGATCGTCTTCGATAAGACGGGCACGCTCACGACCGGCATCTTGCAGGTGACGCGGCTCGCGCCGCAGGAAGGCGTCGAGCCGGGCGATCTCCTGCGGCTCGCCGCCTGCGCCGAGCAGGACAGCCGCCATCCCGTGGCCCGGGCCGTGACGGAGATGGCTCGCAAGGCGAAGCTCAAACTCACGCGGCCGACCGAGTTTGAGGAGGTCGCGGGCAAGGGCGTGCGGTCCGAGATCGACGGGAGGAAAGTGCTCGTGGGGCGGGGCACGTGGCTCGCGGACAAGGGGAACGGACTCTCGGCCGCGGGTGTCGCCGCAATCAACGAGATCCAGGCGTCGAGCGAGGCCGACGGCCTGAGCGTGCTCTACGTCGTTCGCGACGGCGAACTCGCCGGCTGGATCGGCCTCGAAGACAACGCCCGCCCCGAGGCGGCCGAGGCGGTGGATCGGCTCCGCGACCTCGGCCTCAAGCGGCTCGTGATCCTCACGGGTGATCGCAGGAGCGTGGCCAAGCGGGTGGCCGAGCAGATGCACTTCAGCGAGTTCAAGGCGGAGGTCTTGCCGCATGAAAAACTCGAGATGGTGGACGAACTCAAGGCCAAGGGGCACCGCGTGGCCGTGATCGGCGACGGCGTGAACGACGCCCCGGCCCTCGCCGCCGGTGATATCTCGATCGCCATGGGCGCGGCCGGCAGCGACGTGGCCATCCACTCGGCCTCGATCGCGCTCATGAACTCGAACCTCAACCGCGTGCCCTTCCTGATTGAACTCTCGCGGCGGACGATCTCCGTGATCCGGCAGAACATGATCATCGGTGGGCTCTTTATCCTCGTGTTCATGTCGCTCGCCGGGGCGGGCTACGTGACGCCCGTGTGGGCGGCGTTTCTGCACATCGTGAGCGGCCTGATCGTGATCTTCAATTCGGCCCGGCTCGTCCGCAGCGGCGAGGAGATCGAGCAGGCCGAGGCCGATCGGCTCGCTGAGATCGCCCGGCGGAAGGCGCGGACCGCCCGAATCGCCGCGGCGGCGACGTGAGCCGCAGCGGGATGGTCGCGGCGGCTCTTGCGGTGGCGGCCGTCACGATCGTGTCCCACGCGCCTGCCTGGCGGGGAGCGTTTGTCGGCGACGACATCTCCGAAATTGCCGAGAACCCGGCGATTCGCGTTCTCTGGCCGCCGTGGGTGCCGATGATGGAGGGCACGGCCATGCCGCACCGGCCGCTACCCTACTACACGTTCGCGGTGAACTACGCCCTGCACGGCCTCGATCCGCGGGGCTACCATGCCGTGAACCTCGCGATCCATCTGGTGAATGGCTGGCTCGTGTGGTGGGTCGGCCGCGAGGTTCTGCGGCGGCTCGGCGCGGGTGCGGCTGCCGGGGGCATCGCCTTCGCCGCCGCGACGCTCTGGCTTGTGCATCCGCTCTGCACGCAGGCGGTCGATTACATCTACCAGCGGATCGAGTCGCTCGCGGCGCTGGCGATCCTTGGCACGGTGGCATGCTTTCTGCGGGCGGCTGACGGGCTGCGGCCCGGAGTCTGGCTGGCCGGCTCCGTCGCGGCAAGCGCGGCGGGCATGCTCTGCAAGGAGCATGTGGCAGCTGCGCCGTTCGTCGTGCTGCTCATCGACTGGCTCGCTAGCATAAAGGTGCGTGCGACCTTTTTTCGCCCCACGTACTATGCGGCCCTCTTCGCTACGCCACTGGTCGCCGTCGCGCTCGTCATGCTGCAACGCGACCGGTTCACCGACTTCAAGCAGCCGCTCGCAGGTCCGTTGCTCTACGCGGCCAACCAGCCGCTCGTGATCGGAGAGTATCTCGCGCGGGCCTTCTTTCCGGCCAGGCTCTGCCTCGACTGGTATCGGATCCCGATCCAAAGTTCGGCGCTGCTCGCGCCGGGCATCGGGGCGGTCCTGCTGGCGGTGGCTCTCGCGGCCTGGGGCGCGTGGCATGCCCGTGGCCTGGCCCTCGGCATCCTGATCTTTTTCGCCCTGCTGGCGCCAACGTCGAGTTTTCTGCCTGTGAACGACCTGATGGTGGAGCACCGGATGTATCTGCCGCTGGCGGTGATCTGCGTGGGCGTGTGTGCCGTCGGCCATGGTCTGCTCCAGCGGCACGTTCCGGCGGGCGCCCGCCGCGCCGCTGCACTCAGCCTGACCGTGCTCGTGGCGACGGCGCTCACAGCCACGAC
This sequence comes from Pirellulales bacterium, assembly GCA_044360305.1. Lineage (GTDB taxonomy): Bacteria > Planctomycetota > Planctomycetia > Pirellulales > UBA1268 > QWPN01. The sequence continues at coordinate 16,772 of JBIKKQ010000065.1, forward strand.
CTGGGCCCGCTGCCACGCCTATCAGTCGCGGCTCGTGATGTGGGCGGACGTCGTGACGAAATCCCCCCGTAATCCACGCGGCTGGCAGACGCTCGCCCTGGAACTTTGGCAGGCGGGCGTGCTTGACCGGGCGCTCGAGGCCGTGGACAAGAGCCTCGCGATCGTGCCTGATTCGGCCGTGTCACTCGCGACGCGAAAGGCTATTCTTGCGGCACTCGAACAGCCGGCCAAACCGGCTGGCGCTCCCCGGTAGTCACCATGCAATCCGACCAATTTCAGCTGCATGCCGAGATCGAGGAGCGCCACTGGTGGTTTCGGGGACGGCGGAGCATCGTCCGCCGATTGCTCGCCGAGATCGCCCGGCCCGGTACTGGCCGGCGGATCGTGGACGTGGGCTGCGGCACCGGGGCGAACATCGCCTCGCTCACCGATGCCTACATGTGCCATGGAATCGACCCGTCGGCCGAAGGGATTGATCTCGCGCGGAAGCGGTTTCCCGCGGTGCACTTCACCTGCGGCCTCGC
>JBIKKQ010000220.1:0-4952 GCA_044360305.1 Pirellulales bacterium
GCAAATATTGTTCAGAGCTACACCGGACGAAACAAGTGAAATAAGTGGTGCATCCGTACCTGTGGGGACACCGCTATGCTGTTTGCCCCGCAAGAACGCTCCCAATGTCGTCGTGTAATCGGCAGCTCCCGCGACCAAAAAGTCATATGGTTGCGTGCGAAGGGCCCACGATCGATGAAGCACGGTATTGCTGAAGCCGGGAGCCACATGAGGCAGCAAAAAAAGGAAGCTGAGGCATATGGCCGTCCAACGAGTGAGGCAAGTTGTTAGACAACGGACAGGGACGGTCAGGGCGCGCGACAGCTGGCGATCAGCACGGCCGTGAGAATGCGCGGACAGCGGCCGGTCTGCACGAGCGACAGTCCTTGGGCGATCGCGCGGATGGCCTTCCATGCCATCCAACGAGTCATTCCGAAAAGGCTGTGTGGCACCGGGCCGGTTTCATAAAAGCGGACGTCCGTGAACCCAAATGCACGCAAATACTGTGCAAGCGACGAGTCGTTGAAGATCGTCTCGTGGGTGAGATCCCCGTAGACGACATGCCCGCTGCCGACCCCGTCTCCGTTGGGCGTCTGGAGCACCAGCAGTCCGCCCGGCCGAATGGCCAGTCGCAACTGCTTGCCCAGTCTGGCGAGCTCGCCCTTCGTCATGTGTTCGATCACGTCGAATGCGAAGATGACATCGTAGGTCTTCTGCGCGGAGGCCAGGGCTTCAAAGAGATCGCCCTGCCGGGCGATTACGCCGCGCGCGCACGCTGCTGCGACCTGCTCGGCAGAGTAATCCACCCCCTGCGCTTGCGTGAATCCGATCGTCTTCAGATAGGCTAGAAGTGTGCCATCGCCGCAGCCAAGATCGAGGATAGCAGCCGTTTGCGGAATGCCTGCAAGGAGAGGCCTGCAAAACCTATCCAATGCCGCAGTCTGTGCCTTGGTAAGAGGCTCGGGTGCCGCCATGGCGACGGCCTTGAAGCTGGATCTGTAGGCGCCGTAAAGAACCTCTCGAAGGTGCTGGGTTCCGGCGTCAGATTGGCTGCTGCTCGTGGTCATGGCTGTTCTCCGCCCCTTTTCGGCGGTTCTCCTACTGCCGGAGTGGCGCCGGCGGACAGAAATCCGTGCTTCCCGCGAGCGGCAGGCCGCAGGTGATAGGCGGCTCAATCAAAGGCCGCGGATGTCCGGCAAGACCGGCAAGGAGATACTCGATCCGATGACGCCACGTATGACTGGCGAGTGCGCGTCTTCGGGCGGCAGTCCGAATCGTGTCGCACCGCGTCGGATCCGCGAGCAATTCGCGGATGATTCGCAGGCAGTCTGCCGGATCCCGGTAAACGAGGATCTCGCGGCCGACGTCGTAGACCTGCTCGACGTATCGATTCGACGACGTCAGGTATACACAGCCGCACATCGGCACCTCGAAGTCGCGGCCCTTGAAATGCTGCTCATCGCTGTAGCCGATGTACCCGAACCCAAGCACGATCCGGCTCTGAGAGAAAATCTCGACCATGCGCGTGTCCGAAACGCCGCCCTGCTCCCATCCCGCTCCGAAACAGGCGACGTGTACACCGTGCCGCCTAAGGTAATCGATGAGAAGACTGCGATGGCCGTACCGCGCGCCGACGAAGGCGACGTCATGAATGCGCGGCGTTTCGAGCGGCCGGAAAATGTCGGGATTTCCGCCCTCGGGCCAGAGGACAGCACGGCCGCCCCGGACCGCATACTTGACGATCGAGTCGTCGGATGCCGTCAGGCAGACATCGTATGCCGCAGCGACCGCAGCCGGGCCGCTTGCAAAGCCGTTGTGGGCCGTGGCGTCGAAATGCAGGCGGTCATCGAGGTGGAACAACGCCGTCGCGATACCCATGGAGTTGATGCGTTCGACGACGGCGGCGGAGAGTTGCGTTCCGCAAAGGTATGACAGCATCACGTCGATCGGGCGACGTCGGTGAAGATCGCTCACGAAGGCAAGCAGGTCGGCATCGCAGTGCTGCCTGAGCGCCCATTCCCCCATCTCCCTCGCGCCCGGAATTCTTTCGTACAGATAGTACAGCGAAAGATCGGCCACCGAGCTGATCGCGGGCGGGATGTTGTGCGGCTCCCAGCCACTGGGCTTCGTCGCATAGAGGATGTGCAGAGGCTGCCGCCGCGTCGCCAGATCGATTCCGCGATCCCGCAACCTGCGGTGAACCTGCATCCATACCCGGCGTTCCTCGAGGTCGGAAGCGAGGCCCCCGGCCTTCTGGTATCGCCGCAGGTGCTGCCGGTGGTCGCGCCGGATCAAGGCGCCCTGAATGGATCCACGCATCACGCGCCACAGGCGTGTCAGGGGTACGGAGTGCTGGACCTGGGCGCGGAGCCGCGACGCGATCGTTCCGGGTGCTGGAGTTGCCATGGGCTACGTGCGGTTGCTGGCTTTCAATACCGGTGCACGCAACTGATGATCGTCTCGATGTCAGTTTCGACGAGTTCCGGATAGAGCCCGCCATAAAAACCGCAGGTGTGCAGGGTCTCTGCGCCGGTCAGATTCCGCGTCGCACTGCAATACTTTGCGAAGAACGGCTGGCGCTGGATATTGCCGGCAATCATCGGCCGGATCTCGATGCCTGCTCCGGAAAACTGCGCGACGTACCGATCGCGGAGTGCGGGCGAGCGGCAGACGACCGGAAATGCGAAGCTCGAGAGCAGGCGTATGTGGCTGCGGTCCAACGGGACAAGGTCTTCGTTCAGCCGGGAGGCCGCAGCGAGCCGGTCATAGATTTCTGCACGGCGTGCGATGGTTGCGGGCAGAAACTGCAGCTGATAGTTGCCGATGAATCCCGTGATCTCGGTAGGCCGGAGGTTGTATCCAAGATCGTAGAACGTGTACTTCGCGTCGAACTCGCTCGTGATCCCGTATCGTTTCCGCCACCGGCGTTGCTGTTCCGCGGTCAGATTGCGGTCCCAGCCATTGGCCCGCACGATCCGCAGCATCTCGCCGAGTTCGAGATCGTCGGTGCAGACCATTCCGCCCTCGATCGTGGACATGTGATGCGCCACGAAAAAGGAGAAGCTGGCCATCGACCCAAACGTGCCGGTCTTGCCCGCGTCGAGTTCAGTTCCGAGAGCCTCGCAATTGTCCTCGATGAGGATGATTCCTTGCTCGTCACACAACTCCCGGATGGCGGCCAGATCGCCGCAGAATCCGAGTGCATTGGTGATGAACATCGCGTCCAGCCGGCCTTCGGCAATCGCCTCGCGCAGGTTGTCGCTCATCGTGTTCAGGGTGTTCGGCGAGCAGTCGATTGGCACAGCCTGCATACCCAACTGCATGATCGGCATCGTATTCGTGGACCATGTCAGGGCCGAGAAGCCCACCCGGGCTCCGTCTCGCAGGCGACCGAGATTTTTGAGCGCCTGCAGCATCGCAAGGTTGGCACTGCCGCCGCTGTTGAAGAGCACGGCGTCTTCCGAACCTTGAAATCGTGCAAACCCGCGCTCGAATCGCAGGCACTCCTGGTCCATGCTGAGGCGACCGCTGCGCAGAATGAACTCTGCCAAGGCCGCCTTCGTTTCATGCTCGTTCGAGAAGGCCGTCTTCATCAAGGGAATCATGCAAGTCCTCGTTCTTTCAGGTGCAGGTATTCGGCGTATGTGCGTCGGATGCCTTCTTCGAGGCCGATGCGCGGGGCGAAACCCATCGCCGTGATCCGCGAAACGTCGAGACATTTTCTCGGCATGCCGTCGGGTTTCGTGGCATCCCACTCCACGCGACCCGAGTATCCGACGATGCGGCAGACGAGATCCACGAGCTCACGGATCGAGACGTCCGTACCGGAGCCGATGTTGACGAAATCGTTACCTGCATAGGATTCCAGCAGGAATACGACGGCCCGCGCAGCATCGTCGACGTGGAGAAATTCACGGCGGGCGGATCCGGTTCCCCACACCTGCACCGCGGCCGCGTTGGCCGCGACTGCCTCGTGAAACCGCCGAATCTGAGCCGTGATCACATGGGACTTCTCAGGATCGAAATGGTCGTTCGTCCCGTATAGGTTGCAGGGCATGACGCTGAAGGCGTCGAGCCCGTACTGCCTGTGGCAATACGTGGCGTAACGAAGCCCGGCGATTTTCGCCAGCGCGTAGCCCTCGTTCGTCGGTTCGAGAGGCCCCGTGAGCAGTGAAGACTCCTGCATCGGCTGGGGGCACTCCCGCGGATAGATGCAGGAACTACCGAGGAAGCACAGTCGCCGCACGCCGGTGAGCGCTGCCGCATGGATGACGTTGGTGTTGAGGAGCACGTTGTCCCGGAGGAAATCCGCCGGTGCATCCATGTTGGCCTTGATGCCACCAACACGGGCGGCTGCGTGCACGACCACGTCGGGCCGGTGAACACGCATGAATTCGTGCGTCTGGCTGCTGTCGCGGAGATCGAGTTCACGACTGGAGGCGACGAGCACCCGTTCATACCCGGAGCCACGAAGATGCCGCAGGATGGCACTGCCCACCATGCCGGTGTGGCCGGTGACGTAGATCAGGTCGGACTGACGAATGTTCATCGCGTGCAGGGCCCCTCAACGGGGGCGAAGTCTACCATGACAGCCACGAATCCTCATGGGGCGTTGGGGCGGCCGGCAGCGGCAAACAGGGTGGCCACCCGTTCGGCGTTGCGCTGCGGGTCAAAGTGTTGACGGGCGTATGCGAGGGCTGCCGCAGCACGCACCCCGCGTTGACGGGGGTCGCGGGCTTCGGTGATGGCCTCGAGGAGTCCGGGAACGTCTCCCTCGGCCACCACCCATCCGCCGCCCGACTCTTCTATCCAGGCTGCAATCTCGTTGTTCCGGCCGCCGACGAAAATGACGGGCCGGCCGACTGCGAACAGCCCCTGGAGTTTGCTGGGAACCATCATTCCCTGCCAGCGTGAATCAAGGCTCGCAAGGTGCACGTCGGCGGAAGCGAGGCTGGCCCGCAGCCGCTCGCGCG
>JBIKKQ010000066.1:0-17210 GCA_044360305.1 Pirellulales bacterium
CATGACCGCGTCCCGCGGTCAGCGTCATGCTCTCGATGACGAACGGGATCGTCGCCAGCGGCGCGACTGCCGCTGCGGTCGCCGCGGCGAGGTCGGGGCCGCTGCCGAGCAACCGCTCGATGCTTCCGTCGGGCTGCCTGATCGGAAAGCAGAGCCGCAGGCCGTGCGTTTCCCCCACGGCCTCCACCCGGCCGACGCCGATCCGTCCCACGGGAACGAATGGCTCCTGTTCGTCAGCGCGCGTCATGGTGACACCGGCGATCACGGCCCGGACCACCGTCAGGGCGCCCAGGGCCCGTCAGCGAATCATACGCCTCCCCAAGTGGCTGGTCGGGGGGACGGCGGAACGCACACGCGACGTCCGGCCGAGTATGGCCGGACCGACGGCGCCGAGGCCGAATGGGAAGGTCACGGGGCCGGCAGCACGTTGAGCCACACCGGCACCGACGCCTGGCCGCCGTCAGCGTCTGTGGCGAGGTGAAACAGCCGGCGGCCGGGGGCCGCCTTGGGCGCCGCGGTGATGAAGAACTCGCGCTCGGTCTCGCGGTCCGTGATCAGCAGCCCGTTGAGACCGAGATTGTCCACGAACACTCCGTGCGGCAGGTTGCGGCCCGCCCCCTCCTTGCCGAGCGCGACCGGCCCTGGCAGATCGTGCCGGACGATCTTCACGCGGGCCGAAATCGTCTGCCGCGGACGGATCGTGAATTCGAGCGGCTCGCCGGGCACTTCCCTGACGGTGGAACGGTCGGCGGCGGGGAGGATCTCGACCGTCACCTTGGCCGCGCCGGCGACCCGAATGTCACCGAGCGTGCCGAGGTCGCGCACGACCTCGCGGCCGTCCACCGTGGCCACGGCCCGCACCCTGACGCCCTTGTCGGCGGTCTCGTCGGGCGCCACGGCGTCGGCCGCCGCGCGGAGCACGCCATAGGCCTCGCGTTGTCCGGCCTCGATCTCGATCGGGCCGTGAAAGGTGAAGCCGGCCGGCAGACCCTCGACCTCGATGCGAATCGGCCCGGTGAAACCCTCGGTCCGGGTCGCCGCGAACACCAGCTCCCGGCCGCTCCCCGGGCTGACCTGCGGATCACGGCCGCGAACCGTCACCTCGAACGACGGCTGCGGCGGGCGGATCCGCAGCGTGTAAAGAAATTCCTTCTCGCCGCCGAACCCGCGGGTGTCGCCGACCCGGGCCACGTACTCGCCGTCCGCCGGCGGCACGAACAACACCTGCGAGTCGGTGCCGAGGCGGCGGGTCGGCTCGTCGTCGTTCTCATAAAACAACCGAAAGACCGGCAGCCCGTTCGGCGTCGGTCGGGTTCCCGGCGGCAGCGGCTCGACGATCCACGCCGGTTCACCGAGGGCGTGAGCGATGGCCGTGGTGTGGAAGAACGTGTGCCGCTTGCCCGCCCCGGGGTAGACCTCCAAGCCGGAGTCGGGGCCGCGCGGATAGAGCCAGAGCCGCGTCACCTCCCCGTTGGCATACAGGTACTGGTCGAGCTCCATCTGGTCCTGGTTGTGGAGCCGGAAGTCGCCCGTCTGATCCGAGGTCTTGCCGCGGAACGTGAACCACGAGTCCCGCACGGCCTGCAACACCGCCTGTTCGACCGGCCGCCCGTCGGCGTGAAGAATCTCGACCCGCGAATCGAGCCGCGATGCCGGCTTCCCCTGCGCGGCGACGACCTCGACCACCAGCGGCACGCCCGCCCGCGCCGAGAACCGGACGCAGTCCGAGTCTCCCGGCCGACCGATGACGCCGCGAACCGCCGCCGGCACCGTCACGGTCTGGGCCCCATCGGCGGTCTCGTTGGGCTCGGCCTCGGTGAACTCGCGGGCCTGCCCGGTCACCGCCGGCCCCCGTTCTCCGGGCCGAGGCTGCGGCGCGATCGACGTCGTCGCGGGCGTGCCACGCGGCACGGCGACCTGATCGAGCCCACCATCCATCCGCCCGAGCAGAAATCCGTCGCCGACCGGAGCGATCGCCGCCACGACGTCGGCGGCCCGGGGCAGTTGGGCGAGGGGCTCGAGGTCCGGCAGGGTCCACGCCTTGACCGTCCGGTCCTCGGCCGCGGACAGGAGCCGGGTGCCGTCGGCCGAGACCGCGAGCGCGACGATCGGCGTCTCGTGGGCGAACCGCGACTGGACCACGGGATTCATCCCCGGCTCGCCCGGCGCGACGATCTTCCAGGCGTAAATCCGCTTGTCACGGCCTGCGGCGACGACGTGCCGGCCGTCGGGCGTGAACGCGACCGCGGCGACCTCCGCTTCGGGCTGGTTGAGCGTATCGAGCCGGAGGCCGTCGCCGGCCCGCCACAACTTCACCGTCTCATCGGCGCTCGCAGAGCCGAGGAGCTTTCCCCCGGGGTGCCAGGCGACGTCGAACACCGCCGCGGTGTGCACGTCGATCGATCGCAGCAGCGAGCCGTCGGCCACCTTCCAGAGTTTGACCGAGCGGTCGTAGCCGGCCGTGGCGAGCGTGCCACCGTCGGGCGACAGTTCCGCGTCGTAGACGATATCGCGATGGCCGCCGAACGATCGCACGACCGCCCCCGTGGCCGCGTCGCGGATCTCGGCCACGCCGCGCAGCCCCGTCACGCCGCCGGCCACGACGATCTGTCGGCCGTCGGGACTGAAGTGCACGGCGGCGACCGGCCCGGCCAGGTCGCCGATCGACAGCTGCGGTTTGTCCCCCGCCCGGCCATCGCGCACCGGCAGGATCTCGACGGTCCGGCCGCGGGCCACGGCGAGCCGGCCGCCGTCGGGCGACACGGCGAGCGCGGTCACGGGCCGCGGCGCCCGCGAGGCGGGCAGCGCCGGCACGACCAGCTTTTCGAGGATCGAGACGTCGGTGGCGGGCCCGGCGGCCCCGGCGGCGATCCACGCCTCCAGCACCGCCCGGTCGGCGGCCGGCACCTGCGGTTCGTCGGCGGGGGGCATCTGGTCGGCGCCGGTGCTGACGATCCGGCGGATCAGGGCCGACGCCTTCGCGTCGCCCGGCACGATCGGATCGCCCGCGTCGTCCCCCCCCTTGCGCAGCGTGGCGTAACGCTCGACGGAGAACCCCGCCTCGGCGTCGCGGTCGTTGTGGCATCCGGAGCAGTAGGTTCGCAGGATCGGCGCGATGTCGTGGTCGTAGCCCGGCGCCGCCCGGCCGACGAGCGGCCAGACCGCCACGATCGCCGCCAGCGCCAGGACCAGATTCCGGGCAGGGCTGTTCATCCCGCGACTCCCGTCAGTGCCTGAAGAGAAACTCGCGGCTCGTGAGCAGCGACCAGTACATGTCTTCCACCACGGCGCGGCGGTCCTCGGGCCCGGCCTTCGTCAGCAGGGCCTCGAACTTCGCCCGTTCGTCGTCGCTCGGCGGCCGCGACAGCGTCCGCAGCCAGGCCTCGCGCACGATCTGCGCCGGGGTCGGCTCGGTGGCGAGCGTCTGCGTGATCCAGCCCGCCTTGTCGGCGAGCTTGTCATTGAGCGTGCTGCCATTGGAGAGGTGCAGCACCTGCACGAGGCTCGGCTGGCTCGACCGCTCGCACTCGCAGGTGATCTCGCGGGCGTTGCGGCCGAAGGCCTTGAGGAAGTAGTTCTTCACCGTCGAGTCACGGAGTTCCAGGGCCCGGGTCTGCTCACCGTAGCCCGACAGCTTGGAGAGCGATCCGTCGGCGTTCTGCCGCTCCGTGTACCGGTCGCGGACGCCCGTCACGTCACCGATCGCGTCGGCGAGCACCTCGGCCATGAGCCGCTTCGGGTAGGCGCGGGCGAACCACCGCCGGTCGTCGCGGTTCTCCGGCAGGGGCACGCTCGACCGGGCATAGGTCTCGGAGAGCAGGATCAGCCGCATCAGTCGGCGCAGGTCGTAGCCCTGGGCCACGGTGAACTCGCAGAGCGCGGCGAGCAGCGGCTCGTCGCTGGCGGGATTGGTCGCCCGCAGATCGTCCACCGGCTCGACGAGCCCCAGTCCGAAGAAGTTGGCCCACACCCGGTTGACGATCGCCCGGGTGAAGTACGGGTTCTCCGGGGCGACCAGCCAACGGGCGAGCGTCTCGCGCCGGTCGCCGGGATCGTCGAGGGACAGCGGCGGCGCGTCGAGCGGCGCGGGGGGCTGAGGCTGGCCGGTCTTCGGCTGCAGGAGGTCGCCGCGGCTCTCCACGAACAGCGTCCGCAGGCCGTCGCCGTCGTTGGGCACGCCCCCCCAGCCCTTGGCCCGGACCCGCGAGAACAGGTTCGCGAACGCGTAGTACTGGTCGTTGGTCCATTTTTCGAGCGGGTGGTTGTGGCACTTCGCGCAGTTGATCGACAGGCCGAGGAACGCCTGGCTGACGTTCTCGGCCACCGTCTCCGGATCCTGGTGCACGCCGTAGAAGTTCGTCGCCCCGTTCTCCACGTTCGATCCGCGGGCGGTGACGATCTCGCGCACCAACTTGTCCCACGGCGTGTTGTCGGCGACGCGGTCGCGGATCCACTTCGCGTAGGCATCGACGGCCACCGGCTTGAGCTTGATGCCGGTCACGAGCAGCACGTCGGCCCACTTGTAGGCCCAGTAATCGACGAACTCGGGCCGGGCGAGGAGCAGATCGACGAGCCGCTCCTTCTTGACCGGCGCCCCGTCGGCGAGGTACTCACGGATCTCCTCGGGAGTCGGCAGCCGGCCGATCGTGTCGAGGAACGCGCGGCGCAGGAACGTCGCCGCGTCGGCGGGAGGCGACGGGGCGAGGTGGAGCTTTTCCAGTTGGGCGAGGTTCAGGTCATCGATGAAGTTGGCCCGCGGGGCGGCTGCCAGCGCGTCCCTGCCGACCGCGTGCGGAAACGGCGCGATGACCCGGCCCACGGCGACCTGCGATGAGAACCAAGCCGTCACCCCCCCCGCACCGTGGCCGATCACGTTCACCGTGCCGGCGGGATCGACCGTGGCGACGGTCTCGTCGGCCGACGTGAACCGGGCCCAGTGGGTGACGTCCCGGGAAGAGCCATCGTCGTACTTGGCCCTGACCTGCAGCCGGTAGGTCGTCCCCTTGGCCGCCACATGCTCGGCCGGCGCGAGTTCGATGCCCGTGAGCCGCTTCTCCCCCTGCTTCGGACCCGGGCAGCCGGCCTCGATCCAGGCGGCGAGTCGGCGGTAGTCGTCACCGCCGACTTCCAGCCGCTTGCCCCCCTTGTGCGCCAGCGCCATCGTCGGCTTGGTGAGCAGCAGGCTCGCGCCCGGCTCGACCGGGTCGATCCGCCGGCCGCGGGCGTCGCGGGTGATCGCCAGGTGGTCGCTGACCGGGTCGTAGCCGAACAGCGACAGCCGAAAGCCCGCCTTGCCGGCGAGGGCTCCGTGGCAGCCACCGCCGTTGCAGCCCGCCTTCGACAGGATCGGGATCACGTCGAGCTCGAAGCTCGGCTCGTCGGCCCGCGCCGCGATGCCGCACGCGAGCAGCAGGGCGAACAGGGGCCATCCGCGCGTCATGCGAAGAGCTCCTTGATCGGGTCGGTGCCGAAGTCGGTGAGGGCGAACGGCCGGCCTGACGGCCCGGGGAGGTGCCCCTCGTGGTCGAGGCCGAGCGAATGGAAGATCGTGGCCACGATGTCGCCCGGCTTCACGGGCCGCTCGGCCGGATAGCCGCCGATCGAGTCGCTCGCGCCGACGACACGCCCCCCCTTCACGCCCCCGCCCGCGAACGAACAGGTGAAGCACTGCGGCCAGTGGTCGCGGCCGCCGGCGGGATTGACCTTCGGCGTCCGGCCGAACTCCGACAGCCCCGCCACCAGCGTGTCGCCGAGCAGGCCGCGGTCGTGCAGGTCCTCGATGAGCGCCGAGTAGGCCTGGTCGTACATCGGGCAGACGATGTTTTTCATGCCCTCGATCGAGGTGAACGGCTTGGAGCCGTGGATGTCCCAGGTGATCTCGTCGAACACCGTGAGGAACGTGTTGATCGTCACGAACCGGACGCCGTTCTCGACGAGCCGGCGGGCGAGCAGGCAGCACTGCCCGAAGCGGTTCATGCCGTACCGCTCGCGGACGGCCGACGGCTCCTTGGAAAGGTCGAAGGCCTCGCGGGCCTGGTCGCTCGTCATCAGCCGGTAGGCGGCGTGGAAGTTTTCGTCGAGCAGCCGGGCGTCCTCGCTCGCCTCGAACTGCTTCGCGGCCCCCTCGACGATCTCGCGCATCGTCCGCCGACGCTCCAGCCGGGCCACCGAGATCTGGTCGGGGGGCAGCAGGTCGGGAACGCGGAAGTTGGGCTGCGAGGGATCGGCCATCAGGGCGAACGGGTCATGGGCCTTGCCGAGAAAACCGCCGGCCTGGCCGTTGGGCAGGTTGCCGCCCCCGCGGCCCATGAGTTCGGGCAGGACGACGAACGGCGGCAGGTCGGTTCGCCGCCCCATCAGGTATGAGGCCACGCTCCCGGCGTGCGGCGACTGGATGCCGCCGGTGAACCGCCGGCCGGTCTGCATCATCTGCCAGCCGGCGTCGTGGACCGCGGCCCCGTCGTGGTGGCAGCTGCGGACGAGCGAGAACTTGTCGGCGATCGCGGCGTGCCGGGGGAGCAGTTCCGAGACCTCGAAGGCGTCGCTCTTGGTGCGGATCGGCTTGAACGGGCCGCGGACCTCGACGGGGGCGTCGGGCTTCATGTCCCAGAGGTCGATGTTCGACGGCCCCCCGAGATTGAAGATCATGATGCACGACCGCTTCTCGTGGCCGGGCCGCACCTTCCCCTCGGCCGCAGCCCGGGCGTACTGCGGCAGCGACAGGCCGACGGCGGCCAGCGCCCCGGCGTGGAGGAAGTCCCGGCGGGTCTCCCCCTGGCCGCAGAGCAGGGCCCGGCCACCGGGGCGGGAGGCGTGAAATTCGAACATTCCGTGAACCTCCGCTTCGCGTTGTCCGGGGTCGGCCAGCGAATCGATCCTTTTCATCATAGCCTCACCCCCGACCGCAGCGACAGCCCGCGGTGGGCCCCCCGGGTGCATGGCCGGGCTACGCAATGCGGGTTCCCGCCGGCGGGCAAACATCACCCCGCCCCGCGGCCGGCGGCGTGCCGTTTCACCGGCCGGCGGGCGAAGTAGACTCGAAGGCTTCACCTCCCTGCGACCCACGGCAGCGACATGACCCCGACGCACGGCACGCCCTCCGCCGGCCGGACCCCCGGCCTGTACACCGACCCGCGGCTCGCCACCCGGAAGATGCCCTTTCAACGGTTGCTCCTCGGGGCGCACCGGTGGTCGGCCCGCCACTGGAGCCGGCGGGCGGCGGCCGCGCCGGCGATCGCCGATCTGATGCAGCTCTGCCGCGAGCGGATGCCGCCGGACGCGGTCGAGTATTACCGCGGCGGGGCGGGCGAGGAGACCTCGTCGCAGCGGAACCGAGCGGCGTTTCGCGAGGTCAATCTCAACCCCAGCGGGGCCGTCCGCTTCGATGCCGTGGACATGACGACCACCCTGCTCGGAACGAGGACGAGCATGCCGGTGATCGTGGCTCCGGTCGGCAGCCTGCGGACCGGCTGGCCCGAGGGTGAGGCCGTGGCCGCCGAGGCGGCCAGCAGGGCCGGCGTGATGTTCGCGCTCTCCACGCTGACGGGCACGCGGATGGAACGGGTCAAGGAGGTCGCCCCCGGCCCCTGCTGGTTCCAGCTGTACCTCGTCGGGGGCCGCGAGGTGGCCGAACGGGGCATCGCCCGCGCCCGCGCCGCCGGCTACGAGGCGCTGATCCTGACCATCGACACGGCCGTCGCCGGCAACCGGCTCGGCGACAAGCGGAACCGGTCCGCGCAGCTGATCGGCGAAATCAGCGCGGCCAACCAGAGCCGGTCCGGCATGGTGGGCCGGTTCTTCCGCGGGCTCTACCGGGAGCGGATGCGCCAGGCCCTGCAACTGCGCACCTGGAAGCACTTCGGCTGGATGCTGGGGTTCCTCGCCGACGGCCAGCTGATGGACTTCCCCAACATCGAGCTCGTCCCGGGCACGCCGATGGGCTACATGCCGATCGGCAAGCAGCTCGCCCAGTCGGCGGTGACCTGGCAGGATCTGGGCTGGATCCGCGCGGCCTGGGGCGATCGGCCGATCATCATCAAGGGCGTGCACAACATCGACGACGCGCGGCGGGCCGAACAGGAAGGGGCCGCGGCGATCGTGGTCTCGAACCACGGCGGCCGGCAGGTCGACGGCACACCGGCGACCCTCCACATGCTCCAGGAGATCGTGCCCCAGCTGCGCGCGGCGGGCTCCCGCATGGAGGTGTACCTCGACGGCGGCATCCGCACCGGTGCCGACGTGGTGGTCGCCCGGGCGTGCGGCGCGAAGGCCGTCCTCCTGGGGACGGCAATCGCCTTCTCGCTCGGTGCCGGCGGGCCGGCGGGCGTGGCCCGCTGCCTGGAGATTTTCCGGCAGGAGATCGAGGACACGCTGCGGCTGCTCGGCAAGGGCCGCGGCTCGATCGACGACATCGACGAGTCGATCTTCTACCGGTTCCACCACCGGATCACCTGACCGCGGCCGGGGCATGGCCGGGAATCGGTCGGCGGCCCTGCGGACGGACCTGCGGACGCCCGCCGGTCGTGGCGTCAGCAGCAGCCCGTGCCCCCGACGCCGCACTTCTCCGGCGCGAGGCAGGCGGTGTGACGGGTGCCGAGGTGAAACAGCAAACCGGCGGGCGTGACCTCCACGCCGCCGACTGGATACTGCGAGACTTTCCCCTCCTCGTACTCGACCTCGACCGGGAGGTCGTCCCCCTGGAGCAGCGGGGCGGCGATTGCCATGATCGTCGCGAGTTTGATCGTTTCCAGCCGATGGTGCGTGTCGTCCGCCACCCAGATCTGGAGCAGGCAGGAGGTGGCGGACCGGATCGTGCCGCCGCAGTCGATGAAGTCCTTGTGGACCCGGCCCACTTCCGTGATGTGGTAGTGGTCGGGCACGAACGACCGGTCCGGGAGCATCCAGTGCATCTTCACGCCCGGATGGGCGGCCAGGACCGCGCAAAACTCCTTGACCGTCATGGTTCAGCCTCCTTCGGGGCCGGCGAGGGACGCGAGCAACGCCACGACCTTTCGTTCGATCAGGTCGCGCACGCCGCGAAACTCCTCGGGGGACATGTCGCGCGGGTCGGGGATCTGCCAGTCCTCGCGCCGCGCGGCGATCACGAGCGGGCATTCGTCGCCGCAGCCCATCGTGACGGCCACGTCCACCGCGGTGCCGTCGAAGGCCTGCAGGCCCTTGGACGCGTGCGTCGAGAGATCGTATCCGAGCTCCTGCATGGCGGCGACCGCCTTGGGGTTGATCCGGCCCGACGGCCGCGAGCCGGCGCTGGCCGCCTCCACGACACCTGCGCCGTGGATCCGGGCGAAGGCCTCGGCCATCTGGCTGCGGTTCGAGTTCTCGACGCACACGAACAACACCCGCTTCATGCCCGCGTTCCTCCGTTCTCCCGTCCGCCGTCCGACCGATCTTCCGCCGGACCGTGGATCCAATGATACAGGGGCACGCTCGCCAGCGCCCCGGCGATCGGGGCGATGACGTATATCCACAGGGCGCCGAGCTGCTGCGACACGACCGCCGGAGCGAGCGACCGGGCGGGGTTCATCGACGCCCCGCTGATCGGTCCGGCGAACAGGGCCTCGAAGCCGATGACTCCGCCGACGACGATCCCGGCGGGGATGGTGCCGGCGGCGCCGGGAGCGGACACCGCGAGCACGGTGAACATCAGGATCAGCGTCAGCACGAATTCCAGGCCGAGCGACTGCAGGTCGCTCCCGGCGGGGAGGGTCGCCCCGAGCGTGTTGCTCTCGGGAAACAGCAGCCGCAGCGTGCCGCTCGCCAGCAGGGCTCCGGCACACTGGCTGGCGATGTAGGGCAGCACCCTGGCCCGCTCGCACCGGCCGGCGGCCCACAGCCCGAGCGTGACGGCCGGGTTGATGTGGCAGCCGGAAACGTTGCCGAGGGCGTAGACCATCGTCATCACGACCAGGCCGAACGTCAGCGCGACGCCGACGTGGGTGACGCCGCCGCGGGTCACCTCGTTGACGACCGCTGCCCCGGTGCCGGCGAACACGAGGCAGAACGTGCCGAATGCCTCGGCGAGGAGTTGGCGGCTCGGCATGGGGCGGTCCAGGATGAACGAGATGAAGAAATGGCGAGCCGAGTGTACCGGGCGTCGTGCGGGCGCAGCGAGACTCCGCGTATACTGCCCACCCTTCGGACGGGGTTCCAACCCTGCCCGGACCAACGTTGTCCCGGGTCGCGGATAGGTTGTCCGACCGGTTTGAACGAGGCGCGGAAGCACAGGCATGGACGTTTTCGAGATGCGGGAGCGGCTGGTCGGGAACTACGACTCGTTCATTCGCAGTTTCGTTGAGATTTCCGACCCGCGGCTCAAGGCCGAGGTGGACAAATCGCTGGCCAGCGAACTGCTCTGGCCGTCGCCGCTGATCCAGCTCAACCCGGCGTTCGAGCCGGGCGGCATGATCGACGACCTCGTCGCGGAGGGCGTGCTGCACCGCACCTGCTCCGAGGTGTTTCGGGCCGGCAAGCAGGAACACGCCCCCTTCCCCGGCCACCCGATGCGGCTCCACCTGCACCAGGATCAAGCCGTGCGCACGGCCCGCAGCGGCGCCAACTACGTCCTCACCACCGGCACGGGCTCGGGCAAGAGCCTGTCCTACATTCTGCCGATCGTGGACCACGTCCTCCGCAACGGGTCGGGCCGGGGCGTGCAGGCGATCGTCGTCTATCCGATGAACGCCCTGGCCAACAGCCAGCTTGGCGAGCTGGCGAAGTTCCTGGAGCGGGCCACGTTCACGAAGGACCGGCCGCCGGTCCGTGTGCGGCGCTACACCGGCCAGGAGAACCGCGAGGAGCGCGACGAGCTTCGCGCCAACCCGCCCGACGTCATCCTCACGAACTACGTCATGCTCGAGCTGATCCTCACGCGGGTCGGCGAGAAGCGGCTGGTCGAGGCGGCGAAGGGGCTGAAGTTTCTCGTTCTCGACGAGCTCCACACCTACCGCGGCCGGCAGGGAGCCGACGTCGCCATGCTCTGCCGGCGCCTGCGTGAGCAGCTCGAGTCGCCACACCTCCAATACATCGGCACCTCCGCCACGATCGCGGGCCCCGGCACGCTCGCCGAGCAGCGGCGCGAGATCGCCCGCGTGGCCACCGATCTCTTCGGGGCCGACGTCCGTCCCGAGTCGGTGATCGGCGAGACCCTGCGCCGGGCGACGCCGGTCGGCGACCCGGCCGACGAGGCGTTCCTCGGGAAACTCGCCGCGCGGGTGCAGGCCGCGTCACCGCCCCCCGCGGCCTACGACGCCTTCCTGGCCGACCCGCTGTCGAGCTGGATCGAATCGACGTTCGGCGTCCGCAAGGCCGACACCGAAGACCGCCTCGTCCGCGCCGTTCCCAAGACGATCGACGCCGCCGGAACGCTGCTGGCCGACGCCACCGGCGTCGATCGTAAGACCTGCAAGGAGCTGATCCGGGAGCAGCTCATGGCCGGCTACTCCCAGGCCCGCTCGCCCGAGGGCCGGCCGGCGTTCGCGTTCCGCCTCCATCAGTTCCTCAGCCGCGGCGACACGCTCTACGCCACGCTCGAGCCCGAAGGCAGCCGCTTCATCACGGCCGACGCCGTCCGCACCCATCCGCACAACGACCAGGCCCTGCTCTTCCCGCTGGCGTTCTGCCGCGAGTGCGGCCAGGAGTATTACTCGGTCGCGCGGGTCGTGCCCGCCCGCGGCGGCGATCCTGTGTTCGAGCCCCGCGACCTCGGCGACCTCGCCAAGACGGGCGAGATCACGCCCGGCTATCTCTATTTCAGCTCCGATCCCGAGCGGGCCTGGCCGCCGGGCGACCACACGACCGACGCGATCCTCAACCGCGTCCCGGAAGACTGGAAGGAGCTCCGCAAGGATGTGGAAGTGCTCAAGCGCAGCCGGGTGGAGCAGCTTCCTCATCCCGAACACGTGGCCGTGTCGGGGCAGACCGATCCGCACGGCCAGGCGTGCCATTTCATCGCCAATCCGTTTCATTTCTGCCTCGCCTGCGGCGTCTCGTATGCCAACCGCCGTGGCACCGACCGCCCCGTGCTGGGCGAGGTGGGTTTCGGCGGCCGTTCCAGCGCCACCACGCTGATCGCCACCACGGCCGTCACCTACCTGCGGAAGGAGAGCCGGCTCGACCCCGAGGCGCAAAAGCTCCTCTCGTTCACCGACAACCGCCAAGACGCCTCGCTCCAGGCAGGCCACTTCAACGACTTCGTGCAGATCGCACTGGTGCGGGGCAGCCTGTATGCCGCGGCGGCGAAGGCGGGGGCCGAGGGGCTCGAATACCGCGACCTCCCGCAGCGGGTGTTCGAGGCCTTCGAAGCCGGCCTGCCCAAAGACGCCGACGGCAACGCGTGCAAGCTCTACGCCGTGCAGCCCAACCCGCAGTACAACGCCAAGAAGAGCACCGAGCGGGCGATGCGCGACGTGCTCACCTACCGGCTGTTCCTCGACATGAAGCGGGGCTGGCGGCTCTCGATGCCAAACCTCGAACAGTGCGGCCTGCTGACGGTCGAATACGAGTCGCTCGCCGACATCTGCATGAACGGGGCCGATTGGCAGGGCAGCCACCGCTGCCTCGTGGCCGCATCGGGCGCGGCCCGCCACGAGGTCTGCAAGACGCTCCTCAACTACCTCCGCCGCGAGCTGGCCATCCAGGCCGACTGCCTCACGGAGCAGTGGCAGGAAGCCACCAAGCGCGAGAGCAGCCAGTGGCTCGTGGACGGCTGGAAGATCGACGCCGACGAAGAGCTCGTCACGGCCCGGCACGCGCAGCCCCGCGCCAAGGGCGACGACACCCGCTCCACCAACGTGTTCCTGAGCGCCCGCGGCACGCTCGGCCGTTACCTGCGCCGCCCCGGCAACCTCGCCGCCGGCGTGCCGCTCGACGAGGTGCAGGGCGTCATCCGCGACATCTGCCGGGTGCTGACGCAGACCAACCTCGTCCAGTCCGGGAAGGCGGACGACCCGGCATACCAGCTCAACGCCGCCACGCTCCGCTGGCTTCCGGCCGATGGCACGAAGGCATTTCGCTGCCCGCTCCGCGTCCCGCGAACGCCGGCAGCGGGGCTGCGGCCCAACAAATTCTTCGTCGACTTCTACAAGACGGCCGCCAGCGACGTGGCCGGCATGAAGGGCCACGAGCACACGGCCCAGGTGCCGGCCGACAAGCGCGAAGAGCGGGAAACGGAGTTTCGCGCCGGCCGGCTGCCCGTGATGTTCTGCTCGCCGACGATGGAGCTGGGCGTGGACATCGCCGACTTGAACGCCGTGAACCTGCGGAACGTGCCCCCCACGCCCGCCAACTACGCGCAGCGTTCCGGCCGCGCCGGCCGCAGCGGCCAGCCGGCGATCGTGATCACCTACTGCACGGCCGGCAGCTCGCACGACCAGTATTTCTTCCAGCGGCAGGAGAAGATGGTGGCCGGCGCCGTCGCGCCGCCGCGGGTGGACGTCGCCAACGAGGAGCTCGTCCGCTCCCATGTCCACGCCATCTGGCTCTCCGAGGCGGGGCTCAACCTCCGCGACAGCCTGCGCGATCTGCTCGTGCTCGAGGAGCAACCGGGGATGCCGCTCGCCGCCGAGGTGCAGGCCCACCTCGACGACCGGCCCGCACTGGCCCGCACCCGGCGGCGGGCGGAGCAGCTGCTCGAGTCGATCGCCGCGAAGCTCGATGTCTCGGCCTGGTATACGCCGCAGTGGCTCGACGAGGTGCTCGCCCAGTTGCCCGAGCGGTTCGACCGCTGCTGCGACCGCTGGCGGCAGCTCTACCGGGCCGCAATGGCCCAGCGGGAGCGCGAGCACAAGCGGGAGAACGACAACTCCCTGTCGCCGCGGCACAAGCAGGAGGCCAGGCGGTTCCGCCAGGAGGCCGAAAACCAGCGCGACCTGCTCCTCAATCAAGACACCTCCGGCAGCCGGCAGTCCGACTTCTACTCCTATCGCTACTTCGCCAGCGAGGGCTTTTTGCCGGGCTACAACTTTCCGCGGCTGCCGCTCTCGGCCTTCATCCCCGGTCGCGTCGGCAGCCGTGACCAGGAGTATCTCAACCGCCCCCGGTTCCTCGCGATCAGCGAGTTCGGCCCGAAGTCGCTCGTGTATCACGAAGGGCAGCGATATCAGGTCACGAAGGTGCTCCTGCCCCCGAGCGATTCCGAGCAGCGGCTCGTGCTCCACAAGGCCAAGCAGTGCCGGGCCTGCGGCTACCTGCATCCGGTCGATGGCATGGCCGACGACGACCGCTGCGAGCTCTGCCACACGGAGCTTCCCAAGGCCGAGGATCGGCTCCTCCGGCTGACGAACGTCCTCACCCGCCGCCGCGAGCGGATCAGCTGCGACGAAGACGAGCGGCAGAAGCAGGGGTTCGACGTCCGCACGGCGTTTCGGTTTCAGCGGGCCGGCGGCGTGCCCTCGTTCACCACCAGCGAGGTCTCGGCCGCAGGCCAACCGCTCGCCCGCCTCACCTTCGGCCGCAACGCCGAGCTCTGGCGGATCAACTTCGGCTGGTTCCGCCAGAAGCTGGAAAACCGCCTCGGCTTCCACATCAACGAGCAGACGGGCGAATGGATGGGGGATCCCGAAAACCGCCCCGGCGACGCCGACCCCGCCGTCGAAGGGCCGCAGGTCAGCCGCGTGATCCCCTTTGTCACCGACACCCGCAACACGCTCTTGATCGAGCCCGTGGGCGACGTGCCGCTCGACTTCATGGCCTCGCTCCAGGCGGCGCTCAAGGCGGCGATCCAGGTGGAGTTTCAACTGGAGGATCAGGAGCTGGCCGCGGAGCCGATGCCGGGCCGCGACCTGCGCCGCCAGATCCTGTTCTTCGAATCGAGCGAGGGCGGAGCCGGCGTGCTCCAGCAGTTGCAGGCGGATGCCGATGCCCTGCGCCGCGTCGCCCGGCAGGCCCTCGAAATCTGCCACTTCGATCCCGACACCGGCGCCGACCGCAAGCGGGCCCCGCGGGCGAGCGAAGATTGTTCGACGGCCTGCTACGACTGCCTGATGACCTACGCCAACCAGCCTGACCACCAGCGGCTGGATCGCCATCTGGTCCGCGACTTTCTCCTCGAGCTATCGCGGGCGGGTGTCGCCTCGTCGCCGGCGGCCACCCCGCGGGCCGCGCATCTCGCGAGCCTTGTGGCCCGCTGCGAGAGCGGCCTGGAGCGGGAGTGGCTGAGGTTCCTCGAGGCCCACAACCTCAAGCTCCCGACCGCCGCCCAGCAGGTGCCGGCGGCGCTCGCCGGCTGCGGCACCCGGCCCGATTTCGTCTACGCTGACGACATGGCGATCGTCTACGTGGATGGCCCGATGCACGACTTCCCGACCCGCCAGGCCCGCGATCGCACGCAGACGGCCTGCGTCAACGACTGCGGCTGGACGGTCGTGCGGTTCCCGGCCCAGGCCGACTGGGACGCCATCGTCGCCGCCCACCCCGGCCTCTTCGGCAGGCGCACCCCATGAGCCGTTTCGCCATTGGCACGCTCGTGAAGGCCCGCGGCCGGGAGTGGGTCGTGCTCCCCGAGTCGCAGGACGACCTTGTCATGCTGCGGCCGCTGGCGGGCGTGGCGGAGGAAGTCACCGGCATCGTGCCCGATCTCGAACCGATCGAGCCCGCCGTCTTCGCGCCCCCCGATCCGGCCCACACCGGCGACCACCGCTCCTGCGGCCTGTTGCGCGACGCCGTGCGGCTCGGCGTCCGCAACAGCGCCGGCCCGTTTCGCTCGTTCGGGTCGATCGCCGTCACGCCGCGGCCCTACCAGCTCGTGCCGCTTTTGGTCGCGCTCAAGCAGCCCAGGGCCCGCGTGCTGATCGCCGACGACGTGGGCGTGGGCAAAACGGTCGAGGCCTGCCTGATCGCCGCCGAGCTCCTGGCCCGCGGCGAGGCCCGCCGGCTGGCCGTGCTCTGCCCGCCGCATCTGGCCGAGCAGTGGCAGCGGGAACTCTCGGCGAAGTTTCACATCGACGCCAAGCTCGTGCTCGCGAGCACGGTGGCGAGGCTCGAGCGGGAGTGTGCCGCCGACCAGTCGATCTTCGAGGTTCACGACCACCTCGTGATCTCGATCGACTTCATCAAGTCGAACCGCTACCGGGCCGACTTCCTCCGCACCTGCCCGGAACTCGTGATCGTGGACGAGGCCCACACCTGCACCCGCGATGCGGAAGCCCGCGGCTCCCGCCACCAGCGTCACGAGCTCCTCGCCGATCTGGCCAAGGCTCCCGACCGCCACATGGTGCTCGTCACCGCCACGCCCCACAGCGGCAACGAAGCCGCCTTCCGCTCGCTCGTGGCCCTGCTCGATCCGGCACTCGCCGACCTCCCCGAAGATCTCTCCGGCCCGGCCCACGAGTCCGACCGCCGCCGGCTCGCCGGGCATTTCATCCAGCGTCGCCGGGCCGACATCGAGGCCTACCTCGACGCCCAAACCCCGTTCCCGAACCGCGAGGTGCACAAGGACCTCACCTACTCGCTCTCCGCCCCCTACAAGGCCCTGTTCGACGACTGCCTCGACTTCGCGCGGGAGCTCGTGGCCGTGAAGGGCGAAGACAAACGGCGGCAGCGGGTGCGCTGGTGGAGCGCGATCGCCCTGCTCCGGAGCCTGTCGTCGAGCCCCGCGGCCGCCGCGGCCACGCTCGGCAACCGGGCCCGTGGCGTCGGCGCCACCACGGAACAGGAGGCCGACGAGCTCGGCCGCGCGGCCGCGACCGATGCCGACACGGAGAACGCCGACGAGGCCGACGACGCCTCCGCGGGCGCCGAGATCGACGAGTCGCCCGCGCCGACCGACCGCCGCCGGCTCCAGGCCCTCGCCAAGCGGGCCGCCGAGCTCGAGGGCGATGCCGACGCCAAGCTCGCGGCCCTCGTCAAGCTCCTCAAAGACATGCTCAAGCGCAAGCGGGCCCCGATCGTCTTCTGCCGCTACATCGCCACGGCCGAATACGTGGCGGCCAGCCTCCGGGAGCGGCTCGCCGTCAAGGGCCTGGAGATCGACTGCGTGACGGGCTCGCTGCCGCCGGCCGAGCGCGAGGAGCGGGTCGAGAAACTCGCCGCGTTCGACAAGCGGCTGCTCGTGGCCACCGACTGCCTCTCCGAGGGGATCAATCTTCAGGAGTCGTTCGACGCCGTCGTCCACTACGACCTCGCCTGGAATCCCACCCGTCACGAGCAGCGCGAGGGCCGCGTGGACCGCTACGGCCAGCGGCAGCCGACCGTCG
>JBIKKQ010000067.1:0-17197 GCA_044360305.1 Pirellulales bacterium
GATACGCATACGGCACATGGTCGGGCCGGATGTGGATCGCCCCCTTCGTGCCCACGATCGTGAGGCCGAAATTCGGCTGCTTCAGGCCGGCCTCGCGGACGCTGGCAAAAGAGCCGACCGGGCCGTTACCGAGCCCGAACGTCGCCGCGATCGCGTCGCCGGCGATCGGCCCGATCCCCTCCGGACCCGGCACCGCGTCGGCCCGCCCGATCGGCCGGCCCTTCTCGGTCACGAACGCCGAACACCACAGCGGCGCCCCGCCGAGATCGGCCATCATGTCGAGGATGTGACAGCCCGTCACCCACAGATCCTCGCCCCCGCCGCGGGCATCCTCCTTGCCACGGCCACGAAACTCGAGCACCTTCCCGATCCGGCCGTCCTCGATCAGGTCGCGCACGATCGCATAGGCCGGCGCATGCCGGTTGGCGAACGCGAGGCCGAGCTTCGTGCCCGACTTCCGGCAGGCGGCGATCACCGCGTCGGCCGCGGCCCGCGTCGGCACGAACGGCTTCTCCATGAAGATCCCCTTCACGCCCGCCTCCGCGGCCGCGATCGCCATCTCGGCATGGGCGTCGATCCAGCGCTGACAGATCGCCACCACGTCGGGCTTCACGTCGGTGATCATCCGGCGCCAGTCGGCATACCCGGCATCCGCCGGCAGCTCGTTGCGGGCCAGCGCATCGCGGGGACCATCCGGCCCGTCGTCAGCGACTGCCACAAGCCTGGCGGCCTCCAGGCCCGCCCAGATCCGGTCGAGGGAATGGCCCCAGTCGCCGCGGCCCGTCCGTCCGATCGCCGCCACCCGCATCGGCTGCATGCGTCACCCCTTTCCCACGTTCTTCATGCCATCGAGAAACATCTGCACCGCCGAGGCCACCAGCAACATGCCGATGAGCCGCTCGATCGCGAGTATCCCCCGGGCCCCGAGAAAATGACTGAGCTTCGCTCCGAGGAGCAGGATCACGGCCGATGCCGCCCAAGCGACCGACACCGCCACCAGCCATTCCAGATGCCGGCCGGGCTCGCGGCTGGTGAGCAGCAGGACCGTGGCCAGCGCCGACGGACCGGCGACGTAGGGCACGGCCAAGGGCACGACGAACGGCTCCCCCTCGATCCGCTCTTCCAGCGTGCCCGCCGTCGTCGGAAACACCATCCGGATGGCGATCAGGAACAGCACGATTCCCCCGGCGATCGTCACCGCCGGTTCGGAGATGGCGAGTGTCGCCAGCAGCGGCCGGCCGGCGAACAAGAACGCCACGAGCAGGGCGTAGGCGATCAGCAGTTCCCGCCCCACGACCCGCAGCCGGCGTTCGGCGGCAACGGGATGGATCGCCGCCAGAAACAGGGGGATGTTCCCGATCGGGTCCATCACGAAAAACAGGAGGATTGCCGCGGAGAACAGCGACATGCGGGAATCTCGGGGACGACGCCGGAAACTGCATGAATTTATACTGGAATCGTTCCGAGGCGGCCGACCGGGGCCTGAGGCACGACGACGAGATGGCGCACGCAGCCGGCCACCATGGCCACCACCATCACGCGGGCCACGGCCATGAGCACGGCCACATGCACGGCCACGGCCTCGCGGCCGGCGAACTCGACCGGGCGATGGCCTGGGGCGTGGGGCTGAACCTGCTGTTTGTCGCCGTCGAGGCGGCGGCCGGCATCCAGTCCGGGTCGCTCGCCCTGCTCGCCGACGCCGGCCACAACGCCGGCGACGTGCTCGGCCTGCTCCTCGCCTGGGGCGCCGCCTGGCTGGCCCGTCGGCCTCCCTCGCCACGCTACACCTGGGGCCTGCGCCGGGCGACGATCTACGCCGCCCTCACCAACGCCGTGCTCCTGCTCACCGCCTGCGGCGCGATCCTCTGGGAGTCGCTGCACCGGCTCCGCGGCCCGGAGCCGGTGGCGGCGCCGACCATGATCGTCGTCGCCGCGATCGGCGTCGTCGTCAATACGCTCACGGCCCTGCTGTTTCTCCGCGGCCAGCGCGACGCCAACGTCCGCGGAGCGTTTCTCCACATGGCCGCCGACGCCGCCGTGTCGGCCGGCGTCGTGGTCGCCGGGATCGCGATCTGGCTCACCGGGCTGCGCTGGATCGACCCGGTCGTGAGCCTGGCGATCGGCGCCGTGATCGTGGCCGGCACGTGGGGGCTGTTTCGCGAGAGCCTCGACCTGGCGCTCGACGCGGTGCCGCGTGGTTTCGATCCACAGGCGGCCAGCGCGGCCCTGGCAGAGATTCCCGGCGTGACCGACGTCCACGACCTGCACGTCTGGGCCGCGAGCACGGCGGAGCACGCGCTCACCGTGCACCTCGTCGTGGCCGATGCCGTCGAGCATCCCCGGGTCCTGGCCGCGGCTGGCGCCGTGATCCGCGACCGGCTGCACGTCGCGCACTGGACGATCCAGATCGAGGACGAGGCGGCCGGCGCGACCTGCCCTCAACGCCCCGCCGACACGCTCTGAAGATCGCTCACCCGCGGACGGCCCGGCGCACGATGCCGGCGAGCATCCGCCGGAAAATGAGCTCGTGGAGCGGCCAGATCGCGTACCAGTAGGCCAGGCCGCCGAGGCCGCGCGGATCGAAGACCGCCGTCTGGTGGATCGTGACGTCGCCGTCCCGCGGCACGACCTCGAACTCCAGCCAGCCCCGGCCCGGCAGCTTCATCTCCGCCGCCAGCCGCAGCCGCCGCGGTGGCTCGCAGGCCTCGACCCGCCAGCAGTCGAGCGGCTCGCCCACCCGGAGGCGGTCCGGATCGCGCCGGCCGCGGCTCATCCCCGGTCCACCGATCGCCCGGTCCATCCAGCCGCGGAGCGACCACAGCCAGTTGCAGGCGTACCAGCCGTTGCGGCCGCCGATCCGCTCGATCGCCGCGAACGCCCGCTCCGGCGCGACGGCGACGACGGCGTGGCGGTGATCGACGAGCCGCGTGCCCTGCGGCGTGCCGCCGTACCGCTGCGGCAGGTCCTCGGCGTCGGCGACATCGGCCCAGCGCAGGCCGGCGAACTCGCGGTCCTCCGACTGCATCGCGTCGCGGACCGCCGTGGCCAGGTTGCGCGGCCGGATGGCGAACTCGCGCAGGGCGGAGTCGTTGGTCACCACCGTCGGGTTCTTCAGGCCGTCGATCAACTTGCGTCCCACCTTCGAATACCGGGGCGTCACCAGTTTCAGCCACAGGCTGGAGAGTCGCGGCGTGAGCACGGGCACCGGGATCATCAGCCGCACGAGGCCGCGCTGACGGGCGTACTCCCGCATGATAGCGCCGTAGGAGACCTTGTCCGGACCGCCGATCTCGAAAATCCGCGCCCCCCCGGGGGGCAGGTCGAGGGCGGCGGCGAGGTAGGCGACCACGTCGCCGATCGCGATCGGCTGCGTGGGCGTGGCAAGCCAGGCGGGGCAGATCATCACCGGCAGCCGCTCGACGAGCGTGCGGACGAGGTCGAAGGAAAAACTCCCCGCACCGACGATGATCGAGGCCCGGAACTCGACCACGTCGAGTCCGGCGGCGCGGAGGATCGCCCCCACCTCGTGCCGGCTGCGGAGGTGGGCCGAGAGCCGGTCGTCGTCGGCACCGAGGCCGCCGAGGTAGACGATGCGGCGCACGCCGGCGTCCCGGGCCGCCGCGGCGAACCGCTCGGCCGCCAGCCGGTCGGCCCGCTCGAAATCGACGCCGCTCTCCATCGAATGGACGAGCCAGTAGGCGACGTCCACGCCGGCGCAAGCCCGGGCGAGGTCGGCGGGATCGGTGGCGTCGCCCGCCATCACCTCCGTCAGCGGCCCGGTGCGGCCGGCCAACTTGCCGGGCCGGCGGGCCAGGCAGCGGACCGCGATGCCGCGCCGCTCCAGGTCCGCCAGCAGGCAGCCCCCCACGTAGCCAGTCGCGCCGGTCAGCAGGACGCGCATGGCGGCCGGGGAGGTCCCGTCCTCAGGGGTTGTCAACTTCGAACGCCCGATCCATCAGCGTCGGATCGCCGGTCTTGAGGCCGTAGAGGAACCAGCGGACCCGCTGCTCGCTCGATCCGTGCGTGAACGACTCGCGCACGACGTAGCCCTGCATCCGCTTCTGAATCTTGTCGTCGCCGATCTGGGCCGCCGCGTTGACGGCCTCGCGAATGTCGGCCTCGTCGATGTTCTGGGCGTAGCGGGCCATGTGATGGGCCCAGACGCCGGCGAGGAAATCGGCCTGGAGTTCCATGCGGACCGAGAGCTTGTTGTAGTCGACCTCCGAAAGCCGCGGCCGCATCGACTGCACCTGGTTGCTGATGCCGAGCAGATTCTGCACGTGGTGACCGACCTCGTGGGCGATCACGTAGGCCTGGGCGAAGTCGCCCGGCGCCTCGAAGCGGCGCTTCAGCTCCTCGTAGAACACCGGGTCGATGTAGACCGTGCGATCGAGCGGGCAGTAGAACGGCCCGGCCCCGGCGTCGGCGAGGCCGCAGCCACTGCGGACCTTGCCCGTGAACAT
The DNA here is from genome assembly GCA_044360305.1 of Pirellulales bacterium. GTDB lineage: Bacteria > Planctomycetota > Planctomycetia > Pirellulales > UBA1268 > QWPN01. Next base: position 4,464 of record JBIKKQ010000067.1, read on the forward strand.
GACGAGCTTCGGCGGGCTGAACCGGCGCTTGAAGATTCGCGGAAAGATCTTGCCCCAGACGTCCTCGTTGTCGGCGGCGATCGTCTTGATGAACTTGCCGATCTCGTCGTCGATCGGCTTGCCGGCCTGCTCCTGGCGGCCGACCGGGCCGGCGGCTTCGGGCGCCACCTGCATCGCCTTCATCGGGTCCACCCCGAGGAACATCAGCACGATCATGAACAGGAGCGTGAGCAGTCCGCCCCCAACCACCACCTGCTGGCCGACGCTCCGCCGGTCCTCGACGTGCTCGCTCTGCCGCCTGCCTTCCCAACGCATCCGCTGGTTCCCTCCGAACGTGGTGCCGATCGCTCTCCGGCGACGCGTCGTCGCCCGAGCCGAAGTATTCTAGGGGCTGACGCGGGCGGATGCACGTTGCCTGCGCGCCGTGGGGGCGATGGCCTGCCTGCCGGGGCGGGGCCCGGCCGCGGCCCGGGTCAGTCGGTCGGCAGCGGCCGCCCCTTCGTCTCGGGGGCGAAGGGGAGAACGGCCAGGCCGAGGAGGAACACCAGGCACATGAGCATCCCCGCCGGCCGCATCGGCTCCGGCGAGCCGGCGAACACCGAACTGGAGAGCTGGCCGAGCAGGAACGGCCCGCTGGCGGCGACGAACCGGCCGACGTTGTAGCAGAAGCTCGTGCCGGTGCTGCGCAGCCGCGTGGGGAACAGTTCCGGAAAATAGATCGCGTAGCCGGCGAACAGGGAGAACTGGCAGAAGCCCATCAGCGGCAGCATCCACCAGATGTCGCCGATGTCGTCGAGAAACCGGAACACCATCAGGGTCGAGGCGAGGGCGGCCGTGAAGGCGAGGGCGAAGAACGGCCGCCGTCCGAGCCACTGGCAGATCCGGGCGGCGAGCATCATCCCGGCGAAGGCCCCGACCTGGAGCATCATCAGCGCCACGCCCGACCAGATCGTGAGCCGGCCCGCCAGCTCCTTGCCGGTCAGCCCCTGGGCCTTGAACGACTTCTCCAGCACGCTGCGCTGCAGGTCGATCGAGAAGAAGCCGATGCCCCACAGGCCGATGACGCCGGCGCAGGCGAGGAGCATGCCGACGATGGCGTTTTTCCGCCAACGCGGGTCGGCGAACAGGGCGCCGTAGCCGCCGATCTTCTCCCCCGTCTTGTCGGCCCGGGCCTTCATCTGCTGCCAGGTTTCCGGCTCCTTGAGGCCGGCCCGGATGACGAGGGCGAGCAGGGCCGGCAGGGCGCCGATGACGAACTTCCAGCGCCACGGCTCCCAGCCGTAGATCGTGGTCCCGAGGTGGTATTGCGCCTGCCCGAGCCCGATGCCGATCAGGGCCGCCGCGAAGTTGCCCACCGCGGAGAGCGCCTGGAGCAGGCCGAGCGCATACGGCCGGGCCCGATCGGGCATCACCTCGGCCACGAGCGCCACGCCGACGGCGAACTCACCCCCCACGCCGAGCCCGGTGATGAACCGGTAGAAGGCGAAGTCCCAGAAGCCTTGCGACAGTGCCGACAGCCCCGTGCAGAGCGAGTAGATGACGATCGTGATCATCATCGTCTTGGCGCGGCCGAAGCGGTCGCCGATGACGCCGAAGATCAGGCCGCCGGTCGCCCAGCCGAGCATGAAGATGCAGGTGGAGAGCCCGCCGTAGAAATCGACCCGGCCGTTGAACGCCTTGCGCTCCACGTCGCTCATCGCCGCCGGATCGAGGGACGCCGAGGCGAGGAGCGTCTGCATCGCCGGCTTGCGGGCGAGGTTGAAGAGCTGCTGGTCGAGGCAGTCGAACAGCCAGCCGAGGGCCGCGACCACGAGCACGAACCAGTGGTAGCGGGTCATCCCCTGGTGCCAGGGGCCGGAGGTCGGCCCGGCGGGCTCGCGCGGCGAATCGAAGTGGGGCAGATCGGCCATGGTGGCTCCCGGCGGCGGCGTGTCAGCCGAGCGACTCCTCGACCCGGCGCATGTAGGCGATGCTCTCCCGGGCGAGCCGCTCGGCCCCGGGAGCATAGTCGAAGACCTCGACGCTCACCCAGCCGGCGTACTGCACCTCCTGAAGGGCGGCGAAGATCGGCGTGAAATCGACCGCCCCGAAGCCCGGACCCTGGAGGTTGACGTCGTTGGCGTGGAAGTGCTCCAGCTGGCTGGCGCTGGCCCGGATGATGTCGGGGATCGGTTCCCCCTCGGCCGCCATCGCCTTGACGTCGAGGTGGAGGCGGACGTGCGGCGAGCCGATCCGCTCGATCAGCCGGCAGGTGTCGGCGGCCGTGGTGAGGACGTCGGTCTCGATCGGGGCCAGCGGCTCGAGGGCCACGACCGTGTCGGTCATCTCCAGCACCGGCACGAGCCGGGAGAACACCTCGTGGAGGTGGTCGAGCGCCTGCGCGGGCGTCACGCCGGGGACGAGGCTGCGCTGCTTCGGCGAGCCGAACACCAGCACCCGGCCCCCGAGGTCGTGGCACAGCCGGGCGAGTTCGCCGAGATAGTCGCTCGTGCGCCGGCGCACGTCGGCGTCCGGATGGGCCGCATGAAAGCCCTCGGTGCGGGCCAGCAGCCAGTGCAGCCCGACGCAGTCGAGCCCCGCGCGGGCGATGGTGCGCCGCAGGTCGCTCCGTTCGGCGCCGCCGATCGCGGTGACGTCGGCGGCGAGGGTGAACGGGGCGATCTCCAGCCCCGTGTAGCCGCAGGCGGCGGCCACGTCGCAGGCCTTGGCCAGCGGCCAGTCGCCGAAGGTCTCGTTGCAAATCGCGTAGCGGAAGGGTGCGGTCATGGCCGGGCCCGGGGGTGTGAGAGCCGACAGGGTAGCAGACGAACGGCTGGCGGGACGCCCGCGCGGCCGGGCCGCCTGCAGGGATCGCGTCAACCGACGCGGGCCGGGCGGCCCGTGCGGGCCGACCGGTAGCAGGCCTCGACGATCGCCACCGCCTTGCGCCCCTCGACTCCGTCGAGCGCGGGCCGGCGGCCGGCGCGGATGGCCGCCAGAAACTCCTCGAAGTTGCGGGTGTGGCAGGCGTAGTTGATCGCCATCGGGTCGGCGGCACCGCCGGACGTGCCGCTCGCGCCGCCGAGTCGGCCGCGGGTCGCCTCGTCGTCCGGCGACTCCGTGCGAAACCTCCAGCCCACCAGCTGCTCCTCGAGGATCTCGGCCGTGCCGTCGCGGCCGCCGACGAGGAACCGGCGCAGCTGGCCGGGATACAGGCTGGTGGCGGCGAGCAGTTGCCCGAGGGCGCCGTTTTTGAACCGCAGCAGGGCCACGCAGGTGTCCTCGACCTCCAGCCGCTCGGCGTCGTGGGCCCGGACCGCGGTCAGCGCGACGACGCTCTCCACCGGATTCTCCCCCGCGGCGAGGCCGGACATGGTGGCCCCTGCGATCCACTGCACCGCATCGACGCCGTGGATCGACTGGTTCATCAGTGCGCCGCCGCCGTCGAGCGCCCGCGTGCCCTGCCAGCGGCCCGGTCCGTAGTAGGCATCGTCGCGCCACCACGGGACGTAACTTGCCACCACGGCCAGCGGCCCGAACCGGCCGGCGGCGGCGGCTGCATGGAGCGTGCCGATCACCGGATTGAACCGCTGGGGAAAGATCGCGCCGAGCGTGATCCCGGCCCGGTCGCAGGCGGCGATCATCCGGTCGATGCGCCGCAGCGTGATCTCCAGCGGCTTCTCGCAGATGACATGGACGCCGCGCCGGGCGGCGGCGAGGACGGCGGGCAGGTGGGCACCGGACGGCGTGGCGACGGTGACGAAGTCGGGCTTCTCGCGGCGCAGCATCCGCGCCGTGTCGGCATGCCAGGCACAGGAAAACTCGGCGGCGAACGCCCGCCCCTTTTCCTCGGTGCGGCACGAGGCGGCGACGAGTTCGACGCCGGGGATGTCGCGGAGCGCCCGGGCGTGCATCCTGGCGATCGCACCGATCCCGATGATTGCCGCGCGCATCAGTCGTGTTCCTCGGCCGGCCCGGTCAGCGCGGCGTGTAAAAGCAGTCGAAGAACCGGTCGCAGGCCCGGTGCAGGGGCGCCAGCGGCCCGTCGTGCCGCTCCGCGCTGCGGGGCGCGCACGGTCCACGGTAGATCGGGCCGCAGGTCGGCGCGCCGATCTTGCCCACGAGGTCGTAGGGCTGGGGAGGGAGCGCGGGGTGACACGGTGGCGGCGGCACGCAGGGAGCGAGGGCCCGCGGCTCGCCGCAGAAGTGCAACGGCTCGAGCGGCGCGTGCCAGTCGGCCGGCACGTCGCTCCGCGGCGGCAGCAGGCTGGCGAGGATCTTTTCGGCGTCGCCGCCGGTGGTGGCGGGATCGATCTGCCGCGTGCCCGCGAGCGGGTCGGGACCGCGGACGACCCGTTCGGGTGCGGCCGCAGACTGGGCCAGCGTGGCCGGAGCCCGGTCGTCCGGCCTCGTGAGCGTCAGGTCGATCTCCTCGCTCGCAGCCTGTCCGGCGTCTGCGGCGTCGGAGTCGCCGAGGACAACGAACGCCCGCGGGTCGGTGGCCGCCGCGCCGGAGAGCAGGAGAATCCGCGTCGGAAACCGCAGGCCGGGTGTCGGGGGCCGGGTGTCGGTACCGGCCTCGGGCGTTTCGCCGGCGCGGGCTTCGGGCTGAGAGAGCAGGGCCGGTGCCGCGGGCGGTTCGGCCGGCAGCGGCGTCGCGGGCGCAACGCGAAGCGCGGTGGCGATGTCGGCCGCGTGGACGCCGGCCATCGGCGCGGCGAGTCTGAAAATGGTCGCCACGGCGACCACGAGCCGAAGGCGGCGGAACATCGACATGGGCATCCTCCGCGAGACGTCACGGGCGTGCCCGAGGCGCACGACCTGCTCCAGTCCATCGGTCGGCCGGCCGTTCCGCCTGCAGGAACATGCCGTTCGCGGGCCGGCCGCAGGCGAATCGCTGTCAAGCGGGACAAGGCCGGCGAAGCAGGCAAGACCGTCGCGCGGGCGTCCGGGCCTCGGAGGACCGAGGCTCCGGCGGCGGCGGGCGTGGTACGATTCGGTCATGCAACTGAGCGGGGCCGGCCGGATCGCCCTGCCGTTGCGGAGCGTTCCATGCACCTTCCCGACGCCGACAGCCTCGTCGCCGCGATCGAGGCCGCCGACAGGCGCGGCGTGATCATCGCCACGGGGGGCGGCGCGGGGGTGATCGCCCATCTCGTGACCGTGCCCGGCGCCAGCGGCGTCGTGCTCGAGAGTCTCGTCCCGTCCGCGCGGCCGGCCGTCGATCGGCTGCTCGGCGGCCCGCAGGAGGGCTACTGCTCGGAGCGGACGGCGCGACGGCTGGCGGTGGCCGCCTGGCAGCGGGCCTGTGGCCTCGGTGCCACTCCCGGGCAGGCGGTCGGCCTCGCCGTGTCGGCGAGCCTGCGGACCAGGCAGCCGAAGCGCGGCGAGCATCGCGTGCACGTCGCCGTTCAGACCGTCGAGGCGACGTTCACGGCCCACGTCGTGCTGGAAAAGGACGCCCGGTCGCGGGCGGACGAGGAACGGATCGCCGCGGGGCTGGCGGTCGAGCAGTTGCTGACCGCCTGCGGCCGCGCGGACGCGGCGCGGGGGGCGTTGCCCGCGGACCTGCTCAGGCCGGGGGAGAAGGTGATCCGGGCGGTGACCACACCGGCCGCCGGCGTGCGCGGCCTGTTCGCGGGAGATCGCGGGCCGGTGTGCGTCGATGACGCGGGGGCGAAGCCGGCGGCGGGGGCGTTGATCTTCCCCGGTTCCTTCGATCCACTCCACGAGGGCCACCTGCGCATGGCCCGGATCGCGGAGGAGATCGCGGAGCGGAAGGTTGAGTTTGAACTCTCGATCGCCAACGTTGACAAGCCGTGGCTCGACTACGAGGAGATCGCTCGGCGGACCGCCCGGTTCGCCGGCCGGCGGCTGTGGCTGACGCGGGCGCCGACGTTCCTGGAGAAACTCGGCATGTTCCCGGGCTGCACGTTCGTGATGGGCGCGGACACCTACGCCCGGCTGGCTGCTCCGCGGTACTACGGCGGCTCGGAGGCGGCCGCGGAGGCGGCGGTTCGCACCATCGCCCGCGATGCCCGGGGGCTGATCGTGTTCGGGCGGTCGATGGAGGGCGTGTTCGTGGACGCCTCCCGGATCGACGTGCCGGCGGCCCTGCGCGAGGTGACGTACTTCGTGTCGCCGGCCGAGTTCCGCCTCGACATCTCCAGCACGGAGCTGCGACATCGTGTCGCGGCCGCGGAGCCTCCCCCATGAACCCGCGCAATCCGCCAGCGCCCCGGCTGCGCACGATCGTGGTCGCGGTCGTCGCCGCGCTCGCGATGGCGGCCGCAGGCGTCGCCGACGAGATCGCCGATCGGCTCAGGCCGCATGTGGGCGAGGTGCTCGATGTGGTCGAGCTCGGCTCGGGCAAGCGGCTGGTCCGTCCGCTGCTCGAACGGCTGGTGGAGGCCGAGGGGCGGGTGACGGCGCTCCGACTGCGGCCGGAGGGGGAGAAGAAAGTGACGAGCCTGGCGCTGGCGGGGGTCGTGAAGATCGTCGCCGACCGCGAGACGGTGTACGAGACCGCGCCGAAGGGTGCCACGCGGCAGCGGGAGCAGCGGCAGCGGGAGATGAAGAACGCCGCGGCGATCGAGCGGATGCGGGCCCGGGGCGTGGAGCCGTGGCCGGAACTCTCCGCCGAGGAGCACGAGGCGGAGGTCGAGCGGCTGGAGCGGTTCGTGGCGGAGGTGCAGAAGCTGTTTCCCCGGCTGCGGGTCTCACGGACGCACGAGTTCCTCGTGGCGACCGACATCCCGCCGAACCAGATGGCGCCCTACGTCGCCAAGCTCGACACGATGCACGACACGCTCTGCGATCTGTACGGGATTCCCCGGGGCGAGCCGGTGTGGAAGGGCAAGTGCCTGGTGATCGCGTTCCTCGCCGAGGCCGACTACGTCGCGTTCGAGGCCAGGGTCATGCGAGTGGAAACTCGGGGCACGCACGGGCTCTGCCACCAGGGGAGCGACGGCCGGGTGATCATGGCCTGCCACCGCGGCGACGACGAGGCGGCCTTCGCCCACATGCTGGTGCACGAGACGAGCCACGGCTTCAACCACCGCTGGCTGTCGCCCACCCGCCTGCCCAACTGGCTCAACGAGGGGATCGCCGAATGGGTCGCCGCCAAGGTGGTGCCGACGTCCAACCAGGTGCAGCTCAAGGAGGCCGTGGCCGCCGACTTCATGCGGGCCAACGGCAATCTCGGGCCGGAGTTCTTCGAGCGGCCCAACATCGCGCCGGTGCAGTACGGCATGGCGTCGAGCATGGTGCGGATGCTGGCCGGCCGCGACGCCCGGAAATTCGGCGGCTTCGTGGCGGCGGTCAAGGAGGGGACGCCGCCGGAGGAGGCGCTGCGGGACGCCTTCAAGTACGACGTCGACGGCCTGGTGCAGGCCTACGGCAAGCTGGTGGGCGTGCCGGCCCTGCGCCGCTGAGTCCGGCACCGCGCCGCCGGTCGGCGCCGAATCACTGCGGTGAAAGAGATGGGGGCTCAGCCCTCGTGCGACCGGCCAAGGCCTCGGCTCCAGCCACGCGCGGCCTGTGGTGAGGCACCCTGTTCCTAAACCCTCATATCCCCTGGTACAGGAAATCCAACCCGGTCACGACGAAGTTGAGCAGCTCGCAGCCAACAGACTCACCATACAGCAGGACGCTGTCGCGAGTCTGCTCCAACGCCTCATTATGCCCGCTACGCCGTCCGCCGAGCATGGAGCAACTCGCCCGCTGCGATTGGGCGTACATCATCCGCGTTGACAGTAATTAGGGCCACAGTGTGCCCGCTGCCATCCACAAACTCGACTTCGTAGGCGCGGCCGCCTTCGTAGACATGCACGATCGTTCCAACATCACCACGATTGAGCCTTTCGTGGAGCGGTTCACAATCGAGCACGACAAGAGAATGTTCAGCAATCATGACTCTTCATCCGGGTACGCGGTTACGAGTCGAGGAAGTCGATCAGCCTCGACTATCCAAACAGCCAATACGCTTGCAGAGCGATGGGATTTACGGCCGATTTGACCCTACACAACGTATTTTACGCCGAATGGCGTCCGGACGGTAGCGAATTGCTCGCATGTGGCGGCAAGGGCCAAGAGATCGCTTGCCAGTTCCTGCCAACAATCACGGGCGTAGCCGAGCGACTGGAACCATGCCGCCTTTGAGCCGCCGTCGGGATGCTCAGGATTGAGCAAGTAGTCACGAACCTTTTCGGTTGCGACAGTCGCCTCGGTTGCACTTGGAATTGGCATCGGGTTTCTGGCAGCAGGACGGCAAAGTTGAGCAGTTTGCGACCAATGGGCTCCCTATACCGCAGGACTCTATCGCGAGGCTGCTTCAACGCCTGGATGCTCATCATGGCCTCCTGCATGGAGGCGACGAAGTCCTATAAACCCGTGACGAGCCTGAGGCTCGGCGTCGTTTGTGCCGAAGCGTAGTCGGCAACGAGGCTCATCCGTCCCACACCAGCAGGAGGACCATGATGAGGTTTTATTGTGAACAGCGACGATTCTACTGCGGCATCGATCTCCACGCGAGCAAGATGTACGTCTGCGTGCTGGACGACCAGGGGAACGTCGTGCTGCACCGCAACATGCGGGCCGAGCCGGAGCCCTTGAAGCGGGCCCTGGCACCCTACCGGGCGAGCCTGGTGGTCGGGGCGGAGTGCATGTTTTCCTGGTACTGGCTTGCCGACTGGTGCCGGGAGGAGGGGATCGAGTTCGTGCTCGGCCACGCCCTGTACATGAAGGCAATCCATGGAGGGAAGGCCAAGAACGACCGCATCGACTCGGAGAAGATCGCCCGGCTCCTCCGGGGCGGCACGTTTCCGCTGGCGCACGTGTATCCCAGGGAGATGCGGGGCACACGCGACCTGCTGCGGCGGCGTAACCTGTTTGTCCGCAGGCGGGCCGAGCTGCTCGCCCACGTCCAGAACACCCACACGCAGTACAACGTCCCGACCGCGAGCGGCAAGGGCAGGGACAGGCTGCGGGAGGGGATCGCGGCGACCGCCTTCGCCGACCCGAGCGTCCGCACGATGCTGGACGCCGACTCGGAGGTGATCGCCCAGCTCGACAAGACGATCACGACGCTCGAGACCCACGTCCTCAAGCATGCCAAGGTGCACGATCCGGTGCGGCTATCCATGCTGCAGACGATCACCGGCGTCGGAAAGGTGCTGTCGCTGGTGATGCTCTACGAGATCCAGAACGTGGATCGCTTCGAGAACATCGGGCAGTTCGTCTCCTACGCCCGGCTCGTGTCCTGTGCCAAGGAGTCAGCGGGCAAGAAGCAGGGCACCGGGGGAAGGAAGATCGGCAACGCCCACCTCAAGTGGGCCTTCAGCGAGGCCGCAGCCCTGATGATTCGCAGCAGCCCGGAGGCGAAGGCATTCATGGAGAAGATGACACGGCAGCGGGGCAAGGCCCGGGCCGTGGCTCTCGTCGCGGCCAAGATCGGTCGGGCGGTGTACTGGATGACGAAGCGCCAGAGGCCCTTCGACGCCAGGCGGTTCTGGAAGAGCAGCTTGCCCAAGGGCATCCGCACACTGGAGGGAGCCGCCATGGAAGGCTGACCGCACATGCGGGGCTGGTCGGTGAGCCCATTGTCTAACTGAGCGATGCGTTCCCCGAAGGGGAACGCCGGTCGAGCACCACGCACGAGACGGAGAAGATTGCGGCAGGCCCCCCCTGACCGCCCGAAGGAGGAGGAGCCTGCGGTTCCACCTCCTTCCGCCACGAGCCGTGCCACAGACTGTCGACTCACTTGCTTTGAAGAGCCACCGGCCAGCGCCCGCCACACTATCCGAGTCCTTGAAAGAGGAGATGCGCACGACGTACTGACCGACATACACGACCGCCGGTCCCACGAGCCGACCTGAACGGAGGCGTGCTTCGAGCACGCACTCGTCGCTTTGAATAGCCGCTGGGAACGAACGGATGAACTTCGAGGACGCATGATCTTCAAGCCATGCCGGGCCGCCACGCGGCCCTCCGGCTTGCGACAGGGCAGCGCTGCCGGATCATGAACCGCACCCGCGGGCTGCACCTTACGGGCACCTGCGGCCGCGGCAGAGCCTCAGAGAGATGTTTGGCGCGGTCGTGTCAGGGACTCCCTGGCACGTCCGACTCCCGATGAAGAAGGATTCCGCGTCGTCAACTGGTCAGAGCCCGCTGCCACCTCGACTCGCACCCGAAACAACAAAGCCGAAGATAGGCTGGGAAAAAGAAAATGTTTCGAGGTCCACGCTACCGGTGCGCCTACTTGACTTCAGAGGCCATAGAGAGGTTCGGCCTGCTCGGGCTTTCACTCGCGGCTCTGCCACACAGCAGCGTCACGGTTTCCCTGGACCACGGCCAACACCTCCAGACGGTCTGCGTGTACACGGTAATAGACGACATAGGTGAAGCGCCGCAGTCGCGCCGCACGCACGTTCCGCCAGACGATGCCATGTATCTCGGGCATACCTGAAATCCGAAGCAGGACATCTTGAACTTGAATCAAGAAGGCCTGCCCCAAGCCAGGCCGCAGTGCGTCGAAGTAATCAATCGCCTCTGCCGCGTCCTTCGTGGCCTCCGGACGCAGGACGACGGGCAAACTCATGAACTCCTCGACAATCGCGCCAGCACCGTCTCCCAAGGTTCAGCGGCCCCAGGATTGGCATCAGCGGCTGCAATTCGCCGCTCTAGTTCTTGGATATGCCAGTCGGGAGGTGTGTATGACGCATCGTCGGGAAGGCTGTCCCATATCAGACCAATCAACTCCACCCGCTGCTGTGCGTCGAGGCGGTCGATGCCAAATTGCGATAAGGTCAGGCTCATTGATGATGTCCTCCGCAGTTGGAAGAAGCCGCCAATCATCATACCGGGCGGCAATCACACGAGGAAGTCAGCGTAGTGGCCTAACGACCGCCTTCAGCAGATCGCGGGAATGGATTCTCACCTCCGCAGGACGCCGCCGCGATTCTGCTCCATCGCTTGGTTAGGCCCAATCCGGTCATTGGCGAAGATAGAGCATGACTAAACCGTTCCTGAGCCGCGGCAGTGCCGACACTTGGCGTTGCCACCACAGCGACGACAGCCTACGGCAGTGCCAGGCCCCTTCCGAAGACAGTAGCACTTCCCGGTACCATCGCATATTCCACAGTATCGGTCGCTCGGGGCGGGCGGCGTGGCGGGAACGAATGCGGCATCTCCACCTTCGCGATACCGCTCTCCAATCGCCGTGAGCATACGCAACACGTCTTTGGGATCTTTGTGTTGAACGAACATTCGCATTTCCTCGGCGCGAGCCCAGAAATGCTCTGTGTTGATGATCGCACGAATCGCACCGAACTCGTCGCTTGAAAGGTCTCTTGTGACCTTCTGACGGATCGCCTCAGCGACTTCACTGATCGCGAGTCGTGTGATTCGTTCGATACTGAGGTCTTCGTCGCTCGTCATGTGTCACTGCGCCGCCAGCGAGTGGACCCGTCCGTCTTCTGGGTGGCCTAACGGCAAAAATCACCCGGTTGCCGCCAAGAGACTTTGACGTGAGGAAGCGCCCGATCGGCAACTCGGGTGGAGTTTTTTGTTATCGGGCAAGGTCACGAGGCACCGTCGGCCTGTTCTTGTGGCCATCGGTGATGCAGGTAAGCGACCAATTCATCGCTGTCATTGTACAGTTCGAAACGGTGCCGAATGCCAGCAGCGGTCAACGCATCAGAGACGCGCCCGCCATCCTTGAGCATCTTCTCAAGTGAGCTTGCGTCTGCGTCAAATTGCGGATCACCAAGGTCGCCTCCGTATTCTTGAAATGCGAAGTGTTCACAGTCTTGCAATCGGATCGAGTATTGTCCGACGTATACCGAGAATCCTGCGGCCTCCATCAACCTTGCCATCTCGGTTTTGCTTGGCCAGTTTTCAAGTTGGCCATACAGTCGAACTTCTGTGTCCATGAGTGATGTTTGGGTCAGCCCGATAACGCCCGCGATCAGCGGCTCGCGACCAAGGGATTATCCACACCGCCAGATTTTATCGCGAGTCCGCTGCATTTCTTAGTTCTGCCTTTTGCGCGCACAGAACTTCCAAACGCAGAAAGCGCAGCCCACAACGATGCCTACGAGCCACGCGACAACCCAGACGGACAGGAAGGTGACAGCGTCGAAGCGAGTCCAATCGACTGCATCGGGATCCAAGGAACTTAAGAAGAGGCACCACGCGGCGGAGACGATGGCTGCGATGAATCCACCGGTCGCCGACCGCGACGTCCAGGCTCGGGGGGGCGGAGCAAGCAATGCCACGATCACGGCGATCAGGTCAAAGACGACAAGTGCGCTTACGGTGAGAAATGCTTCCATACCAGCGAATCCGCCCACGGCGGGCTGTCGGGAAGCGCGTTCTATGTATCCAACATTGAAGAGAGTCGGAAGCGACCCTGCGAAGCAGACAAGGCAAGGCAGTGCGAGAAACATCCATACGGGAACGGTCCATGCCCGCCCGCGAGCGCCGGCAAGCGGGAACATGCCAACAACTGAGACGATGCCGTAAACCCAAGCAATCACTGTGAGGTTTAGCGGCATCGTTTGCGGGACCCTGGCTGCTCGGATTTACGCCCATTCGCGTCGATGAGCAGTCCTCGTGTGAACGGCCGACAGTGAGTGCCCAGAAGGCAGAACGGCCGCGATCAGCGGCTCGCGACCTTGGACTTTCCATCAGGACCAATTTTATCGCGAGTCCGCTGCATCGCTTCGTTCGGCTTTCGCTGAAGCGCCAGATGATGC
>JBIKKQ010000221.1:0-4887 GCA_044360305.1 Pirellulales bacterium
AGTGGGCTCGCCGCATCGACGAGCAGCCGCGAGATGGTTCGGTTTTTCGAGGCCCGCGGGGTCTGCGGCAGCGCGAGGCCGTACAGGTATTGAAACGCCGGCTCGTGATGGGGGGCGCAGGTGCGAATCGTCTTTTCAACCTCGCGCTCGGTCCAGCGGTAGATGAAGTTCGGTATCGCGGTGTCGTCCACGCCACCGCGGACGCCCTCATTGAAATGGACGGCGCTCGTCTCGTAGACCTGCGTGACCCCGAGTCGTTCGACGAGCCGCATCAGGCCGCTGTCGCGCGCCTCCACGAACACCACTCGTGACCGCGCGACCCGATACATCTCGAGGAGCACCGCATGCGGGGACCGGCAGTGATGGAGGGTGGCGTGGGCGATGACCACGTCGAACGAGGCGTCCGGAAAAGGCAGCCGGTCTCCAGCGGCCCTGACGTACCGCCATCCCGCGGGCAGCGATTCCGGCCCGCTGCCGAGGTTCAGCAGGGTGACGGCCGCGAAACCCTTCTCGCGGAAGACGTCCTGGTCGTTCCCCTCCCCGCCAACCACGAGAACGGACACGCTCGGGTCGGGAATCCAGGTGGTGACCACCCGCCGATAGAAGTCGATTCGGTCGTTCATGGTGCGACGTGTGTCTCCCGCAGGCAACGATGGGCCCAGACTGTGAACCCGCGTTGCTGCGGTGGATCACGCCATTGTTCCCAATCTGAGGAACGGGCCAGGCGTGCCGGCATGCTCACAGAGGGGCGGCGAACGTGTCCGGCCGCTCCCGATCAAAGACTTCGTTGGCCCACAGCATGACGACGAGTTCGTCATCACCGATGTTCGTGATGTCATGCGTCCAGCCCGGCACGGTCTCCACGACCTCCGCGACATCTCCCGAGGTCACCAGTTCGTGGGTCTCGTCGGTCTGGACATGACGGAACTTGAACCGCGCCCGCCCCTTGATCACGAGAAACTTCTCGGTCTTGGTGTGGTGGTAATGCCCGCCACGAGTAATGCCGGGATGGGCGGTGAAGTAGGAGAACTGGCCGCAGTCGGGGGTCTTGAGCATCTCGACGAACACGCCGCGGGCATCTCCATGGCGGGGAACTTCGTAGGAAAACGAAGCCGGCGGCAGGTAGCTCAGATAGGTCGAGTGGAGCGCCCGCAGGAATCCGCTGCCGACGCGGTCGGTCAGCAGCGTCACACGGCTGCCGTGAAAGCCCTCGATCAGCCGGGCGAGGGCGCCGACGGTGACCGTATACTCGGGCCCGACCGTGACGAAACCGTCGGCATCGACCGCGGCGTCGGCCCCGTCCATCAAGCCAATGAACCGCGTCACAACGTCATCGACGTGCACGAGTCGCACCTCGGCCGCGGGATCATTGACGGTGATCGGAATTCCGCGGGCGATGTTGTGGCAGAACGTGGCCACCGCCGAGTTGTAGTTGGGCCGACACCACTTGCCAAACACGTTCGGCAGCCGAAAGACGTGTCCGGCGGCGCCGGTACGAGCGGCATAGTCCGCGACCGCCTCCTCGGCGGCCCGTTTGCTGGCTCCGTACGGGTTGTCGCGGGCAGCCTGAATGGAGGAGGCGAGGACGAACGGAATCCGGGCGGCAGGGCCGTTTGCGGTCTCCAAAGCCCGTAGGACCGCCACGGTCAGATCCCGGTTTCCCGTGATGAATTCCTGCGGGTCCTGGGGGCGATTCACTCCGGCCAGATGAAGCGCAAACTCCACCCCTTCCGCAGCCCGCGGCAGTTCATCGAGGGCCTGATGCCTGGTGAAGCAGACGAGTTCGACGTCGCGGCGCTCCGCGAGGTGCTGGCGCAGATTCCTGCCGATGAAACCGTCGGCGCCGGTGATCAGGACCTTCACGAGCTCAGCACTCCTCCACCGTGACGTTCTCCCCCCGGGCGATCCGTTGCATCCCCTCGAGCCTGAGCAGGAGACGGGTCATGCCGCCGACGTCGAGCCGCTCCGTGTTGTGGGAGTTGTAATCCTCCCCATGGGTCGTCTGGGTGCGGCGGATCTCTCCCTGATCGAAAAACTTCCCGTAGTTGAGATCGCGGCCATCGGGCGGCACACGAAAGTAGTCGCCGAGATCCGCGGCGCAGGCCATTTCCTCCCGCCCCAGCAGCACCTCGTACAGCTTCTCACCGTGTCGCGTGCCGATCACGTTCACGGGATGATCGGGCCGGCTCATGAGCGCCGTGACGGCGCGGGCGAGGGTCTCGATCGTCGCCGCCGGTGCCTTCTGCACGAAAATGTCGCCGTTGCCGCCGTGCTGAAAGGCATAGAGCACGAGGTCTACGGCGTCGGAGAGGGTCATCATGAACCGGGTCATCATCGGGTCGGTGACGGTGATCGGGTTCCCGGCCAGCACCTGCTCGACGAACAGGGGAATCACCGACCCGCGGGAGGCCATGACGTTGCCATACCGCGTGCCGCAGATGACCGTGTCGCGGCCTTCGAGATTGCGGCTGGTGGCCACCATGACCTTCTCCATCATGGCCTTGGAGATGCCCATGGCATTGATCGGATAAACGGCCTTGTCGGTGCTGAGCACGACCACCCGCTGTACGCCGGCGGCGATCGCGGCCTCGAGCACGTTCTCCGTGCCCAGCACGTTCGTGCGCACAGCCTGCATCGGATAGAACTCGCACGACGGCACCTGTTTGAGCGCCGCGGCGTGAAACACGAAATCGACGCCGCGCATCGCCTGCTCGACGCTGCGCTGATCGCGGACATCGCCGATGTAAAACTTGAGTTTTCCGCTGGCGTACCGCTTCCGCATGTCGTCCTGCTTCTTCTCGTCGCGGCTGAAGATGCGGACTTCGCCGATGTCGGTGTGCAGGAATCGCTTCAGGACGGCATTGCCGAACGAGCCTGTGCCGCCGGTGATGAGAAGGCTTTTGTTGACGAACACGACCGATTCCTCTCCTGGATGGGCGAATCAATACTGCGGCACGCGCGGGTCGGGAGCGCCGGAACCATGTGACCGTTTCACGGGCAGGCGGCCGGTGATCCGAATCTCACGGAGTTTGTATTCCCAGAGCCGGTAGACGTCGCTCCGGAGTCGCGACCATGCGTATCCCACCCAGCCGGCCCGCCAGGCCCCGAGCACGAAATAATGATACAGGAACAGCACGAGGTAGCGACCGGGAAAGCGGCGGTAGTTTTGCTTGATCCACATGCGGCGCTGGAGTTTCGTGCCGAACAGCCGCGGCTCGACGGAGAGCGCCCGCCCCTCATGGGCGGCGATCGCCTCGGCGGTGGTGTAGGCGTTTTGCTTCTCCAGCCAATGGTGGAGGTCGGGGCTATCGCGGTGTTCGATGTCTGCTTGAAGGTGCCCGATAGAACCAGCGATCTTCGCATGCTCGTTGACAAGCACATTGGAGAACTCGGCTTTTCCGGATCGCCACAGCCGCAGCAGATTCAGCCGGACCGGCAGGGGCCAGTCCATGAAAAACAGGCGGATATTGACCTGATAAGCGTCGTGCCCGCCGGTTGCGCAGGCTTCGCTAATTTCCGCCTTGAGCGGGGTACTAATGCGTTCATCGGGATCGAGCTTCATCGTCCAGGGAGCCGTGATCGGCAGTTGCGACAGTGCAAAATTCCACTGGTCGCCGAAGCCGCGAAAGCCCCGTTGAACGACATGCACGCCGTGACGCAACGCGATGTCCACGGTGGCATCCTGGCTGTAGCTGTCAACGACGAACACCTCCTGCGCCCAACCCCGAAGGTTGGCCAGCACGGCCTCCATGTTGTGACCCTCGTTGAGGGTGATCATCACGACGGCGACGGGGGCCGAGCCCGGCTCCCACACGCCTTCAGGCTGACTGGCGTTCATCCGCCGACCCTCACGCAGTCCGGGGTCGCGCGACCGCCGTCGGCAAGCGTCCAGGCGTAGGCGGCCTCCATTTTTTCGGCAACCGACTCCCAACTGAAGTCGGATTCCATCCACGCCCTGCCTCGCCGACCCATTTCCCGAAGGTCCGATGATGGCCTCCGCAGGGCAGTGTCGAGCGCGGCCGTGAGCGACTCCACGTCGTGGTGGACCCACCACCCGCAGTTTTTTCGAGACACATCCTCCCAAGGCGTGCCCGTGGTCACCACCACGGGGCAGGCGTGGGCGAGAGCCTCCGCGACGACCATGCCGAAGTTTTCCGAGTGGGATGGGAGCACGAAAAGATCGGCCGCGCGATACTCCCGGGAGCGATCGTCGCCGTAGGCGGGGCCGGGAAAATCCACGCGTTCCACCTGCAGGCTCGTGGCGAGCGCGCGCACGGCATCCACATGCCCCGGTTCCCCCCGCCCGACAATTCTCATGCGCCAATCCCGATGAACGTCCTGAAGCGTCTTCCAGGACTGCAGCAGCCGATCGATTCCCTTCTTGGGGTGAATCCTACTGAGGAACAGAAGCGTCCGCATCTCGGACGCGGTTGCCGCCTGCGCGGCTGGCGGAATGTCGATGCCGTTGGGCACCACGACGACCGGCGCCTTAAGCCGCAGGCTCCGGATCTCCTGAAATTCCATGTCGCTGGTGGCATGCAGGAGATCGGCGCGCTCGAGTGCCCGCCACTGCAAGGGGCGGAGCAGCCGCTTGAGATGCCTACTGCGGTGCAGCGCCCAGGCGGAAAGGGTGCCCCGCGGCGAGGTCACCAGTTTTGCGTGGCGACCGGGGACAACCCAACCCGCTGCGATGTTGACCATCGACCAGAGGCTGTGGTTGTGCACGATGTCCACCTCGGAGGCTTTTCGTCGCAAGGCTTGCGTCAGGCTGGTGGAAACCTCGAAGCGACGCAGCACGGCCCATTCCGGATGCAGATCGAGTCGCACGCCGGGTATTCCGCCGCGGGCGGCGATACACGACAACTCGACATCGTGGCCGCGGGCGGC
>JBIKKQ010000222.1:0-4873 GCA_044360305.1 Pirellulales bacterium
GCGATCGTCGAGATTGATGATCCGATCCCCGGCCGGCTGATTGTTGATGTCGAGGAG
Source organism: Pirellulales bacterium (assembly GCA_044360305.1). Classification (GTDB taxonomy): domain Bacteria; phylum Planctomycetota; class Planctomycetia; order Pirellulales; family UBA1268; genus QWPN01. The sequence continues at coordinate 58 of JBIKKQ010000222.1, forward strand.
TTCGACAGAAACCCGCAGTTCGCCGCCCGACAGGAATCCACGGATCGTCTTCTGGTCGGCGGTGACGGAGAGTCGGGCGACCGGGGCGATGCGATTGCCGGCGATGGCAAAGGTGGCCATGCCGTCCGTCGTTTCGGTGCCTGGTGCCAGGACGTCGTCCGGATTGAAGCCGTCATCGACCGTGCCCCAGATGACGGGCGTGCCATCTTCCACGAGGTTCCCCAGCCTGTCGCGAACCGTGGCCGTCACAGTGACACGGCCGACGCCGGCAAAATCGCGCAGCATCGGCGCGTTGGAGGCGGTAATGTCGAACGTGAATCCCGGTTTATTCGTGAAACCCACGTTCGCGATGGCTTGGATGTCTGCCGCCAGCCCCGGGATGACGACCGTTTCGGAGCTTTCTACCGTGAGCGACTTGTATCGGGCCCGAACGCGGTAGGTCGATGCGGCCGACTTTTCGGGGTCGATCCGCAGCAAGCTGTCGGGGAGCGTGAGGACCGTATACGCAAAACCCCCGTCAAGCTCGGCACTGCCCGTCACGCCGGCCGTGGCGCCGTCCGCCTTGAGCAGCTCGAACGCCACCGTGCCTGAATCACCAGATAGCCTGGTGGTATCGCTGACGCCGGCGTAGACCCACAGTTTCCCATCGTCGGCCGAAACGATCCCATTGGCTTGTGCGGTCAGGGCCACCGCCGTGGCACGAACGGTGTCGCTCGACGCCGGGCCGGCGCCGGTCGTCGCGAGCGTGAAGGCAATGTCGGCCATGGACTGGCTCGGAGCGAAAGCCTCGATCCAGAACGTCTGCGGACCGCCGCCGGCAATCGTCGTGGAAAGCCGCTCGGTATCGAGTACCACGGCGCCAGAGGACGACAAGACCTTCACCTTGCTCGCGGCACCGGCATCGAAGCCAAGCGCGGCGGTCCGGCCCTGTGGCACGTCCACGATCATCCGGGCCCGCTCGCCTCCAACGGGCACGATCACACCTGGTTTGTCTGCCGCCTCCTCGATGGCTTCCTCGAACGACGATCGCTCGACGGTGGCCGTGTTGTCGCTGTCCACGTCGAGATCGACTGGTGGCAACGTCACGTCGGCCGCGAAGACGACGTTGTTGGCGCCGAGGCCGTTGAGCGAGAGGGTGACGTGGTCGCCGATCGCGGCCACGCCCGACTTTGTCGGAAAGAACAGCTTGTAGACTGACGTCGGATCGGTGCTGCCGTACAGCCGCGGGATCGCCGTCACGTCGATGAACATCTGGTAGGCGTTGGCAGCGGGCTGGGCGAAGGCCCGAAAGGCGAAATCGTAGCTCGTGCCGCTGCCGACGCCGCCGGGCAGGAGGACGGTGTCGTTGGTGCCGGTGTACGTAGCGGCCTGACCGGATCGGGCACCGCACTGCACGCTGATCGACGAGCCACGCCAGGATGAGGCACCTTCGAACTGGACGGTGAAGTCGCCCTGCTCGGAAACCGACGTAAAGCTCGTGCGGCCGTCGGTGCCGCCGACGTTTGACGCCGGCCTGTAGCTGTCGTTGTCGAGGTCGAAGCGCATCGTGGGCTTGAAGCCGGCGATGCTGCCGCCGCTCACCACCCGGACGCCGACGCCGAGGATCGTGTTGCCGTTCTCAAACGCTCCCTGGGAGACGGCGAACTGACCCGCAGGCGTGGGGGCGAGCCGGCCCGAATCAAAACCGGACGGTGCGGGGGAGACGGCCTGGGTCGGGTTGCCCGTGATCGCATGGGTCGCGCGATCGAACGCGAACGTGTTCGTGTAGACCTCGTAGACCTCCGCAGTACCGCCCGATCCGTAGACCCCAGGCTGATTGGAATACCCCCGGCTCTCCCAGCCGGTCCAAGAGAGGCCACCGTTGATATCCACGCCGGCGAGCATGGCCCGGGATTCGAGCGGTTCGGCGACGATCCGCCGGTGGCGGTGGCTGCACCGCGACCGGCGACGATGCGCCACGGCCGAGCGGCCAAAGAGCGTGGCGATGAGCTTACGAGAACGGCCTGACACGTTGTGAAGCATGGGTGCACCGGCGCTGGGAAGGTGGTTGAGGATCGGCGGGACGAGAAGGCCGTGCGTCTGCACGATTCAGATCGTGGGACCGGGCAACGGCCTCTCCGGCGGGACGGTAACGTACCGGGGGGGGGGGGGCGTCAAGGGGCTACCGACGCAATGTCGATGGATTGCAGTGCCGACACGACGCCGAAAGTGAGGGGCGGATTGTCGTCGCGAGAGCGTCGCCGTCTCCGCGCAGGCGGCGGCCGCCCGCGCCGACGGCACTGGATTCCGGTGGGGCCCATCCAATATCATGGGGGGGCAGGCGCGGCGCCCTGCGACCGGGTCGTTCCAGGGAGACGAACATGAACCATGTCAGGCTTTCCCTCGCGGTCACGGTGCTCCTCGGATCGGGCCTCGCGGCGACCCGGCTGTCGGCAGCCGAACCTGCCGGCCCTTCGCAGTCGATGGAAGTGATCGGCAGCGCGGCCCGCGACGGCGACCGGACCACGATCCGCGACGAGAGCGGTCGGATGGTCGGATCCGCCACCACCCAGGGAGGCCGGACCACGTTTCGCGATTCGAGCGGCCGGATGGTCGGATCGGCCACGCAGAGCGGCAACCGGACGACGTATCGCGACTCGTCAGGCCGGATGACCGGATCCGCTGCGACGCAGGGCGGACGGACGACGTTCCGCGATTCCAGCGGCCGGGCCACCGGTTCGGCCACGCAGGCCGGCTCCGGCACGCAGCTTCGCGACGGCGGCGGCCGGTCCACCGGGAGCGTGCAGCGTTCGGGGGAGCGGAGCACGTTCCGCGACTCGGGCGGCCGCAGCACCGGTTCGGCGACGACGAACGGCGCTCCTCCGCGAAGGGGCGACGGTCATTCCCGTCAACGATAGTGATACCGCAACTGTGCGATCATCAGCGAATCACCGTCGACCTTGTAGACCAGCCGGTGCTCGTCGTTGATGCGACGCGACCAGTATCCGGCAAGCGCGTGCTTCAACGCCTCGGGCTTGCCGGTTCCAGCAAACGGAGTCCGCGTCGTTTCCTTGATCAGGGCGTTGATGCGTTTGAGCAGTTTGCGGTCCACCTCCTGCCAGTGGAGGTAGTCCTCCCACGCCTGCTCCGCAAAGACCAGCTTCATTCAGCCAGTCTCCGCGCCTTGCCGCGACCGCCTTCCAGGCTGGAAATCGCTTCCAGGAGTCGCTTGGCGTTTTGGGGGGCGCGGAGCAGATAGGCGGTTTCCTCGAGGGCCTTGAAGTCCTCGAGCGACATCATCACGACCGACTGCTGCCCGTTGCGGGTGATGATCAAGGGCTCGTGATCCTCGCACACGCGGTCCATCGTGTGGGCCAGATCGGCCCGGGCGGCGGTGTAGGAGATGGTGTCCATGGCGGCGGCCTCCGGTAGGTACAGAATACTGTACAGGCCTGCCGGCCGCCGGCCAATCGAAGCCACCCGTTCGCCCCGTCGCCCACCGACCCGACAACGCTTGCGGGTGTGCCCGTGGCGGGGCTATTCTTCCGCTGTGATGGACGCGAGAACCACCCACGCCCGCAAGGAGTACGAGCGGGCCGTGCTCGACGAGGCGACGGTCGCCCGCGACCCGATCGCGCAGTTCGCCGCCTGGTACGACGACGCCGTGGCGGCCGGGCTCCCGGAGCCCGAGGCGATGACGCTCGCCACCGCCACGCCCGACGGCCGGCCGTCGGCCCGGATCGTGCTGCTGCGCGGGTTCGACGACCGCGGCTTCTGCTTCTTCACCAACTACAGCAGCCGCAAGGGGAGCGAGCTGGAGACCAATCCCCACGCCGCGATCGTCTTTCACTGGACGGAACTGGAGCGGCAGGTGCGGATCGAGGGGCGGGTGGAACGCACGACCGGGGCCGAGTCCGACGCCTACTTCCACAGCCGGCCGAGCGGCTCGCGGATCGGTGCCTGGAGCTCGCCGCAGAGCGCCGTGATCCCCGACCGGGCCGTGCTCGAGGAGCAGTATGACCGGTTTCGCGCGGCCCACCCCGACGACGCCGCGATCCCGCGGCCCGAGCACTGGGGGGGCTACCGGCTCGTCCCCGAGCGGATCGAGTTCTGGCAGGGGCGGCCGAGCCGGCTCCACGACCGGCTCCGGTTCAGCCGTGCCGGCGGCGGCCCGTGGACGCTCGAACGTCTCGCGCCCTGAACAGGGCAAGGACGCCGGATGACGCCGTCGCGACCTCCGCTGGTCATCCTCCTGCTCGTCGCGTTCGCCTGCGGCCCGGCATCGGCCCACGATCCGCGGGTGCAACTCGATCGCAAGGACGATCGGATCGTCGTCACCGTGGACGGCGGCCCGTTCACCGAATACCTGTTCCGGACCGACCGCACCCCGGTGCTGTTTCCGATCCACGGCCCGCACGGGATCGCCTGCACACGGTCATTTCCCCTCGGACCGAGGGTCAGCGGCGAATCCACCGATCATCCGCACCATGCCTCGTTCTGGTTCGCCCACGGCGACGTCAACGGCATCGACTTCTGGCAGGGGCCGGGCAGGGTCCGACACGTCTCCCTCGACCACGTCGGCGACGGCCGCATCGAGACCACGAACCGCTGGGTCGGCCCCGGGGACAGGATCGTCTGCACCGACCGGCGAGTGCTCGCGTTCTCCACCGACGGGGATGACCGAATCATCGATCATGCGATCGTATTGACGGCCAGCCACGGGCCGCTCGTGTTCGGCGACACGAAGGAGGGAACGATGGCGGTGCGGGTCCGGGACGGGCTCCGCGTCAGCGAAGGCAGCGGCCACTACCGCAACGCGGCCGGCGACCGCGACGAC
>JBIKKQ010000069.1:0-16966 GCA_044360305.1 Pirellulales bacterium
GCAGCCGACAAAGCGTCTGCTCCGGCTTAGGGTTGCCGGGGGGAGCCCGTCGTCCCGGGGTGCTGGTGCGTGGTTTGACGCTGCAAGAACGTGTACCCCAGCGCCTCCATAAACGCTTTCTGCCTGTTGTCGGCGGCGCCGCCGTGGCCCCCCTCGATGTTCTCGTAATACAGCACGGGCTTGGCGAACTCAGCCAGCCGGGCCGCCATCTTTCGGGCATGGCCGGGATGGACCCGGTCGTCGCGGGTCGAGGTCGTGAGCAGCAGCGGCGGATAGGTCCGGTCACGATCGACCGCGTGATAGGGGGAAAAGCCGCGGATGAACGCCCACTCCTCCGGCTTGTCCGGGTCGCCATACTCGCCCATCCAGCTCGCCCCGGCGAGGAGCCGGTTGAAGCGGCGCATGTCAAGCAGCGGCACCTGGCAGACGATGCCGCAGAACAGGTCGGGCCGCCGGACGTACATGTTGCCCACGAGCAGGCCGCCGTTGCTGCCGCCGCGGCAGCCGAGACAGCGTGGCGACGTCACCTTGCGGGCGATCAGGTCCTCTGCCACGGCGGCGAAATCCTCGTAGGCACGCGGCCGCCGTTCCTTGAGCGCCGCCTGGTGCCAGCGCGGGCCGAACTCGCCCCCACCGCGGATGTTGGCGATCACCAGTACCCGGCCACGTTCCAGCCAGGCCGCGCCGGCGAGCGGGTCGTAGGACGGGAGGAGCGGAATCTCGAATCCGCCGTAGCCGTACAAGAGCGTCGGCGTGCTGCCGTCGGCGGGCAGCGTCGCGGGGCCGATCTGGAAGTAGGGTATTCGCGTGCCGTCGGCCGACACGGCCTCGTGCTGCGCGACGGACAGGCCGCGGACGTCGAAGAACGCGGGCGACTGCTTGAGTCGCTCGGGCGCCGCGGCGTCGGCCGCAACGCTGCCGAGGGCCAGCGTGGCCGGCTGGAGCGGGCTGGCCGTGGTCAGGAAATAGTCGTCCGAGTCGAGTGGATCGACGGGCGTGACCTGCGCGGTGCCGATTTCCGGCACGCCGGGAAGCGGCCGGCGCTGCCAGGCCCCGTCCCGATACGTGAGCACGAACAGCCGGCTGCGGACGTTGTCGATGGTCGAGAGCAGGAGGTGGTGGCGGGTGCCGGCGAAGCCGGCGAGCGAGATCCGCTCGCTCGGTTCGAAGAGCAGGTGAAACTCGCGCTCGCCGGCGAGGAACCGCTCGAAGTCGGCGGCGAGGAGGGAGCCGGCCGGATACGTCGCGTCCCCCACGGTCCACGGCGACCGCAGCCGAACGAGAAGCCACTCGCGGTGGACCCGGGCTTCGGCGTCGTCCGGTTTCTCGATCCTGACCGGTCGGCCGTCGCGGAGCAGGAACAGTTCGCTCGCGTAGAAGGACTGCCGCCGGGTGACGAAGTCGCGCTCGAAGCCGGGGGTGTGGTCGCGCCAGGCGCCGACCGACATGTCCTCGGGCCGCCCCTCGAACACCAGCCGGGCGTCGGCCAGCGGCGTGCCGCGGGGCCAGATGCGGACCGTCCGCGGATAGCCCGAGGTGGTCAGCGATCCCGGGCCGAAGTCGGTGGCCACGAACAGCGACTCGGACCCGCGCCAGGCCACGCTGCTCTTCGCCTCGGGCACGTGAAACCCGCCGGCGACGAACGCCTTGCGTTCGAGGTCGAACTCGCGGACCACGTCGGCGTCGGCACCGCCGCGCGACAGCGACACGAGGCACAGCCGGTCCGCGGGCTCGAGCACCGTGACCCCGTGCCAGACCCAGTTTTCCCCCTCGGCTTTCGCCAGCGCGTCGAGGTCGATGACGGTCTCCCAGGCCGGCTCCGGCTTGCGGTATTCCTCCAGCGTGGTCCGGCGCCACAGCCCCTTGGGGTGGGCCGCGTCGCGCCAGAAGTTGTAGAACCGGCCGCCGATCCGGGTGACGCCGGGAATCCGGTCCTTGGAGTCGAGGATCGACAGCAGCCGCTGCTCCAGCTCCTTGAAGCCCGTGTCGGCGCCGAGGGCGCCGACGCTCTCGGCGTTGCGTGCCTTCACCCAGTCGAGTGCCCGTTCGCCGCCGACGTCCTCCAGCCACAGATACCCGTCTTCGGGCTCGGCGGGAGGGGCGGCAGGGGCGGGCTTGGACATGAGAAGCAGGGTGGCGGCGAGCAGCCCGACGAGACGGGGCAGGGGCATGAAACCTTTGTCCGCGAGTGGGGGCGGCCGGGTCAGGATCGTGTCTGCCCGCTGCCGAGCACGATGTACTTATACGTGGTGAGCTCGCGCGGGCCGCAGGGGCCGCGGGCATGGAGCTTATCGGTCGAGATGCCGATCTCCGCCCCGAGCCCGAGTTCGCCGCCGTCGTTGAACCTGGTGCTGGCGTTTACCAGCACCACGGCCGTGTCCACCCGGGCTGCGAACCGGTCGGCGGCGGCCCGGTCGGCGGTCACGATCGCGTCGGTGTGCCGCGAGCCGTGGCGGTTGACATGGTCGATGGCCCCGTCGAGCGAATCGACGACCGCCACCGAGATCTTGGGGCCGAGGAACTCGGCGGAGAAGTCGGCGTCGCTGGCCGTGCCCGCGCCCGGCACCAGCCGGCGCGTGGCGGCATCCCCCACGATCTCGATCCCCCGGCCGACGAGCGCCGCGCCGATCCGCGGCAGGAAGCGGTCGGCGACGTCGCGATGGACGAGGAGCGATTCGGCGGCGTTGCAGACCCCCATCCGCTGGCACTTGGCATCGACGGTGATCGCCTCGGCCATGTCGAGGTCGGCGGCCCGGTCGACGTACACGTGGCAGTTGCCGGAGAAGTGCTTGAGCACCGGCATCCGGGCCTCGGCGCAGACGCGCCGGATGAGGGCCTCGCCGCCGCGCGGGATGGCGATGTCGATCAGGTCGTCGAGGGCGAGGAACGCCCCCACGGCCGCCCGGTCGGGCGTGTCCACGAGCTGCACGGCGTCGGCCGGCAGGCTCGCCGCGGCCAGCGCCGTTCGGATGCTCTCCACGATCCGCCGGCTCGAATGGGCCGCCTCCTTGCCGCCGCGCAGGATGATGGCGTTGCCCGCCGCGAGGGCCACGGCCGCCGCGTCGGCCGTGACGTTGGGCCGCGACTCGTAGATGAAGAACACGACGCCCAGCGGCACGCGGACCTTGCGGACGCGAAGACCGTTGGGCCGGGTCGATTCCTCGAGCAGCTCCCCGACCGGGTCGGGCAGGGTAGCCACCGCCTCCACGCCGGCGGCGATTCCCTCGATCCGCTGCGGGTCGAGCAGGAGCCGGTCGATGGCGGCGGGCGTCAGGCCGAAGCCGGGCGCCGCCGCCACGTCGAGCCGGTTGGCGGCGAGGATCTCGGCGGCGTCGGCGCGGATGCGGCCGGCCGCGGCCCGGAGGGCGGCCGCCTTGCGGTCGCCGGGGATGGCGGCGAGGTCGATGGCGGCGTGCCGGGCCCGCGCGGCGATGGCGCGGCAGTGGGCGGCGAGGTCGGTCGTCGGCGTGTCGGCGGTGATCGTGGTCATGAAACGGCTCGGTCGGCGGGGGCCGTCCGCGCGGGCACGGCGCGGTTCACTGCTTCGACAGGTTCGCCGGCAGCGCGATCTTATCGTTGGCCCGCAGGGCGGTCAGGCCGGCCTCGGAAACCGTCGTCAGCCCGGTGAGCACGACTTCGCCCTCGTGGCCGGCCAACGCCTTGGCCGCCGCGTCCGACAGCGACTGCAGGCCGGAGAGATCGAGCTTCCCCTTGTGGGCGGCGAGCGCGACGGCGACGTCGTCGGGGATCGTCGCCAGTTTCTTGAAGGCCAGGTTGCCGGGCTGGGCGGCGTACTTGGCGGCCATCGGCGCGGAGGTGAGCGACGTCAGGCCGGGGAGCGGGTTGAGATTTTCCTTGCAACCGGCGATTGCCGTGGCGACCTCGGGGGTGACTTCGGCGACGCTTTGCAGCGTGCTGTGGGGACCCTGGCCGTAACGGCGCAGGGCGGAGACGGCCAGTTCAGGGGAGGACAGCTTCTTCAGGCCGTTGAGGTCCACCATGCGGCACGGGCCTTCCCGCATCTGCTTGGCCAGCGCCGCCGCGGTGTCGTCGCGGAGTTCGGGGCCGAAGGAGCGGATGTCGAAAATGCCGGAGCCCTTCGCCAGCGAGGCCGCGGCGGCGGGTGAGAGTGTTTTCAGGCCAAAGAGCCGGATGTTGGCGAACGGACCGGCCCAGGCGGCGGCGGCCTCGTCGGAAATCGTCTCCAGGCCGCCTGCGCTGATGTGGCCCCTTCCCGCCATGATCGCCGCCGCGACCTCGGGCGAAAGTTCCGTCAGTCCGATGTAAAGCTGGACGTGATTCTTGAACCGGACCCGGTTCTCGGGTGGGCAGATCGCCTTGGCGATTTCCGGCGTGAGCCTGGCGATGCCGAGGAACAGCCACTCCTGCTGGCCGAGTCTCTCGGCGAGTGGCAGCGAGGTCAGGCTTTTGAGACCGTCGAGTCGGAGTTGGCCGCCGTGCTTCGCGAGCGCCGCGGCGGCCTCGTCCGACAGCGTGGTGACTCCGATTGCGAGCTTGCCCTTGTGGGCCGCCAGTTCGGCGGCGACCGCGGCCGGCAGTTCGGTGACGCCAGGCAGCGACAGTTCAGCCGTCGTCCCGGCGAGCGCCTTGGCCACGTCGGGCGTCAGCGTCGCGACCTTGGAAAGCTCGATCACGTTCGTATGGGCCGCAAGCGCGGCGGCGGCCTCCGGCGAAAGCGAGGTGAGTGCTTCGAGCCGCAGGGTGCCCTTGGTGGCGGCTAGCGCCGCCGCCGCATCGGCCGGAAGATCGGTGACCTGCAGCCGCAGGCCGCCTGCTTTGGCCGCAAGTTCACCGGCCTCGGCCGCGGTCAGCGTCTTGGCCCGGGTCAGATCGGCCGCGCCGAGCGGTCCCGAAAGCATCGTGAGGGCGATCGTCGCAAAGACGGCGGTCTTCCAGGTATTCATGCGGTGCGGCTCGAGCGGGTACGCGGCATGCCGGTGACAGCGGGCACGCACCGGCAAATGTACCCGAAAAGGTCCGAGCCTGCCCCGCCGGCGGGTCAGTCGGCCAGGGCGTGGAGTTCGAGGGCTGCGCGGACGAGGCCCACGGCATGGACGCGGACGATCTGCACGCCGCGCGACGCCAGCAGGCAGGCCGCGCCCGTGGTGCCCGCGTCGCGGTCGGCCTCGGTCGCCGGTCGGCCCAGCCGCTGCTCCAGCAACTTGCCGATGAAGCCCTTGCGGGAATGCCCCACGAGGATCGGCACGCCGAGGTCGAGGAACCGGTCGGCGCGGGCGAGCAGGGTGAGATTGTGGGCATGGGTCTTGCCGAATCCGATGCCGGGGTCGAGGCAGATGCGCTCCAGCGGAATCCCGGCGGTCACCAGGGCGTCGCGCCGGCGCCGCAGGTAGGCGTGGATGTCGGCGACGACGTCGTCGTACCGCGGATCGACCTGCATGGTCGCCGGCGTGCCCTGCATGTGCATGGCGCACACCGCCGCCCCCGACGCGACCGCCAGGCGGAGCATGTCGGCGTCCCCCTCCAGGCCGGTGACGTCGTTGATGATCTCGGCGCCGGCGGCGACGGCCCGCTCGGCGACGGCGGCCTTCGACGTGTCGATTGAAACCGGCACGCCCCCCTCCGCCGCCAGCCGGCGGACGACGTCGCCGACCCGGCGCCATTCCTCCTCGGCGTCCACCGGGGCGGAATACGGCCGCGTGCTCTCGCCGCCGACATCGAGGATGTCGGCGCCCGCGGCGACGAGCCGCAGGCCGTGCTCCACCGCCGCGGCGACGTCGGCATGCCGGCCGCCGTCGGAAAAGCTGTCGGGCGTGACGTTGACGATCCCCATCACCAGCGGCAGTCGCCGGCCGCCGGGCCTCGGCAGGGCGAGCGTCCGGGTCCGCAGCCGCCAGTGATCGGGGAACGATGCGGGATTCATGCCGCGAGTCTATCGCCGCGGAGCCGACCGGAGCGGGACGGTGAGTCGGCGCCCGTCTGCGGCTCGGGGGTGGATGCCCGCCACCGGCCCGATTGCAATCCGCGTCGTCACGCTATACTCAAAAGCCCCCGGCCGGGGGGGCGTCATGCCGGCAGGAAGCAGAAGGAGTGTTTGTATGGATAGCGTGGTGGGGTTGCTCGCGGCCCGTGGCGGCGGGATCGGGTCGATCGTTCGCTGGTTCATCCAGGTCGTCATTTACGACATCTGCGTGACCACGATCTCGGAGGTGTTCGGCGTTCCCCGGCTGGTGGCGCTGTTCATCTTCCTCGGGATCCTGCTCGCCATCGGTGCGCTGTCCTACGTCCTGCGGAACCGGATGAGTTCCCAGGCGGATGCCGATGTCTGACGGCGGCCGGTCGTGAGCCGGACCGGCAGCGGAGCCTGAGGCATGCGACACGAGGTCCTGCACGCACCGGCATTTTCCGCCCTCCGTCTCGACCTGTCGGCCGGCGGTTCGGTTCTCGCCCAGCCCGGCTCGATGATCGCCATGACCCCGGGCTTCACCGTCGAGGTGCGGGCCGGAATCCACATGCAGGGCCGGCGCGGGATCGTGCGCGGCCTGCGCAGCCTGTTCGGCGGCGAGAGCTTCTTCACGGTCGTCTACACCGCGAAGCGCGACGACCAGCACGTCATCCTCGCCCCGGACCAGATGGGGGAGATCCGGGCCATGGCCACGACCGCCGAGGAGGGGCTGCTCCTCGCCCGCGGCGGTTTCCTCGCCTGCGGGCCGGAGGTGGGCTTCGATCTGCACAACGCGGGCATGCAGGGGCTGCTCGCCACCCGGGGGCTGTTCTTTCTGCGGACGCGGGGTGCCGGCACGATCTTCGTGTCGAGCTACGGCGGCCTCGTCGAGCAGACGCTGGCCGCCGGCGAACGGTTCGTGCTCGACAATCGCAACATCGTGGCGTTCAGCGACGGCATGGCCTTCGAGTCGGTGGTCCTCGCCGGATCGCTGAAGGACTCGGTGCTTTCGGGGGAGGGATTCGTCGTCCGGTTCACCGGGCCGGGGCGGGTGCTCTACCAGACCCGGGCGCGTCCGGCGATCGGCCTGCTCAGGGGTCTCGTCCAGTCGATCATCTGACCGTGCCATGAGCGAAACCCCGCTGCCGGCGGCCCGCCGCCTCGCGACTCCCGATCGGACGACGCTGGTGCGGAATCAGCGCCGGCTCGCCCGGCGGACGGCGGCCTGGCTCGCGGCGGAGATCGTCGTGGCCGGCGGCTGCCTCGCCTGGGTGCTGGCCTGCGGCTGGCCCGTGGCGCCGGCGGAGTCGGCCCTGCTCGTCGGCGTGGCGGCGTGCGGGCTCGTGGACTGGCTGCCCGCCGTCTGGATGGCGAACCGGAAGCGGCTGCGCGACATTCGCGCCGACGCCCGCTTCGGCCCCCACACCCGCGACTCCCTGCTGGCCTGCGTCGAGCGGGTGGCGGCGCGGCTGGGCATCAGGGCCGTCTGCCCGGTGTATCTCGTCCGCGACAAGGAGATCAACGCCACGGCCGTGCCGGCGAGCCTGCTGCCGGGCTGCGGTAGCCTGGCGACCGTGCAGCTCAACCGGGCGATCCTCCACCTCCTCGACGAACGCGAGCTGGAATGCGTGATCGGCCACGAACTCGGCCACGTGTTCGCCTTCGCCCCCCTCGCCCCGCGGTGTCTGCTCGTGCACGCCGCCTTCGCCGCGGCCGTCACGCTCGTGATCGCCGGGCTGCTGGCCGGGTCCGAGCTCCGGTTCGGGGCCCCGTTGTTCGCCCTCTGGCCCGCGCGGTGGCTGGCCTACGCCGCCTCCATCGCCGACATCCGGGCCGCCGAGTTCCTCTGCGACGACGCCGGGGCCTCCGTGGCCGGCCGCGACGTCGCGATCCGCACGCAGTTGAAGCTGGCGGCCGAGGCCGAAGTCCGCTCGTCGCTCGTCGACCGGGTGCTACAGGCCCGGCTCGCCGGCGCCGACGTGCCGCTGTCCGCGCTGCTCGCCACCTACGAGCAGGCGCTCCCCTTCGGTTCCGTGGATCGGGCCGAGGCCGAGTCCGCCATCCGCGCCGGACTCGAGCGACTCGGGCCGCGGGCGGGGGCGTCGCTGGCCGGTCTCTGGCGGCAGCTGTTCGCGGCCGACGACGTCGACGAGGGGGCGATCGCGGAGACGGTCGCGGCCGGGGCGGCGGTGCGTTCCGTGGCCCGGGTTTCCGTCCGACCGCAGGACGTGCTCGACGGACGCGCCCCCGTCTCGGCCTGCGTCGAAGCGATCGAGGCCGAGCCGACGCGGGTGCTCGTCCACCTGCCGGATGAGATCGACGACCGTGGCGAATCGCACCCCAACTGGTCGCGCCGGGTGCTGTTCCTGTGGCGGTCGCGATCCGAGACCGCCGGTTTCCCGGACTGAAGGCTCTGCCTGGAGGTCACGATCGTCCGCGGCGGACGAGGGACCCCAGACCGTGGCAGCCGTCACGATGCTCTTTCTTGACGAGCCCGAGTGGTTGCTGCCCACGGTCTCAGATGTTCCATGCTGCCGACATGCCGCGTGCCGCCCGGCAAGCCACGCTCCCACGACACCTCGCGGATCAGCCGGGCGAAAATGATGGCTCGGGTGGGGGAGGAGTTTCCACTCCAGTGCCCGAACTGTGGTGGCGACATCCGATTGATCGCCTTCATCACGGAGCCGGCGGAGACGGCCGGCAGGAGCCGGCTTAACTCGAACCGGAGGTTCGCAAGCGGGCGAAGGCCAGGACGGCTTCGCCCGTGTATCGCAGCACCGCCGCCACTCGCACCCGCTCGTGGCCCGCCGACCGATTGGGGCGAAGTCGTGCAGGTTCATGACGACCGCGGCGTCTTTCAGTCGTCGCCCGAGGAGTTGCCCGCGACGACCGGACCGGCAGTCACCAGTCAGCGACCAGCCCGAGCCCACACGCAACTCACCCAGCGGAGAACGGTTGCGGAGGTGCCATGGGCCGGACTATCCTTTTTCGCCGCGTCCGCGATGAGTTGTACGGGCCCGGCATCCCGGCCGCCGGGCGGGAAACGGGGTCGTGCGATGCCTCAAATCCTGCATCTCGGTCACTTCAAGACCGGCTCCACGGGACTGCAGCGCCTCGTCTTCCGCCAGGGGCCGCTTCCGTACCACGGCATCAACGACGGAACCCCGGCGGACAACGCATTGCGCTGGGTCGAGGAGCTGCGAAGCGAGCGGCTTGATCCGGCGTGGCACCGTCGGGACTTCGTGTTTTCGAACGAGAGCGGCCTGCTCCGGTTCGGCGGCCGGGAGGCGCTCGACGCGGCAGCACGCGGCATCGTCCGCCGGTTCGCGGATCCGCACGTGCTGATCACCGTCCGCGACCCTGCACGGCTTCTCATCTCGGCGTATGTGCAAAGTTTGCGGGTCCGGCGCGAGACGACCGGCGATCTGCGCGGTCGCTTCTCGTATCGCTTTCTCCCGTTCGACGCCTGGTGCCGCCTCCTGCTGCGCCGCGAGCATGTCAGCCTGGCCGGACTGCTTGCGTACGCCGACGTGGCCGACGTTCTCCGTCGGCATCTCGGTGGCGACCGGGTCACGATCCTGCCCCTGGAGTTGACCGGCACGCACCCCGGCCGGTATCGCGCGGCCCTCGTGCACCTGGGCTTCGACGCCGCGGCCGTCGACGGCTTTCTGCGCCATCCCCCCGTCAACAGCACCACCGACCGGCCGTTGCGCCGGCCCGCCGCGGTGTTTCACGGCCTGGGCCGGATGCCGGCGTTCGTGGACCACCCACGATTCAATTGGTTGCACCTGCGTTCTGAACCGGTCGATCTGCCGGCCGCGTACCCCGCGACGATCGCCGCAATCCGGTGCCGCTATCCCTATGACCCGGACGCACTGCTCGGGCCGAGCCGTCCCGGCCCGGTGTCGGCGGGCTGACGGTCGCCCGCCGGCGGCACCTGCCGCATGGCAGGTTCTGGACCGGCGTTCAGGCGCAGGCGAATCGTTCGCCGAATCCCGCCACGCTCAGCAGGCGGCCAGTGAAGTCACCGAGCAGCACGCCATCGTCGCGACCGGCATCCTTGACGAAGCGGTCGACATCGACGCGGTCGCCGAGGATCGGCGCATGGGCGATCAGGTCGAGCACGCGGTCCTTGTTCGCGCGGATGAACGTCCGCTGCGGCCAGCGAAAGCCCTGCTTCTGGCGGCGCCACTGCGTCGGCATGTCGGCGAAGGCATCGAACAGCCGCCGCAGCCGGATCTTGTTCCAGCCCCCCACGAAGGCGTCGGCATAGCCGCAGGACATCATCGGGATCAGTCCGCGATCGAGGAATGGCGACCGGTTCTCGATGCCATGCGCCATGGAGTTGCGGTCGTTGTGCCAGATCCACTCGGCGAGGCGGCCCGCCGCCGCATCCAACCGCAGCGCGTCAGCGAACCGACCGCCGAACCCGTCGAGCGGGTCGGCCGACAGGGCGGAGCGGACCCCTTCCCGGCCGTAGATGTCGGCGAACCGCATGCCGCCGGCCTGATCGGCCGGCCTGCCGAGCGGCCGCAGCGTCTTGACGGTCCAGCGGCGCAGGTCCTCGTCCTCCTTGGCTGCCTCGAGAAGGCCGGACAGCCAGGCGAGATCGCCGGCGTCGACGGCGTCGCGGACCGCGAAACCCAGGTAGCGGTCCCAGTATCCGCCGAACACCTCGTCGCCGCCGGTGCCGTCGAGCACGACGGGCACGCCGTGGCCGGCGATGCGGGCGTACATCTCGTGCATCGCCACCGAGTTGCCCGTCAGCGGGAATGGCTTCTCGTGATGCCAGAACATGGACATGACGCGGTCGAAGGCGTCCGCCGCGAACGTGTTCGTCACCTCGATCGCCGCGATGCCGGCCCGGGCCGCGCACTGCCTGGCATACGCGGCATCCTCCGAAACCGTGCTGCCAGTCTCGCCGATGAAGCAGCGGACCTGGTCCTGGCGGCCGTGGGCGACGAGCACTGAGAGAATCAGGCTGCTGTCGATGCCCCCGGAGAGGAGCAGGCCGACCGGCCGGTCCGAGATCAGGCGCGAGAGCACGGCGTCCTCGACACGTTGCCTGAGGTCGCCGCCTGGCCGGCTGCAGGCGGCACGGAAGTCGTGCCACGGCCGATCAGTCACCTGCCAGGTGTCCGCGGCGAACTCGATCGCGTGGCCGGCCCGGACCTCGTGAAGTCCCGAGAAAAACGTCGCCCCCTGCGGGTCCGCGTAGCACATGCCGGAGGCCAGGAACTGGTCCACCTTGTCGGAGCGGACGGCCGGCGTCCTGCCGAGATAGCGAAAGATCGCCTTGGCCTCGGAGGCGACGACGAACCGCTCGTCGTCGATCCAGTAAAACAGCGGCTTGACGCCGTACCGGTCCCGGCAGCAGGTCACGGTGCGACGCGGTGTGTCGAAGAGGCAGGCCGCCCACATCCCGTTGAACTCTTCCAGCGCGTCCGTTCCGGCCGTTGTCAGGACGCGATGGACGACCTCGGTGTCGCCATTGGTGCGGAAGGTCGCGGCATCGAACCGCGACCTGGCGATGTCGCGAAAGTTGTAGATCTCTCCGTTGTAGATCAGATGCCGCCCGCCGTCGGTGAACGGCTGGTGCGACCGCGGATCGAGGTCGATGATGGCGAGCCGGCAATGCCCGAGGGCCGCATGCACGGTGCCGGCGGGGGACGCGAAGCTGTCGAACAGGACGCCGGTGTGGTCGGGCCCGCGGTGCGCGATCGTGGAGACCGCTTCGCGAAAACCGGACTGCGCCACCGGCGACCGCTGCAGCACCCCGAGAAAACCGCACATGCTGAAGTCGTGCCGGCCGTTGCCGTGCTCCCGCCCGTGTTGGCCCGTCTCGACGGACGGCAGGTGACCGCTCGCGCCGCCGGTCGCGGACGCCGTGCCGAACGGTCCGTGGCCGGGCAGCATACACGTATCAGCCCCTGCCCGTGGCCGACATGTCCGCCTGACCGGGTTGGATTTGCTGTACCAGGGGATATGAGGGTTCAGGAACAGGGTGCCTCACCACAGGCCGCTTGTGCGGCCGCCGGGCCGAGGTCTATTCTTTCCCGACGGTCGGCGGCTCCGGACAGGCCGCGTCGCCGCCGTCTTCACCCCTCCGGAATCCCCCGCCATGACCTCCCCGATCCCCACCGGCCACGGCGGCCGCTCGTCGCTCGCCGCCCACGCCTCGCCATGGCGCAACCGGCCGTGGAGCGGCGTGTATCCGGCCACGCTCTGCCCGTTCCACGACGACGAGTCGATCGACGAGGAGGGTTTGCGGCAGTCGATCGAGGACGTCGCCAGCGTCCCGGGGATCGAGGGCGTGGTCTGCAACGGCCACACCGGCGAGATCATGTCGCTCGACCCCGCGGAGCGGGCCCGCGTCACCCGGCTCGTGGCCGAGGGGGTGGCCCGGGCCAACGCCCGCACCGGCCGTGCGGTGAAGGTGATCAGCGGCGTGTCCGCCGAGGGGAGCCGCGAGGCGATCGACCACGCGATCGCGGCCCGCGAGGCCGGGGCCGACGCGATCCTGCTCATGCCGCCGCACCACTGGCTGCGGTTCGGCCGGTCGAGCGCCACCGCCGTGGGCTTCATCGAGGACGTGGCCGCGGGCAGCGGCGTGTCGATCATCATCCACCAGTACCCGGCGTGGACGAAGGCGGGCTACACGCTCGCCGAGATGCGCGAGATGGTGCAGCTGCCGGAGGTCGTGATGGTGAAGATGGGCACCCGCGACATGGCCCGCTGGCGGTACGACTACGAGGAGCTCAAGGCGGTCGCCCCGCACGTGTCGATCACCACCTGCCACGACGAATTCCTGCTGGCGACGCTGCTGGAGGGGGCGGACGGGGCGCTGATCGGCTTCGCCGGCTTCGTGCCGGAGCTGATGGTCGAGGTCGTGCATGCCGCGCTCGACGGGGACCTCGCCCGGGCCCGGAAGGCAGGGGACGTGGTGGCACCGCTGGCGCGGATCGTGTACGCCTTCGGCGAGCCGGGCTGCGGCGCCCACCAGCGGATGAAGGCCGCCAAATGGCTGCTCGGCAAGTTCCCCAGCCCGGTGTTCCGGCGGCCGCTGCGGCCGCTCACCACCGAGCAGCTCGCGGCCATCAAGCAGGGCCTGGAGGCGATCGGCTTCACCTGTCCGGTCGATCCCGCGGCGGCGCCGCTCGCCCTGCGCGAGCGGCCGCGTTCGTTCGGCCAGCCGCCGGTCCTGGCATGACTCCCGAGCCGGTCCAGGGAGGGGCGTGACCGTGGCGGGAGCCGGCAAGGGCCGCGTGCATCCGGCGGAGTCGCGGGCGTTCGTCGATCCGACGACCGGTGCGCCGGTTCGCCAGGTGACGAGCCACCCGTCGATCCACCATCACCCGTTCTACTACCTGCCGGCCTGGGACGACGCGATGCAGTGGCTCGTGTTCGTGTCCCATCGCACCGGCAGGCCGCAGCTCTTCGCCGAGGACCGGGGGAGCGGCTGCCTCGTGCAGCTCACCGACCGCGACGACCTCAACGAGTGGAGCGTGCACCCCTCGTTCGACGGCCGGTTCGTCTACTTCACGGCCGGCTGCGGCGCCTGGCGGGTGGCGACCGGAGCCGGCTTCGGCGAGGAGTGCCTGGCCGACTTCGGCGACGTGCCGATGATTCCGCCGGGCATGGTCGGGGACGCCATGGGCACGACCTCGCTGTCCACCGACGGTCGCTGGTGGGCGGTGCCGGTCCGCCACGGGCCGGGGCAGGGGGACGTGGCCCGATTGCACGTCATCGACACGGTCACGGGCGCGGTCACGGTCGCCTGCGAGCACGACTCCATCGGCCACCCGCAGTTCCATCCCGACGACTCGTCGCTGCTCCGCTTCGGCGGCCGCTACACCGACCGGATCCACGTCGTCCGTCGGGACGGCGGCGGCCACCGGCTGGCCTACCGGCGCGACGCGGCGCGGAAGGAGTGGGTGGTGCACGAGATGTGGATGCCACGGACGGCCGTCGGCGGCCGCAACGAGATCGTGACCGTGATCTGGCCGCACGGGATGATCGGGATCGACGTCGACAGCGGAGCCGTGCGGCGCGTGACCGACTTCCCCGCCTGGCACCCGTGCGTGGGCCGCGACGGCCGCTCCTGCGTCACCGACACGAAGAACCCCGACCGCGGCCTGTTCACTCTCGACCCGTCCGCCGGCCCCGACGCTCCCGTTCACCCGCTCGCCGAGAGCCGGTCGAGCAACGCCGGCGACCACTGGAACGGCGACCACTGCCCCTACGACGACGGCCCGGTCAAGGTCTTCGCGCCGCAGCACACCCACCCGCATCCCGCCCTGTCGCCCGACGGCTCGCGGGTCGTGTTCACGAGCGACGCGGGGGGCGTGGCACAGCTCTACGAGGTCACGCTGCGATGACGGCCGACGGCCCCGGTTCCACGGCGGGAAGATACGAACCGCTTTCGGGCCGCGGCCGCGCGGTCGTTCTCGCGGCGGCGTTCCTCGGCCTCGTGTTCGACGGGTTCGAACTGGGCCTGATGCCGGTGGCGTCGCTGTCGGTGACGCGGAGCCTGATGGGGGAGACCTTCACGCCCAAGGCCGGCGGTGACTGGTTCGCCCGCTACACCGCGGCCCTGATGCTCGGGGCGGCGATCGGCGGCATCGTGCTCGGCCGGTTCGGCGACCGGCACGGCCGCAGCCGGGGGCTGGGCGTGAGCATCCTGCTGTATTCGCTCGGCGCCGCCGCCGGCGGCATGGTGACGTCGCAGGAGCAGTTGCTGCTGCTCCGGTTCATCGTCGGGCTGGGCGTCGGCGGCGTCTGGCCCAACGGCATCGCGATCGTCGTGGAAAGCTGGCCGGAGGCGAGCAAGGCGACCGTCTCGGGAGCGATGATGGCCGGCCTCAACGTCGGCATCATGGCGCTGGCGCAGTGCGGCCGGATCTGGCCGATCACCGCCGATTCGTGGCGCTGGCTGTTTCAGCTGGCTGGCCTGCCGGCGCTGCTCGGCCTCGCCGTGCTCGCCGCGCTTCCGGAGTCGCCGCAGTGGCTGGCCGGGCGGAGGAACGCTGCCGGCGCTGCCACGGTGCCGCGGCCGGCCCTGTTCGGGGCCGGGCTGTGGCGGACCACCCTCGCCGCCGTCCTCATCGCCGCCATTCCCATGGTGGGGGCGTGGTCGGCGAGCAAGTGGATGATTCCCTGGGCCGACGCCGTGGCGGGAAAGACCGACGCCACCTACAAGGCCGTGACGCAGGGCTGGTGGGCCGCGGGTTCGCTGGTGGGGAGTTTCGTGGGCGCGCTGCTCGTCGGCTGGCTCGGCCGGCGGACGAGCTATCTCGTGATCAGCGTCGGGGCCACGGCGGCGACCCTGGCGATGTTCAACCTCACGGCCCCGCTGCGGCCCTGGTTCCACGAGGTCGTCTGCCTGCAGGGCTTCGTCTCCACGCTGTTCTTCGGCTGGCTGGCGGTCTTCCTGCCGTCGGTGTTTCCGGTCGAGGTGCGGGCTGAGGGGAGCGGCCTGGCCTACAACGCCGGCCGGTTCCTCACGGCGGCGGGAGTGCTCGCGGCCGGGACGCTGTTCACGACGCTCGGCGGCGACTACGTCACCGTCGGGTCGGTCTGCAGCCTCGTCTACGCCCTTGGCATCGTGGCGATCTGGCTGGCACCGCCGGTCACCACGGCTCCTCCATCAGGCCGACGATCTGCTGGGCGAGCTTGACGATCGCCTCCTGCTGCGTGCTCGCCACCGAGCGGCCGTATTCCGGGACGAGGGCCGCAGCCTGGCCGACGTCCACGGTCGCCGCCGGCAGCGGCACCGCGCCGTCGGCGATCACGGTGCCGCCGCGGTCGGCCCAGGTGACGAGCGTCTGGTAGTTGAGCTCCACCATCCGCGACTGGTCGGTCGGGCTCTCGACCACCATCCGCTTGACGTCGGCCACGATCCGGCCGGTGAGCACGCTGTCGGCCCCCGCGGCCGAGCCGACGACCTTGAACGGAGTCCGCTTCTCGATCTCCTTGCAGACCGCCTCCGTGAGCCGCTCGCCGATGTCGATCCCGGGCGTGGTCCGGAAGCTGTCGCACTGGATCATCGGCACGTAGACCGTGCGGACGTTCGGCGCGTAGAGCGTGTTGTTGCCGAACCGGTAGCCAGCGCAGCCGGTGCAGGCGGCGAGGGCCACGAGCCACGGCAGCCAGGGGGCGGAGCGGGGAGCCATGCGGCGGCCTCGGGGCGGTGGGCGGGCGTCAGCGGCGCTGCGGCCCGATACCGGAGGCGTCGCCGCGGGCGATCATGGCGTCGGCCTCGGCCACGGCGTCGAGTTCAGCGTCCTTGAGCTTGTCCGGATTGAGGACTCGGGTGAGCAGCGGGAAGGGGTCGTCGGAGACGTCCTTGAGGTCGTGGATCGCCCCGTACTTCCGGCGCGCCTCCTGGGCGAGCATGGTCTTGGGGTAGTCGCGTTCGATCATCGCGTAGTACATCCGCGCGGCGGTGTAGTGCCTGCCCTTGGCGTAGAACTCGGCCCGCTCCCAGTACCGCCGGGCCAGCTGGGCGGCGATCTCGGCCCGCGTCGTCCGCACCCGCTCCTCGTCCTCGCGGCCGAGCTGGTCGGGGAACTGGACGAGCGTCTGGTCGGCGAGGATCTCCGCCTCCTCGAGGATGCTCCCCTCGTAGTGCGGCCCCTGGTAGGCCTGGAGCTTGGCCTGGAGGCCGAACAGGTGTGCCGGGAGGAGGAAGTCGCTGTCGGGATACTCGGTCCGCAGCAGGCTGTAGTGGTAGTCGGCGTCGAGCCACTGGCGGTCGAGGAAGTGGGCGTTGGCCTGGGCCATCACGCTGTCGTCGGCCAGCGGGCCGCGCGGGTCGTTGATCCGCACGTGGTCGAAGGCCTTCAGGGCCCGGCCCCGGGTGTCGAAGATCGGCCGGCTGCGGTCGAAGACGTTGGGAGCGATCGTCAGGTAGTTGTGCTTCTGGTCGAGGGCGATCCAGTACTCCCCGATGACGAACTGCCGCTGGGCGACCCGGTCGAGATACCGGGTGTTGGCGTACTTCTTCACCATTTCGTCGTACTGGTCCTCGGCCTTCGGGTACTG
>JBIKKQ010000128.1:0-10027 GCA_044360305.1 Pirellulales bacterium
GACATGGCGTCTGCTCCGGCTTGCTGGTACTCGGAGCCGGTGGATCGGCGGAAGCTCGAGAAGCGTGAGGCGATCTTGCCTCAGCGACGAGACTTCTGCCGGCCACCGGCGGATTGGGCTTGAAGACCCGACCAAACTAAGGCCGCCGCAGAAACGCCCCCGGAACCGCGGGATTTTTCCGCTGGCGGCAAACCGGCCTCCGGCGTTACATTGCCCCCATCTTTCCCCAGTTTCCTGCCATGGATCGGCGCCGGGGCGCGAGACGCTCCTCTCGGGGCCGTTTCATGGCCTGTCGGCCCCTCGGGGCCAGGGAGGTGCTCCCGTGGCGGACCTCGTCTTTGCTTTCGATCCGGCGATCGACCGGCCGCTCGCAGCCCCCGACGATGCGCCGGCCGACGTCGCCGCGACGATCGGCGACGCCGCGGCCGACGCCTTCGACGCCGCCGTCGATGCGGCGCTCGCCGGCCACGCCTCCGCGCTCGTGCTCTGCGGCCGCGTGCTCGACCCGCGGCGTGCCAGCCCGGCCCAGGCGGCCCGGCTGCGCGGCGGCGTGACACGGCTGGCCGCCGCCGACTGCCGCACGATCGTCGTCGCCGACGACACGGCGGCCTGCACCGAACTGGCCCGGATGCTCGGTGAGCCGGCCGGCATGCAGTTCGTGACGCCGGCGGCTTCGCTCGAATTCACGGTCCGCGGCCTGCTCGTCGAGATCGTCGCCGGTCGCCATGCGGCAGCGGACCCGCGGCCCGCCGAGGCACACGGCGGCGACCCCGCCCCTCTGCGCCGGCGGATCGTGATCGGCTGGGACCAGGCGCTGTGGCACGAGCGCTGGTCGACGCCGGCCGCCGGCGAGGAGCCCACGCTCGTCGACCTGATCACCGGCCAGCGTCCCGCTCCGGCCGCGGCCGCCGATCCGGGCTTCGCGGCCACAGCGGCCGCCGTGCCGGCCTGGAAACACCCCGGTTGCTTCCTGGTCTGGGGCTCGCGGCTCCGGCCGGCGTTGCCTCCCGGCGTCCAGCATCTGCCGCCGGTCCAGGCCCGCTCGCCCCACGAGACATCCCCCGGCTGCTGCTGCAGCCTGACGCTCCTCGAACGAGATGCGTCGCGAGCGGCAACCGTCGAGCCGTTCGCCGTGCCGCACGCCGACTGGCGCGGCTCGTGGCGCGAGATCCCGACCCGCCGGGTGGCCTGGCGGACGGTGTCGATCGAATCCGCGGCCGGCGGCGACGAGGAACTGGCCACCGCGGTCTGGTCGGCACTCGAGGCCCAGCCACCGGCCGCCGGCGGACCGCTGGAGATCGTGCGCGTGCTCGTGGAGTGCGGCACGAGCGTGCCGCGCCGCGTCCGCGTCGGCGAGATTTCGGCCGAGACCCTCGCCCGGGTGCGGCAGCTGTACGACGCGAAGGCGTTCCGGATCTGGTGCCGCGACCTGCTGCCGCATCCGGGCGAGTCGCTCGCGCCGCTCGGGCACGCCCGCTCCGGCAGCCGGCCCGGCAGCACGACGTCGTTCTCGTCGGCACTGGCCGACATCGTCTCGGCGCTCGAGCAGGCGGCCGACCCGTCCCTGCCCCCCGACCTGGCCCGCGAGGCTGGCTGGCTGGCGTTGGAACTCGTCGAGTCTGTCTGACGCCGTCCGGTCACCCCGACACCAGGATCTCCGTTTCGTTCCCGATCACGTAGCCCCTGAGCAGCCCGCCGTAGCCGAGGTTTTATGTTCATCGAACGCATCGACGCCGAACGCTTCGGCGCCCTGACGAACGCCACGATTGATCGCCTCGGCCCCGGCGTGCAGGTGCTCTACGGCACCAACGAGACCGGCAAGACGACGCTGCTGGAGTTCATCCGCGCGGTGTTCTTCGGCTTCGAGGGGCTGTTTCGGCGCGGCGTGCTCGATCCGCAGCTTCCCTGCGCCGGCCGGCTTGCCGTCCGCACCGGCCCCGAGCGCGCGCTCGTCGCCCTCGAACGCCGCCACGAGGGCCCGGGCATCCGCGGCCTGACGCGGCAGAGCTACGAGGACGACATCGTCGGCCTCGGCGGCGACGTCGGCGACCTCCTCGCCGTGACCGACATCGACCCACGCACGGAGGACAACCGGCAGCGGCTCTATCTCCAGGATCTCGTCGGCGGGATCGACGAGACCACGTTCACCAACGTCATGGCCTTCGGGCTCGACGAGCTCCACGAACTGCGCACGCTCGAGCCGGAGGGCTGCGGCAGCCGGCTCTACGAGCTCGCCAGCGGGCTCGACCGATCGAAGATCGCCCGCGTCCTCGCCCACCTGCGCGACGCCATCGCCCGGCTCGACTCCGCCGACCCGGCGGTGTCGCCGCTCAAGGCGCTGGAGCAGAGCCGCGACGCGCTGCACGAGCGGCTGGCGGCCCTCGCCTCCCCCGCGATCGTCGCCGGCGGCCTGTGGGCGGAACTCGCCCATCTCGACGCCGAGATCGCCGCGGCCGATGGCCGGATCGCCGAGGCGGTCCGGGGCGAGACAGTCGTCCGGGGCGTGCTCCCGCTGGAGGGGCTGCACGACGCCTGGCGGCGCACGGCCGAACGGCTGGCAACGCTCGAGGCGGCGCCGCTCGTGCACGCCGACCGTGACGCGTGGCGATATGCCAACCGGCGACTGAAGCGGCATGCCCGGCTCGCCGCCCGGCGAAAAAAGCGCCGGGCCAAGCTCGCCCGCAGCCTCGCCGGCCTGCCGCCAGAGTCGGCGGTGTGGGGGAAGCGGGTCGCGGTGGCCGCGGCCTGCGAGGAACTGCCCCGGCTCGAGCGGCTCGCGGCCGACGTTGGCCGGGCCGAGGCCCATGCCCGGCTCGCCGCCCGCCGGTTCGGCGAGCAGGTGGCCGTGGCCGGCCTGTCGCGCGTGATCCCGATCGCCGCCACGGTGGACGACTCCGGCACGCTCCCAGAGGTGCTGCTCCCCGAGGGCTTCGCCCACTCCTTCGGCCCGCTTCGTGCGCGGGCCCGCGACCTGGCCCGGGCCGGCCGCGAGGTGGCCGCCGCGAAGCGGGCGATCGCCGAGGCGCGGCGTGGCCACGACGAGATTCGCGGCGCGGTGAAGTCGGCGGGGGCGACGCTCGGCGGCCTGACGCTCGCCGAGGCGATCGAACAGGCGGGCGAGCGCGTGGCCGCGCTGCGGAAGCGGCTCTTGTCGGGCGACCAGCTCGCCGAGGTGGAGGGGTCGATCACCGACCTGGAGCGCGAGGTGACCGCCAGCCTCGCCGACCAGCTGATCCCGGTGCCCTGGCTGCTCGGTCTCGGCGGCCTGTTCGTCGCCGGAACCGGGATGCTGCTGTCGGGCCTGTTCCTCCAGTCGCAGATCACGACGGCGGTCGCGTACGCGTTCATCCCGCTGGGCCTGGTGAGCACGGGGCTGGCGGCGGGCACGACCTGGTCACTCGACCGCTCGGCGACGGTCCGGCTCGACTCGGCCCGCAGCCGGCTGGAGATCGCCCGCAAGCGGCGCGACGACCTGCTCGCCCAGTGCGGCCTGCTCGACAAGCGGATCGCCCCCGATGCCACGACCGCGCTCGACCGCCGACTGGCGGCGGCCCAGGCGGAGCTCGACCGGCTGGAGGATCTGGCGGCCCGCGACGGGTCGGTGCAGTTGCACGCCGACCGGGTGGCTGTGGCCCAACAGGCCCTGGAGCGGGCCCGGGCGGAGGCGCGGACGGCCCGGCAGCGCTGGCGGAAGGCGCTCGAGCATCGCGGCCTGCCGGCCACGCTCTCCCCACGCGAGGTCCGACAGATCGCCACCCATCGGCACACGCTGCTCACGCTCGACGACGACCGGCGTCGGCTGTCGGAGGAGGCCCGGAACAAGCGCGAGGAGGTGGCCGCCTTCTCCCGCCGGATCGACGAGCTGCTGGTGGAGTGCGAGATCGTGCCCGAGTCCACGCCGCTCGACCATCTCCGGCTCCTGCAGGAGCGGCTCGACGCCGACAAGGCCCGGATCCGGCGCCGGGCCTCGCTCACCCGGCGGCTGGAGGCGGCCCGGCGCCGGCATCGCCACGCCGTCCGCCAGGTCCGCGTGGCGGAACGAGCCGTGCGCGAGTTCTACACCCGCTGGGGCGTGACGACGGAGCAGGACTTCCTCGCCAAGGTGGACCGCCGCCCCGAATACGAGCAGGCCCGCGCCGAGGCCGAGGCGGCGGAGACCGCCTGGCTCGACGCCCGCCGGCGCACGAACGAGCCGGCCGACGTCGACCGCTGGCTGGCCGAGGTGCATCTCGTGCCGCTCGACCGGCGGCTGGCCGACGCCTGCGCCATGACAGGTCGGCACCGCGCCGCCCGCGCCGCGCTCGAAGGCCGGCGCCGCGAGGTGGCGAGCCGCGTCGCGGCGGCGGCCGACGACCGATCGACCGAATCGCTGCAGGCCGAACTGGCGGCGGTCGAGGAGCGGTTGGCGGGGCAGCTCGACCGGCGGCGGCTCCTCGAGCAGGCCCGGCGACTGCTGGAGGAAACCCGGGCCGTGGTCGCCCGCGACCATCAGCCGCCGGTGCTCCGCGAGGCGTCCCGCTGGCTCGCCCGGCTGACCGCGGGCCGGTATCCGGCCATCATCACCGCGATCGACGAGGCCCGCCTCGACGTCCGCGATGCCGAGGGTGCGCTGTGGAGTCCGGAGCGGCTCAGCCGGGGCACGCGGGAGCAGGTGTTCCTCGCCCTCCGGCTGGCGTTGATCCGCGACCTCGGCCGGCACGACGTCAGCCTGCCGATCGTGATGGACGACGCCCTCGTCAACTTCGACGACGCCCGGGCCCGGTCGGCGGCCCGGGTGCTGGTCGAGTTCGTCGCCGAACAGTCGGCCGACCGGCAGATGATCGTGCTCACCTGCCACGAGCACGTCGCCCGGATCTTCCACGAGGCGGGGGCCCACGTCCGCTCGTTCACCGATCCGGCCCCGCTCTGGGGTCCGCCCGCCCCGCGGGTTCGACCTGCCGTTCGGATCGAGCCGGCGCCGGTGATCGACGTCGCCCCGGAACCGGCCGACGATCCGATCCCTCCGACGATCGAGCCGGCAGACGATCTGTGGCCGGCGGAGGAGTATTTCTTCGGCGAGTCGGCCCAGGGAACCGCGCCGGCGAACGCGGCCGCGGGAGAACGCCGGCCGTCCCGGCGCCAGGCAACCCGGCCGCGCCGCGGACGACGCTGACGCCGCGCTCCGGACAGGGCGGCCGCCATGCTAGTCTCGTAGGACAGGCCGAACCCTGACCACTCCCAAGGAGTCCTCGACGATGATGCATGCCTTCCCCTGTTCCCTCGCGGTCGTGGCCCTCGGGTTCGCCTCCCTGCTGACCACCGCCGCGGCCGCTGAGCCCGCCGCGCCGGCGGATAAGCCGGCCGGCGGTCGGGTCGGCTACATGTATCTCGTCAACGGCGGCGTGACCGACGCCGTGGTCAAGGCGGCCGGCATCACGGGGCACGAAGGCCGCGGCGGGCCGTACGTCGGCACCTGGCACGACATCAAGGGCATCGACAAGATCCAGCCCGGCCGCCTCGACCCGCTGGAGCGCGGCGAGTTCGACATGCTCCTGGCGGGGACGCTGCATTGCTACCCCAACGCGGAAAGCTGGAACAACCACCTCGGGCTCGATTCCACGCCGGCGGCGTTCGCCACCCTGGGCAGCAAGAACAATCCCCGCTTCCGCCTCGTCTGGCAGACCTACATCTGGCCCGTTGGCACGATGCCCAAGGACGGGCCGAAGACGCTCGATGTCGCCGCGACCAAAACCCGGGCTTCGCGCGAGCCGCTCGCGGAACTGCAGACGCTCTGCGACCAGATCAACGACAAACTCGGCCGGCGCGTGATGGTGATCTCGCCGGCCGGCGCGGCGACGGTCAAGCTCGTGGAGATGGTGGCGGACGGGAAGTTTCCCGGGATCACCGATCCGGCCGACCTGTGGACGGAGTTCAACATGCACTCCAACAAGCACGTGCTCGCGGTCACGGCGTTCTGCAACGTGGGGGCGATGTACGGCGTCTCACCGCTCGGCCTGAAGCCCGATTTCACCGGGGTCGGCTACGGTGGCGGTGGCAAGGGCCCGAAGCCGGACACGATGGAGGGGATCACGGACGAACAGATGGCGATCTTGCAGAAAATCGCCTTCGACGCCCTCTCGACCTGTCCCCAGTCGGGCTTTCCGCAGGCTGCGCCGGCGCCGGCCGGTCCGTGAGCCTGCCGGAACCGTTCCGTGCCGTCGGGTTCCGGACGCCTCCGCGCCGCGGCCGGTTTGCCGTACACTCGGCGCCCGGCCGGGAGACGGACCGGAAACCGCCATGGTGGTCGCTCGCGGCGTGCCGTAATCGCAGGAGGATCGAGATGATCGCAAGCCGCCGCACGGTGTTCTGCACGTTGACGGTCGTGGTGTCGCTGGTGTCCCAGGGAATCGCACAGGAAAAACCGATGTTGCCAAGATGCTTTTTGGATATCTCCGCGGGTGGTCAGAAGCTCGGCCGGATCGTGGTCGAACTGCGGTCCGACGTCGTGCCCAAGACCGCGGAAAACTTCCGCGCCCTGTGCACCGGCGAGAAGGGCTTCGGCTTCAAGGGGAGCACGTTTCACCGCGTGATCCCCGACTTCATGTGCCAGGGGGGCGACTTCACCAACCACAACGGCACCGGCGGCAAGTCGATCTACGGCGCGAAGTTCGCCGACGAGAACTTCACGCTCAAGCACACCGGCCCGGGGGTGTTGAGCATGGCCAACGCGGGCCCCAACACCAACGGCTCGCAGTTCTTCCTCTGCACCGCCAAGACCGACTGGCTCGACGGCAAGCACGTCGTCTTCGGTCAGGTGGTCGAGGGCATGGACGTGGTCAAGAAGGTCGAGGCCCTCGGTTCGCGGTCCGGCCAGACGAAGGAAAAGATCGAGATCACCGACTGCGGTGAACTGAAGCAGTAGCCGGAGCCGGACGGGCGGCGGCGGCCGCGGGGTGCCGCTGGCAGGCCGCCGCCCGTCAGCCTGCCGGGCGGGCGGCGACGGCCGCCACGATCGCCTCGGGAATGCCGGAGAGCGGCACGATGCGATCGACGACGCCGCGGGCCACGGCCGCCCGCGGCATCCCGTAGACCACGCACGTCGCCTCGTCCTGCACGAGCGTCGTGCCGCCGGCCCGGCGGATCGCCTCCAGGCCCAGCGCGCCGTCGCTGCCCATGCCGGTCATCAGCGTCGCCACGACGCCCGCGCCGGCGGCCTCGGCCGCCGAGCGGAAGAGCACGTCCACCGCCGGCCGGCAGTGGTGGACCGGCGGCGTCTGCAAGAGCCGCGTGCGAAACCCGCCCCCCTGCCGCACCACCGCGAGGTGCTGGTCGCCGGGGGCGATGACGCACGTGCCCGGTTCGAGCGGCTCGCCGTCGCCCGCCTCGCGGACGCGGACGCTGCACACCGCGTCGAGCCGCTCGGCCACGGTCCGGGAAAACTGGGCCGAGATGTGCTGGACCACGGCGATCGGCGGCAGGCCGGCGGGCAGCCGCGGCAGCACCTGCCGCAGCGCCTCGACCCCGCCGGTGGAGGCGCCGATCACGATCAGCCCCCGCGTCCCGAGCCCCGCCGCTCCGCGCACCGGCGGCTCCAGTCGCCGGTGCGCGCCTGCAGGAGCCGCGCGCCGCAGCCGCGGGCCGGCGGCCGCGGCGGCCTTCACCCGGTAGGCCAACTGGTCAGCGAGCGACCCGATCGACAGCGTGCCGTCAGGCTTGGCGAGCACGTCCACGGCCCCCGCCTCGACGGCGTCGAGGGCCGCCTGCGACCCGGCCTGGGTCAGCGAACTCACGACCACCACCGGCAGCGGGTGGTGCTCCATCAGGATGCGGAGGAACGTCAGCCCGTCCATCCGCGGCATTTCCAGGTCGAGCGTCACCACGTCCGGGTCGAGGCGTTCGATCTTCTCGCGGGCCACGTAGGCGTCGCAGGCCGAGCCGACGACCTCGATCTCGGGGTCGTCGGCGAGCGCGTCGCCGATCGCCTTGCGGACGAGCGCCGAGTCGTCCACGACGAGGACGCGGATCTGGCGTGCGGGAGCGTGTTCGGTCATGCCGACATCCCCCCCGGCCGCTGGTAGACGCCCGGCGCCACGGCCCGGAACCGGTGCCGCAGGCCCTGCAGCCCCTCCGCGTGACCGACGAACAAGTGCCCGCCCGGAGCCAGCTGCGCGTACAGCCGCTCGACGAGCGCCTGCCGCGATTCGGCGTCGAAGTAGATCATCACGTTGCGGCAGAATATCACGTCGAGCCCGGCGGGCCACGGATAGAGGTCCTGAAACAGGTTGACGTGTTCCACCCGCACCCGGCGCCGGACCGCGGGCTTCACCCGGTAGTAGCCCTCCCAGTCGCCGAAGCCGCGGCGAAAGTACCGGGGCAGGAGGTCCGGGTCGGGAAGCTTCACCGCGGCCGACTCGTAGATCGCCCGCCGACAACGGTCGAGCATCCGCCGCGAGATGTCGGAGGCGACGAGCGTCCAGGCCTCCTCGCCGGCCTGCGGAAACTGCTCGGCCAGCACGATCGCCAGCGAGTAGGCCTCCTCGCCCGACGCGGCCGCCGCGCACCACACCCGCACCGGCCGCCGAGTCACCCGCGGCAGCACCCGGCGGGCGAGCAGGACGAAGTGGTCCGGCTCGCGGAAGAACTGCGTGTGGTTGGTCGAGATCAGGTCGATCAGCGCCCCAACCTCGTCCGCGCCGGCCGCCGATCCCAGCAGCCGGCAGTAGGCGTCGTAGCTGTCGCAGCCGACGGCCCGCAGCCGGCCGCCGAGCCGCCCCGACACGAAGGCCTGCTTGTCGGGGCCGAGGCGGATCCGGCTGTGGCGATGGACGAGGTCGGCCAGGAAGGCGTAGGCGGCGGCCGACAGGGGAGGTTCGGGTGCGGGCATCGTCGCCATCGGACCGGCGGAGTGGGGCGTGTTCAAAAGTCGCGGAAGTGACGGTCGTCGGCATCCTCGCCGCGCGGGGCGTCGCCGGGCATGGGGATCCGCGGCCCGGCGGGCCGCTCCACGTGCGGCGCGCGAGCCGGCGCCGCCGGCCGCGACAGCGGAGCCGCAGGGCCGGGCCGCGCCGACCGTGTCGGCCGCGGGCCGGCCGCCGATGCCGCGCGAACGCCGCTGACCAGCGACCGCAGTCGGGCCACGCTCTCCTGCATCACGCCCGCCTGGCCGGCGAGTGCCGCGGCGGCGTCGGCGCCCTCGCCGGCCCGGGCGGCGTTCTCGTCCGTCACCCGGTCGAGCTGCGACATGGCCACGCCGATCTGCCGGATGCCCTGCGCTTGTTCGCGGGCGGCACTGGCGATCTCCGCCACCAACCGGTCGGCGGCCGTCACCCGGCCGGCGATGTCGCCGAGCGACGAGCCGACGCGGTCGCAGCTGTCGGCCCCGCGCCGGCTCGAGGCGATCGCCGCCTCGATCTTCCCAGCCGTCTCCCGGGCCGCGGCGGCGCTCCGCTGGGCCAGCGCCCGCACCTCGTCGGCCACGACGGCGAACCCCGCCCCGGCCTCGCCGGCCCGGGCCGCCTCGACGGCGGCGTTGAGCGCCAGGATGTTGGTCTGGAAGGCGATCTCGTCGATGTCCTTGACGATCTTCGCCACCTCGGCGCTCGAGGCCTCGATGGCGGTCATCGCCGCGTTCATGTCGGTCATCGTCCGCGCCCCCGCCTCGGCCGCCGCGCGGGCCCCGGCCGCGAGCTCGGTGGCCTGGGCCGCATTGTCGGCCGTGCTCTTGATCATCGCCGACATCTGCTCGAGCGACGCGCTCGTCTCGGTGACCGCGGCCCCCTGTTCGCTGCTGCCCGTGGCCAGATCGGCGCTCACCGTGGCCAGCGCCGCCGCCGCCGTCGCCGTCCGGGTGGCGGACTCGTCCAGCGCGTCGGACAGCGATCGCAGCGACCGCGTCGTGGACCGCACGATGCCGGTGCCCAGCAGGCCGGCGACGAGCAAAGCCAGCCCTGCCGCCGACGTGATGGCGACGAAACTCGTCCGCACCCGCCCCCCGGCCGCCGTGGCCTGCGCCTCGGCCGTCCGAACGTTGTGGTCGATGGCCGTGTTG
>JBIKKQ010000178.1:0-6917 GCA_044360305.1 Pirellulales bacterium
ACCGGTCCGTGCATTCGCGGTCCGCGGCATCGCCCCGGGTGCGGAGGACGTCCGTCGCCTGCTCCAGCTGCCCCCGGCCGACAAGGTCGATGATCTCGCCGGCGGCCGCGAGCAGCCCGCCGCGGGCCGTCGTCGCCGACGCGAACAGCGTCTGCTCCCTGGCGTCGGCGATGCGTGTCCGATACCCGGCGGCCAGGTCGTCCCCCTCGCGCCGCAGTTCTGCGATCCGCCGCTTCGCCGCCTCCCACGCCTGGGGGTCGCCGGCGGCGTCGATCACCAGCTGGCGAATCGTGCGCCGGACCGAGGCGTTGCTCTGGACGATCCGATCGAGCGTCACGATCGACGGGACCGTGCCGGTCGCCAACTGCGTCATGTGGGAGTTCATGGCCCGCAACTCCCGCAGGCTCAGGCCGGCCACGAGCAGCGTGATCAGCAGGAGGGCGACGAAGCCGCCGATGATGCGGCCGGGGATGGTCCAGGTGTTCATGGCGTGGCGATTGGTCGGCGCGGGGGAGTGTCGGGCGACAGGAGCGGGATGCGCGGGACTGGGTGCGTCACGGTGCCGGGGGTGCGGTCGCGGGCACGTCGAGCGTGGCGGCGTCGGCGGCGGCGATCAGGTCGAGGTCCACGAGCACCTTCACGCCGGCTGCCCCCTTCGCCATGCCGGTGATGAACCGGGTGTCGATCGCGCCGCCGAAGTCCGGGGGCGGCTCGATGTCGGCGGCGCCGAACTGGGCCACCTCCTCGACGCCGTCCACGATCACGCCGTAGGGCCTGGTGCCGCCGGTCGCCGAGGCGACCTGCGCGACGACGATGCAGGTCCGGTCGTGCTCCTCGGTCGCCGGCAGCCCGAACCGGACACGCAGATCGACCAGCGGGATCACCCTGCCGCGCAGGTTGATGACGCCGCGGACGTGCGCCGGCATCGTGGCCACGGGGGTGATCGGGCAGAGCCGGATGATCTCCCTGACCGCCCGCACGGGCACGCCGTACGACTCGCGGCCGAGCGTGAACGTCAGGTACTTGCCGGGAGCGGCCGAGTGGGAAACGTGGTTCATCGCTGGTCGGCGGCTCAGGCCGCCGTCTCCGTGGCCCGGGCGCGGACGCGAACCAGGGCGCTGGTGTCGAGGATCAGGCCCACGCGGCCGTCGGCGAGGATGGCGGCGCCGGCGAAGCCGCGGCCCGGCGGGAACGTCTCGCCGAGGCTCTTGATCACCACCTCCTGCCTGCCGACGAGGGCATCGACGAGCAGGCAGCGGGTTTCCTGGCCGGCCTCGACGACGACGACGATGCCCGCGCCGGGATCGTCGATGGCCGAGCCGATGCCGAACTGGCGACCGAGCCGGAGCAGCGGCACGAGCCGGCCGCGGACGGAGACCAGCTCGCCCCGGCCGTGGACGGTGCTGACGGCCTCCGGCGCCGGGCGGAACGACTCGCGAACCGCCAGCGTGGGGATCACGAACCGCTGATCCCCCACCGCCACCAGCAGCCCCTCGATGATGGCGAGCGTTAGCGGCATGAAGATCGTGAACGTCGTGCCGCCGCCGGGCGTCGCGGCGATCTCGACCTTGCCCCGGATCCGCTCGATGTTTCGCCGGACGACGTCCATGCCCACCCCGCGGCCCGACACGTCGCTGACCCGCTCGGCGGTCGAGAAGCCCGGCGCGAAAATCAGGTCGAGCAGTTCGCGGTCGCCGAGTTCCTCG
This sequence comes from Pirellulales bacterium, assembly GCA_044360305.1. Lineage (GTDB taxonomy): Bacteria > Planctomycetota > Planctomycetia > Pirellulales > UBA1268 > QWPN01. Next base: position 1,707 of record JBIKKQ010000178.1, read on the forward strand.
TCGGCGCGGATCAGGCCGCGTTCGACGGCCTTGCGCCGGATCCGGTCCAGGTCGAGGCCGCGGCCGTCGTCCGCCACCTCGATCACCACGAAGCCCCCCTGGTGCCGGGCCCGGAGGGTGATCGTGCCCTCCGCCGGTTTTCCGGCCGCCAGGCGATCGGCGGGAGACTCGATGCCGTGGTCGGCGGCGTTGCGGATCATGTGCACCAGCGGGTCGCCGATCTCCTCGATCACCGAGCGGTCGAGCTCGGTCTCCTCACCCTCGAGGACGAGCCGGATCTCCTTGCCGAGCTGGCCGGCGACGTCGCGGACGAGGCGGACCATTTTCTGGAACGTGCCGCGGATCGGCACCATCCGCAGCGTCGTCGCCGTGCGCTGCAGGTCCGCGCAGATACCCCGCAGCCGGGCCAGCGACCGGGCGAGTTGCTCGTCGGCCACCCCCTCCAGCGCCGGATTCTGGGCGACCATCGACTGGGCGATCACCAGTTCGCCGACGAGGTCGATGAGCCCGTCGAGCTTGCCGGTGTCCACCCGCACGGAGCCGCCCGCAACGGCCGGCCGCGGCGCATCCGCCAACGCAGGTGCGGCGGCCGCAGGTGCGGCCGGCGGCGGCGTGGGCACAGGCGACGCCGGCGCGGCCGCGATCGGCGCCGTCGGGCCGGCGCCGGGCCGTGGCGCCGCCAACACCGCCTCCACGGCGTCGATCACCGCCGCCACGGGGAGTGACACGCTGTCGCCGGTGCGGCGGCCGTCGAGCCGGGCAGAGACCGCGGCGACGTAGCGGCCAAACAGGTCGGCGCCGGCGAGGACCACGTCGATCTCCGCCCGGCCGAGCCGCAGTTCGCCGCGCCGGGCCGAGTCGAGGAGCGATTCGATCTCGTGGGCCACCCGCTGGAGCACCACGAGCTTCAGCAGCCCGGCGTTGCCCTTGAACGTGTGGAAGGCGCGGAACGCGGTGTTGAGCGTCTCGGGATCGTCGGGGCGTTCCTCGAGCACCAGCACGCCCTGCTCGATGTCGCGCAGCAAGTCCTCGCACTCGGCGCAGAACAGCTGCATCATGTCGGTGTCGATTCCGGCCGGCAGGAGCGACACCGTCTGCTCGGCCGGCGCGGCGTGTTGCGGCCCGGGCCGTGACGCAGGCTCGGTCCGCGGCGCTGGCTCGGCCGCCGGCAGGTCCGCCGGCCACGCCGGCAGCGGCCGACCGCGCTCCCAGGCGGTGACCGCCTGCTCCATCCAGCCGTGCCAGCCGGCGAACCGGCCGCGCTCCTCTGCAGACAGGGCCCCGGCCGCGGCTCGCGCCCATGCTCGGGCCAGGCAGACCGCCGCCACGATTCCGGCCGGTGCCCCCGTGGCCGCCGCCTCGACTTCCGCCAGTCGATCCGCCAACGGCCCGACGGCGCGGTCGGGCGCCGTCTCGATCGAGGCCAGTTCGAGGCCGATCTGCTGGAGTCGCTGCCGGACCGTGGCGCTGGAATCTGACACGGGGATGCCCTGGGGCGTGCGACGGGGCCCGACGGATCCCGCGACCGCCAATCCTAGCTTCGCGACCGCGGCCCGGCGGCCGGCCGCCGCGGTCGGCCGCACGATCGTCATCGTCGGCGCGACCGGACGCCCGAATCCGCGAACTACACTCGACGAGTCCCCGTCACCGAACCCCGGCGGCACTGCCATGAACGCGATGCAGCGACTGCGGCTCACCCTGCTCGGCCCCCTCCTGATCCTGGCGGCGCTGGCCGCCCTGGCCTACGTCAACCAGGCCGCATTGGAAACGGCGCACGTCAACCGCTTCCAGTCGCTCCTCCTGGCGCACGAACTCCGGCACAGTTCCGACGAACTGACGCGGCTGGCCCGCACCTACTGCGTCACGGGCGATGCCGGCTTCGAGAGCGCCTACTGGGATCTGCTCGACGTCCGCAACGGCGTCAAGCCGCGCCCCGACGGCCGGACGGTGCCGCTGCGCACGCTGATGGAGCGGCAGGGCTTCACGGCCGCGGAGCTCGGCAAGCTCACCGAAGCCGAGGACAACTCCAACGCACTGGTGACCACCGAGACGATCGCAATGAACGCGATCAAGGGCCGGTTCGCCGACGGCCGCGGCGGCTACACCAGGGAGGGACCGGCCGATCCCGACATGGCCCGCCGGATCATGCACGACGAGCAGTACCACCGCGACAAGGACCTGATCATGCGGCCGATCGACGAGTTCGAGAGGATGCTCGACGGCCGGACCGAGGCGGTGGCCGCCGCCGCCGGCCGGCGCAGCGATCTGCTCGCCCTGCTGGTGACCGCGGTGGCGGGTCTGGCGGCGGTGATCGGCTGGATGAGCATCGCACGCCATGCCCGCACACTGCAGTCCGCCGTGAACGACCTGTCGGCGACGTCCGAGGGCGTGGACATCGGCTCCGCCCAGGTGGCGGCCACCAGCCGGATGCTGGCCCAGGGCGCCTCCGAGCAGGTCGCCGCCGTCGGCGAGATCGCCTCCGCCGCCCGCGAGGCCGGCGCCCTGGCCACCGACAACGTCCGGCGCACCGGCACGGCGGGCGACCTCGTGGGCCGCGAACGGCAGGAGTTCGCCGCGTCCACCGCCCTGCTCGACGAGATGGTCACGGCGATGGCAGCCATCGACGACGCGGGGGGGCGGATCTCGAAGATCAACAAGACGATCGACGAGATCGCGTTCCAGACCAACATCCTCGCGCTCAACGCCGCCGTCGAGGCGGCCCGGGCCGGCGAGGCCGGCGCCGGGTTCGCCGTCGTGGCCGACGAAGTCCGCAGCCTCGCCCAGCGGAGCGCCGTGGCGGCCCGCGAGACGGCCGCCCTGATCGAGACGGCCATCGCCCGCTCCCAGGCCGGACGGACGAAGGTCGCCGCGGTGGCGGAGGCGATCGGCAAGCTCGCCGAACGGTCGGCGGCCGTGGGCACGCTCGTGGACGAGGTCCGGGCGGGCAGCGGCGATCAGCACCGGGCACTCGACCGGATCGGCACCTCGCTCGGCCAGATCGAGCACACGTCGCAGCAGACGGCGTCCGCGGCCGAGGAAGGCTCGGCGGCGGCGGAGGAACTGTCGGCGCAGGCCCGCGGCCTCGTGGACGTGGTGGCGACGCTCGGCCGGATGGTGGGCAGCCGCACGCCCCGCTGACCGGGTTGGAGTGCCTGCACCGGGGAATACGAACTGCGGGCGCCGATCAGTGTCCGGCCGGGCGCTCCACGAGTGCCAGCACGCGGAGGGGCCATGCCTACGCTTGTCAGCACCGCCGACTCGCTGAGCATGAACGTCCGGCGAGTGGGCGTGGGTGACCCCGAACCGTGCCCAGGCAAGTCTCACCTATTGGATGCACCCAGTAGTAACCCCGCGCAGGAGGCCGGGATCAGTCCTGCTGCGGCGGCTTCCGAAAGCCTTCCGCCGGCCCGCGGCCGCCGCGGTCGGGCTGGCCGGGCCCCGCGCCGCCCCGCTGCATGGCCCCGCGAAGTTGCGCCATGCCCTCGTCGAACTCCTCGCGTGACAACCGGCCGTCGCCGTCGTGATCGAGACGGTTGAACGCCTCGGCGCCGCCCGCGCCGGGCCCCGGCCGTTGCGGCCGCTCGCCATCAGCCCGTTGCGGCCGCTCGCCGTCAGGCCGTCGTGGCCGCTCGCCGTCAGGCCGCGTGGGCCATTCGCCGTCGGGTCGGCGTTCCCCCGCCCCGCCCGGCCGTCCGCGCTCCGCGGCGGCCGTCAACTCCTTGTCGTCGAGCGTCCCGTCTCCATCGGTGTCGAGCCGGGCGAACGCCGCCTCGGCGTCGGCGGTGCGGGCCTTGATGAACTCATCCCGGGTCACCTTGCCGTCACCGTTGGCGTCGGCCCGCTTCAACATCTCGGCGGGATTGCGGCGAACGGGGGGCTGGGCTGCCGCCACGCTCGCGAGCGTGATGCAGACGACCGCGAGCGGGAGCGGGCGAAACAGGCTGGTCATGACGGGCCTCCGAAGAAAAAAGTGGATCGAAACAGGAACGCGTGGTCGGCGTGACGGTGATGCGCGGGTCAGGCGAGGATTTCCCGGGCCACGGTGCCGTGGACGTCGGTGAGCCGGAAGTCGCGGCCGGCGTAGGGAAACGTCAGCCGCTCGTGGTCGAGGCCGAGCAGGTGCAGGAGCGTAGCGTGCCAGTCGTGGATGTGCATCCGCTTCTCCACGGCCTCGTAGCCGTAGTCGTCGGTCGCCCCGTAGGTCATGCCCCCCTTCACGCCGCCGCCGGCCATCCACAGCGAAAATCCCTTGTTGTTGTGGTCGCGGCCGTCCGTTCCCTGGCTGTGCGGGGTGCGGCCGAACTCGCCCCCCCAGATCACGAGCGTCTCGTCGAGGAGGCCGCGGTCGGCGAGGTCGGCGAGCAGGCCGGCGATCGGACGGTCCACCTGGCGGGCCGAGGTCTCAAGCGCCGTGCCGAGGTTGACGTGATGATCCCAGCCGCCGTGCGTCACCTGCACGAACCGCACCCCCGCCTCCACCAGCCGCCGGGCCATCAGGCACTGCCGGCCGAAGCCATCGGTGTCGTCGCCGCCGACACCGTAGCGGTCGAGCGTGGCCTTGCTCTCGCGGGCGATGTCCATCACCTTCGGGACCTCGTCCTGCATCCGGAAGGCAAGTTCGTAGGACTCGATCACGCCCTCGGTCGCGGGGCTCACGCCGCCGTCGAGCTCCAGCCGCGACGCGTTGAGCCGCTGCACGAGATCCAGCTGGCTCCGCTGGGCCGCCCGGTCGAGGAGCGGGCTCTCGATGTTGGCGACGGTGGTGGAATCGGCGGCGCCGCGTCGCTGGCCGAGGGCCGGCCGCGGCGAACCGCCCACCCGCGTCCCCTGGTAGACGGCGGGCAGGAACGCGCTGCCGAACGTCCGCGCCGCGGCGACCGGCGGGTTGATGACGATGAATCCCGGCAGGTTCTGGTTCTCGGTGCCGAGGCCGTACAGCGTCCAGGCACCGAGCGAGGGGCGGACGAACTGCGCGGTGCCCGTGTGCAGCTGCGCGAAGGCCTGGAGGTGGGCCGGCAGGTCGGTGGCCATCGAGTTGATCACGCACAGCCTGTCGGCGTGTCGGGCGACCTCGTCGAACAGGCTCGACACCCAGAGGCCACTCCTGCCGCGCCGGCTGAACTTCCAGCGCGGCGCCAGCAGGGTCGCGCGGCCCCGGCGACCGGCGGCCGCCGGCGCCGCCTTGCCGGCGTCGGCGACGAGTTTCGGCTT
>JBIKKQ010000223.1:0-4829 GCA_044360305.1 Pirellulales bacterium
ACTTCCGGCGTTCAAAGCGACGTTCGCCTCGAGCGTCACCGCGCCCGTCAGCGATATGTTTCCATTTGTGGTGGCCGTCGAGATGTCGTTGGCCAGCGAGATCGTCGCGGAACCGATGAGCACGTCGCCAGGCAGCGAGGCATTGATGCCGCCGAGCAACGAGGCCGTCTCGACGTTCGCGTTGACCTGGAGCGGAGCGGCAAGCGAGTTACCCGAGAGCACCTGGAACGTCTGGCCTGACTTGGAGGCCTTGTCGGCCACGGTAATCACACCGGTCACATCGGCGATTTTGAACTGTTTTGCAACGAGCCCCGTCCCCGACACCATGTACTTCGTTCCGTCGCTGGAGATGTCCGCGAGGACGTCGGCAGGGTCGTTGTAGGCGATGACCAGGTCGCCACCGATGAGTTCCGCGGTGACAGCGAGCAGGGCTCTGGGCTCGAGGGATTCGACCGCCACGGCGACGTTCTGGGGGCGTCGCCGAGCCGCGGTCGCGGACCGCCGGTCACGGCGGAGGGATGACAGCGAACCGCGACGGGTGAACGGCGAGAAGTCTGGAGCCATGGTGGACATTTCCCCTTGCTGAAAGAGCTGCCTTGCTTCGGCGGTCGCCGGACCTGCCTCCGCCGGAACGACGACAATTCGTCAGGCGTACCTTCGCGACGACAGCGCGTCAAGAAATCGGCGGCTGTGGTTCAAAAACCCTGAAAAAGCCGCATGCCCGCCCGCCACGGCACGATCGCGATACGTGGCCATGATGCGGCCGTCGGCGGCGTCGAGCCTGCCTGGGCCGCCGGGGATCAGAACTGGGCCCTGGTGAGCCGGTTCTGGGGGCCGAAACGCCAGTTGTACAGTGCCCGGAGCTCCCCGTCGAAGAACCGGTCAGCACCGCCTCCCAGCGGCGTCACGTAGCCGAATGTCAGCGTGGACCGCTGCCCCCACTCGAAGTTGCAGCCGATCAGGGCATTGGTCACCGAGACCACCCCGGTGGGAGATCCCAGGGTAAACGTGTCGGTCGTGAGCGGGTTGAACTGGCTCATGCCCTGGTTGACGTGCACCTCCATGATCGGGGCGAAGCCGGTGAAGTTCGCCGTGTTGTTGCGATACATCCAGTAGCCGGTGCCGAACGACAGGTACATGAACGTCGGCATGTAGAGTCGGCCCACGGGGTTCAGTGCGTCGCCGTAAATGCCCGGGGTCAGGTTGTTGTTGACATAGGCCGGATTGCCGTTGGAGTCGATGTCCACCTGCAGCAGGGCCTGGCTGAAGAACCGCTCGTTGGGGGCCCAGATCGATCCGAAGAACGGCATCACGTGGGTTGACTGATTGTCCACGTAGACCGACTGCAGCGTCTTGGCCGTGGGGTTGCCGGGCTGGGGAAAGTACAAGTTCGTGTCGGCAGCGGTCGGCAGCATCACCTGCACGCCACCCGTGATCGCCCATGTCTTCCGCTCGACCAACAGCGTCTTGAAGATCACCGACATGTTGCCGAACTCGATGTCACGGTATTGCCGGCACTCTTCACCCGTCTGGACCCATTGGTCATTGCTCAGCGTCGCGGCGAACGGGGTGCGGACTTCGATCGACGTCCAGCCGTCGAAGAAGGTCTTTTCAAAGCCGGGCATGAACCGGTTGACGTCGGCCCGCTCATAGAAGAAGTTCGCATTGCGGAAGTAGCTGTAGTTCATGTAGACGCGGTCGCGCGGCAGCGGACTCATGTTTTCCGTCAACTTGACGAAGCCGACCGCGGCGCCCGGTATCAGCAGTTCCGTGTCCACCACGTAGTCGTAGAACAGGTAGGCATCCTGCGTGCCTGGACTGATTGAGGGCACGGCTCCCGAGGTGCTCGGGTCGTACACCGTCGCGGGGTTGCGGCCCGCGTACTCCGTCAGCGCCGGGTCGGAGCTGAACTGTGTATCGACCGCCGACGTGAAGGAGGACGGGGACTCGACCGGAGTGATGCCGTTGATCGCCGGGCCCGTGATCGGAATCGGGACTGCCGAGACGGAGCCGTAGGGCGTCGACGGCAGGACGAAGCCGGGTCCCTGCGCGGCGATCGCCTGGATGTTGTTGAACTGCGTTGAGGACGGCAACGCCTGATTGATGCCGTAGGGGCCTGCACCGACAAAAGATCCGGCCGACTCGGTCACGCCGGGTGCGAAGACGAAGGCTCTGGTGACCGGGACGCGGGACGGCTGGCCGAAAGGCGCGCAGCCGTCGCCGATGAGTACGGGCGTGTCGGTGTAGGTCTCGCGCAGGCCGCCGACGTCCGCCCTGGCGAGTTGGCGACTGAGGTCGGGCACCGCCGGCTGTGGCTGGGCCGGACGGGCAACGTCCGGGAGTGGCACCGTGCCGTCGGGCGTGGTGCCGGGCACGGCGGGGCCGGGCGCCGCGGGGCCGGGCTTGGCACCGGGCTGGGTCGGCATCCGCCCCGGCGGACACTGAGACTGAGGCGGCGGGCAGGCGTTCTTCTGCGTCCGGCAGTGCGGCTTGGCGTGGGAGACGGTGGTCGCGACGGTCCGGCTGGGCTGCGGCGACGGCAGATTGCTGGCGACGCTCCGCCGTCCCAAGGGCGGCAGTCCCAGCGCCTCTCGCTTGGCCTCGGCGACGATGGTCGCGAAGTCCCGTGGCTTCCCCAGCGGCCCGTCGTCGCGTTCGGCCTCTCCGGCCGAGGTTTCCGCCAGGATCGGCGGCATCTTCAGGTTGGGGAAATGATCGGCCAGATCATCCGCACGGCCGGTCGCACCACAGGCGACCGCACACGTCGCGAGCAACCCCCGGCCCAGTCGCATCGGCAGTGAAACGGATGACTTTCGTGACCGATCCATCGCAGATCCCCCCACACACGCGTTCCGAACGGGCTGCGCGTCCATACGGCCCCATGCCGCCGTTCCCCCCGGCGACCCCGCTCGGTGAGGAGATCGGTGTGCGGCCGACCTGCCCTGCAACGGGAGTCGCCTGCGGGCAGACAAATTACCGCCGCGTCGCCGAGCATCGCCGGAACAATCGCCACGCCCCGCAGGGTTTGCCCAGACTGCCGCTAGCACCGTTCAGCCGGTTCGCCATCCGCCCGACGGTCAGTTGCCGGCCGGATCGTCCACGACCTTGCTCCACGGCTGTCGCCGGGCATACGCCTCGGCCCGGCGTTCCAGCGACTTTTTGTCATCCGCGTCGTCTGTTGCTTCCACGGCCTGTTTCAATCGCTCGACGGCGTCGTCCCACTGGCCGGCGCGGGCATGGCCGGCGGCCAACGCGTCGAGAACGGTGCCCCGGACGGCTCCCGGAAGTTCCAGGGCCTCCGTCGCCAGGGCGATGGCACGGCGGCCCGACGCCTCGTCGGCCCGGGGGCCGCAGGCCAGCAGCCACGCCTCCTGCGATAGCACCTCCCAGAGGGCCAGTTGGGGCAGCGGGGCGACGTCCCCACGCATGCGTGGCTCGAGCACCGCGAGGATCTTCAACGCTTCATCGACCTTGCCGGCATCCACCGCGGACAGGTGCAGGTCCCAGAGATTGAGCCGGAGCTTGGGGTCTCCGGCACGAAACACGACGTAGTCGTCGGCCGCGTCCGCGAACCGGCTCTCCTTGAGCAGCGCGAAGGCCCGCCGCGAGTGGAGGTCCTGTCGGTCGGCGTCGGCCACCGTGCCGGCCGCGGTGGCCAGGTCGAGGGCGGCGGAATAGTGCTTCGCTGCCGCTTCGTACTGGCCGAGGAACGCCGCGCAGCGGCCCTGCTCCCGACGGGCCTGCCACGAGGCCGGGTCGATCCGGGCCGCCGCGGCCGCGTCGGCGGCGGAGTCGTCGATCGCCCGGCGCATCGCATCCGGCGGTGTCGGCGAGGCTTTCGGCTCGTAGTCCTTGAGCCGCTGGCGGGCCCGGGCGACGAGCCGGTCGGCGAGCCGGCGGCCGAGTCGCTCGCGGACGACTTCTGGCAACGACGTCGTCGCCCGGTCCATGGCGCTGACGGCGTCGTCGAGGCCCGCTGGTTCGGCCGCGGTGGATAAAATCACCGGTGCCATGGTGCGGACCGCCGCGACGGCGTCGAACAGCGGCTTCGTCGTGGCATCGCCGGCCAGCGTGCGGGCACGATCAGCCTCCTTCAGTGCCGCGTCGAGCCGCTGCGCGTCAATGTCTCCGGCAGGCGCGACGGCGGCCAGCAGGGCATCCCGGGCACGCTCGACGGCCGCGGTCGCCCGACGGTCGAGCTGACCACGGAGCGCGTTTTCGATCGACGTGCGCACCTGCGGAGGCGTGCCCGCCGGCAGCGTGCGCACCGACTCCGCCGCCTCGTCGAGACGGGACTCGTCCGTCGTCGCACCGCGAACGATCGCGGCGATTTTTTCCACGGCGTCCAGTTCGGCGATCAGCCGGGCGGCGGCGGCTTCGTCGCCACCCTGCCGGGCCTTCTCGGCCCACTGCCTTGCCTCCTGCAGCCGCGCCGGATCGACCAACGCCTCGCCGCCCCCCGCGGCCTCGATGGCCGCGCGTGCCTTGGCGAGAAAGTCCGGGGGCGGTTCCCGGACCGGCGGCACGGTCGTGGCCTGTTGCGTGCGGCCGTTGCCCGTGTCGAGCCCGCGTCCATCGCCGTCGCGGCGGCTCTCGAACGGCCAGAAGCCCGGCAGGAACAGCACCGCCGCCAGCCCAAGGGCGACCAGCGACCCCGCGCCGAGCAACGCGGCCTTCAGCCACGGGAACGACGCCGCGTCCGGCTCGCCGGCCCCCTGCTCGTCGGCGCTCGCCCGCTCGACGGCGAAATCGAGCGCATCGATGAACTCCTCGCAGCTGCCGAAGCGATCGGCGGGGTCCGTTGACAGTGCCCGGCGCAGCACCCGTTC
>JBIKKQ010000224.1:0-4808 GCA_044360305.1 Pirellulales bacterium
GAGACGGTCGAGGTGGAAAAACTCTCGATCTACGACGAGCGGGTGCTGGCCAAGCATCCGCTGGCCGGGCTGCGGCTGGTGAACTCGACGAAGCTGAACCTGATGCAGGGCCCGGTGACCGTGTTCGAGGCGGGGGGCTACGCCGGCGACGCGCGGATCGAGGACATGGCGCCCGGCAGCGAGCGGCTTCTGAGCTACGCCATCGACCTCGACGTGGAGGTCAACCCGCGGAACCAGTCGCAGGCCGACGAGATGCTGGCGGTGAAGATCGTCAAGGGAACGCTGGTGGTCACGCGGAAGGCGACCCGGAAGAAGACATTCGAGATCAAGAACGCGGGAGCGAAGCCGGTGAAGCTGCTCGTCGAGCATCCGCGGGACGGTGGCAACTGGAAGCTCGTCGCGCCGGAGAAGACGGCGGAGACGACCCGGGACCGCCACCGGTTCGCGGTCCTCGCCGAGCCGGGGAAGCCGGCGACGCTGGAGGTGGTCGAGGAGCAGCCGGGCGAGCAGCGGATCGGGCTGACGAACATAGACGCCGGCCAGATCGGGATCTTCGTGCAGAGCAAGGTGCCGAGCCAGCGGGTCAAGGATGCGCTCGGGCAGGTGCTGGCGAAGAAGCGTGCGATCGAGGAGATCGTGCGGACGAAGCAGGAGAAGGAGCGCGAGATCCAGGTGGTCGAGCAGGAGCAGAACCGGCTCCGGCAGAACATGGCCAACCTCGACCGGACCAACGAGCTGTATCTCAAGTACGTCCGCAAGATGACGGAGCAGGAGGACAGGGTGGACGTGCTGCGGAAGGAGATCACGGCGCTGGTCCAGAAGGAGCAGGCGGCCCGCCGGGAACTCGACGACTTCCTCCAGCAGCTGGAGATCGAGTGATCCGGCTCACGCTTGAAGCTCGCGCGGTTCGCTGGTCGGGCTGCCCATGCCCCATCGCCGGACGTTCGCTCCGGCCATCCTGGCCTGCGCTCTCTCGGACCTGCCTGCGCTCCGGCATCCTGCCTCCGCTGGGCAGCTCACGCCGGCTCTTTGGGCATGGGCACCCCTCCGCAGTCGCTCAATCAACGGGATCCGCTTGTGCGCGAGAATCAAGTGTGAGCCGTATGAGCGGCGGCCGCGTCAGGGGAGGATCCGCAGGCCGACCGCGGTGTTGAGGTCGAGCATCGCCCGACGCTGGCGGAGGAGCGCGTCGCGGTGGCTCTGCACGACCTCGGCCGCGTCGTCGAGATGCACCTGGTAGGCCTCGGAGTCGATCGTGCCGGCTGCCAGTTGCTCCGTCTTGCGGCGCAGCATGTCCCGGCTCCGGGGCAGGATCGCCTGCTCGATCTGCTCCAACGCCTACCGCGACCGGCGGTACTCGCGGTCGGCCAGCCGGACCTCGGCCACGACCCGGCGTTCGAGCGCTGATAGCTCCAGCTTCGACTGGGCGAGGTTGCTCTCGGACCGGGCGATGTTGCCCTGGTTGCGATTGAAGATCGGCAGCGCGAACGTCAGGCCGACCGCCCAGGAGTGCGCACTGAGCAGGTTCTGCGGGCGATTGTCCTGATAGGTGATCGGGTCGTAGAACAGATACACGTCCTCGAAGCGGTTGGCCCGCTGCAGCCGGGCCTCGGCGCCCGCGCGGTCGATGCCCAGCCGCGCGGCATGCACGTCGGGGCGGCAGCGCAGGGCGAGCGCCGTGAGTTCGTCTCCCGTCGGCGGTTCGGGGAATGATCCCCGCAGGCTCCCCTGCGGCGCCAGTCCGGCAACGTCCGGCGCCGGCAGGTTGAGGAGCACGGCCAGCCCCTCCTGGGCGTCGGCGTAGGCCTCCTCGGCCTCGCCGAGGCTGCCGCGGGCCCGCTCCAGCACCAGCGACAGGTGGTCGATCGTGTCGGCCGCGGAACGGTCGGCGGCCCGGCCCGCGGCGCGGAACTCCGCCAGCAGCCGCTCGTGGCGCCGGACCACAGCCTGGGCCATGAGCCGGTCGATCCACGCGGCCTGCAGGGCGATGAACGACTTGTAGAGATTGTCGATCTGCCGGCGGGCGACGTCCTGGAACTGCGCCTCGAGCGCCGACCGCGCCATCCGGGCCACGACGACGCGGGCCCGGCGCTTGCCGGAGACGTCGAGCGGGTAGGTGACGTTGAGGTCGTATTGCGTCGGTCCGCCGGGCCGCTCGGGGGTGAACGAGCCGTAGGGGATGAACTGCGTGTCCATGTAGACGAGGGGATTGGTCCGCAGCCCCGCCGTGAGCACGTCGGCGTCGGACTGCGTGAGCTCGTGCCGCAGCGCCCGCATGTCGAGGTTCGCCTTCATCATCCGCTCGATGGCCGCGTCGAGCGTGAGGCCGTCGGCCGGTCCGGGGTCGTCGAGGATCCGCTCGTCGAGCGCCGGAGCGGCGGGCGGCGGCTGGGGCGCGGGCTGCGTGGGCCCGGGCAGGGGCTCCGGCACCTGGAGCCCGCGAGTCGTGGCGACCGTCGCGGCGGGCTTCGCCCTGCCCCCGCGTGGAGTGCGGCCGACCCGCCTGGCGCCACCGAGGATGCCGGCACCACCGGGCACGTTCATGGCCGGCTCCATGGCCCCCGGCCCGGCACCGAGGACCGGTTCGGTCGATCCCGGGATCGGCCCGAGGTTCGGGAATTCGAGAACCCCGTTCCGCTGCTGCGCGTCCTGCTGGGCCCGCGCCGCCGGCACGGCCGCAGCGAGGGCGGCGCAGAGCAGGCCGATGACGGCCGCGGCGAACCGGTGCCGGATGGGGATCACGACGGACGCTCCGGGAACGCGGCGGACATGGCCCGCCGGGGAGACCCTCCCGCCTCTTTCATCGGGAGCACCGTCAGGATCGGGCCAGTTTTCCCGGCCTGCGGAACCGGCATGTCTTCACCCTGATGGGCCGGCGGTGCCGACGGGGCAGGCGGGGTAAGATGCGGTCCCGGCCCACGCCCGCACGCCGATCCCATGCCCGACCTGTTCGCCGCCTCCCGCGCCGCCAACCTCGCCCGTGCCGCACCGCTCGCCGCGCGGATGCGGCCCCGGCGGCTGGCCGACTACGTCGGTCAGGCGAAGGTCGTCGGCCCCGGGACGCTGCTGCGCCGGTTGATCGAGGCCGACCGGCTCGGCTCCGTGATCCTCTACGGGCCGCCCGGGGTCGGGAAGACGACGCTCGCCGAGATCATCGCCCGGGAGACGAAGCGCCGGTTCGTGGAACTCTCCGCCACCGCCTCGGGCGTGAAGGACGTCCGCGACGTGCTCGACGCCGCCCGGCGCCGGCTCGAGGACGACGGCCAGCGGACCTGCCTGTTCATCGACGAGATCCACCGGTTCAACAAGGCCCAGCAGGACGTCCTCCTCCCCGACGTCGAGAGCGGCGTGATCGCGCTCATCGGTGCCACGACGCAGAATCCGTTCTTCGCCCTCACCAGCGCCCTGGTCAGCCGGAGCCGGATCTTCGAACTGGAGAGCCTGGGCCGCGAGGACGTGGCGACGATCCTCGACCGCGCGGTCGCCGACCGCGACCGCGGCCTGGGCGGAGAGCAGGTCGAGCTCACGCCCGAGGCCCGCGAGTTCCTCGTGGAGACGTCCGACGGCGACGCCCGGCGGGCGCTCGGGGCCCTGGAGATCGGCGTCCTGTCCAGTGCCGCGCGGCCGCTCGTGTTCACGCTCGACCTCGCGCGGGAGAGCGTCCAGCGGAAGGCGCTGCGGTACGACGCGGGAGACACCCACTACGACTGCGCCAGCGCCCTCATCAAGAGCATCCGGGGCAGCGACGCCGATGCCGGTCTCTACTGGCTGGCGCGGATGCTCGAGGGAGGCGAGGACGTGCGGTTCCTCGCCCGCCGGCTGGTGATCCTCGCCAGCGAGGACGTCGGCAACGCCGACCCGCAGGCGCTCGTGATTGCCGTGGCGGCGATGCAAGCGACCGAGTTCGTGGGGCTGCCCGAATGCCAGTTGACGCTGGCGCAGGCGGTCACCTACCTGGCGCTGGCCCCCAAGAGCAACGCCTGCACGGCCGCGATCGGCGCCGCCCGCCGCGATGTCCGCGAGCAGGCGGTGATCCCCGTGCCCAGGCACCTGCAGGACAGGCACTACGCCGGTGCGAAGCGGCTCGGCCACGGCCAGGGCTACGCCTACGCCCACGACGCGCCGGAGGGAATCGCGGCCCAGGACTATCTCGGCGTGGAGAAGCGTTACTACGAGCCGACCGACCGTGGGCTGGAGCGGGAGTTCGGCGAACGGCTGGCCGAGATCAGGCGGCGGCTGCGGGAGGGGCGGCCGACCGCGGAGGCGCCGCCGGCGCCCGGGACGCCGTGAGTTCCGCCACGATCTCCGCGCCGAGCACCTGCTCGAGCCGCACGAGCGCCGCCGCGACGGCCGCGCCGTCGAGGACGCGGTGGTCGGCGATGATCGTCACCAGGCAGCGGCCGTCGGCCTCCAGCGGTCCGTAGGCGAGGCTCGTCGTGCAGAGCGTCGGATGGAAGCGGTTGAAGGACTGGAAACCGGCCAGCGTGGAGAGGCTGAAGGTGCCGAGCCGGCCGGGCCGTTTCGGCGACGCGGAGTGCAGGTTCCAGCGCAGCGCGGTGCGCCGCAGCCAGCCGGGGAGCATTTCCAGTTGGAGCTGGCGGCGGAACATCTCCGCGACGGGCCGGGCCGTGCAGTCGTCCACGAACTGCTGGATCGCCGCCAGCGGCATTCCGTCCGGGCGGTGCAGGCGGCCGAAGCAGAGCCGGTCCTGATCCTCGTCGCGCCGGTTCACGGCGAGCGTGGCGACGCTCTCCGCCGCCGTCGCCAGCCGCGGCCGCAGCCCGCGAACCACCCACGTTCGCAGCGGC
>JBIKKQ010000225.1:0-4807 GCA_044360305.1 Pirellulales bacterium
TCGGGCGAGAGCTCGGTCAGGCCGATGTCGATCCAGCGATAACCGAGCGCCTTGTCCTGGAGATCGACCGGCGGGTTGAGCGCCCGGGCGATCTCGGGTGTGATCCGCTTCACGCTGCCGAGCCAGACGACCGTCTGCCGCCCCACCCGCTCCGCGAGCGGGAGCGACGTCAGGCTCGTGAGGCCGTCGAGCCGCAGGTCGCCGATGTGCTTCGCCAAGGCCGCCGCCGCGTCGTCGGAAAGCTCCGTCACCCCGAGGATGAGCAGGCCGGCGTGCGGGGCGAGGGCCGCGGCCACGTCCGGCGCGATCTCCTTGACGCCCGGGAGGTTGATCTCATTGCGGTGCATCGCCAACGCCGCGGCAGTGGCCGGCGTCAGCGCGGCGACCTTCCGCAGCAGCAGCGGCGCGTTGCGTTTCGCGAGGGCGGCGGCGGCCTCGGGCGTGAGCGTGGTCAGGGCGTTGAACTGCAGTTCGTGGGGAAAACCGGCGAGGATCTCGGCCACCTCCGGCGTGAGCTCGGTGACCATCAGCTGGAGAGGCTTGCCCTGGGCGACGAGCTCGGTCGCCTGTTGGGGAGTCAGGGCCGGCAGTCGCCGCGGATCGTTGGCACGTGCCGTGCCCGCCGGCAGCAGGGCGACGTGCCCGGCCAGGAGGAGGAACGCAAGGATGAACGCCGAGCCGCGGTGTACGTGAGGGCGAGCTGAGTATTTTCGTTTCATGACGGGATTATAACACGCCGTGGGGATTCATGGAATCGTCGCCGCCGGATCGGACTGCGGCTCGACCGCCGTCCGGCCGCGCCGGGTGGCGGTGACCGCGATCGTGCCCCCGACCGGCAGCACCTGCTGGCCGGCGACGAGTTCGGCGCTGATCGTCAGCGAGACGGCGTCGCCGTCGGCGCCGAGGCCACCCTGCTGCAGCAGCGTGTCGAGATACGGCTTGAGGGCGCCGCGCAGCGTCTTGTCGGTGGCCGGTCGCGACGTGTCGCCGACGAAGTTGCGCAGGTCGCCCCCCGCGATCGAATACCGCGAATGTCGGGCGTCGAAGAACGGGTCGTCCACGGAGAAGGTCGCCGCGACCGCGGACGTGCGCCGGTCGCGCACCAGCAGCCGCAGCGATCCCTTCGCCGGCGGCACGAACGCCTCCGGCGCGGCGATCGTCAGGGCCGTGCAGTCGGCGGCGAAGAACTCGTCGATCCGGGCGGACTCTGTCCGCGCGGCCGTCGTCTTCGTGACCGTGAACGTCAGTTCGAGCGTGCAGGGAGGATCGAAGGCGAGGCCGCCGGGACGGGCCGCGGCCCGGCGGGCCACCGGGACGAGCAGGTGGCTGCTGACGCCGAAGGGCGTGGCGAGGTGGACGTCCACCCACTCGCGTTGCCGGCAGTCGTGAACGCAGGGTACGCCGGCGAGCGGGCCGCAGCCGGCGCAGGCCGGCGCCGGTTCGCCGCCGCCGCTGTCGGCTGGGACGTGCACCTGGGCCGGCTCGCGGACCGGGGCCGGTAGCGGCTCGCTCGCGCCGGCGAGCAGAAGCGGCCCGCCGCGAGCGTTCGTGGCGACGCATTCGCCGTCGGGGCCGGCGCCGAGCGTGGCCACGCCGGCCGGCACCTCGACCTGCAGCACCTCGCGGGACAGCGGCTTGAACCGCACCGGCTGCCCGCCGGCCACGACGGCCGTGTCGTGGACGCTGAACCCTTTGCCGACGAGGAACAGCGTCGTCGGGGCGGCCGGATCGATGCCCGGCCCGCCATACCAGCCGAGCAGCTCGGGCGCGAGGTCGGTGATGCCGGCGGTGAACAGCTCGAAGCCGCCGGCGGTGTTCTCGTGGGGAACCTGCGCCTGCATCGTCTGCAGCGGCAGGGCCCGGTCGAGCTGCTCGACGAGCTTCAACAGCCGGGGCACCTCGCCGTCGCGGTAGCGGTGGGCGCAGCGGCCGCAGGCGGCGGCGGCGTCGTGCATGCCCTTCACCGCCCGGGAGAGCGTCAGCGTCTCCTGAACGCCGGGCGCCGCGGCCCGCGGATGCGCCAGGGAGAACCAGGTGCCGCGGACGTCGAACGTGATCCAGGGCACGAACGAGGGCATGACGATGATCGCGGTGCATTCGCGGATTCCCGGCTCGAGCGAGCGCTGGGCGAGATCGCCGGCGCTGGTCGGCCCGCCCCGGATCGTCTCGCCGAGCGTCGCCAGCGTGCCGCGGGTGGGAGGCGTCTGGACGCGGGGATAGAACCGCCAGCCGAACGTGTCGGAGCCGTGCGCGAAGCCCACGGCCGTGCGGTTCAAGGCCACGGTGGCCATGTCGGTCTCCAGCCGGCGCGTGTAACGGGCGAGCGCCTGGGCGTTGAGCCGGCCGGTCGCCGCCGCCGTCGCCAGCGCGATCTGCAGCTCGCGGCGCCGGGCGTAGGAGTCGTCCACGTTCTGCTCGTCGGTAAGCGGATCGAGGGCGAACACCCGGATCGGCCAGCGGCAGCGGAAGTAGTCGTTGAACGCGGCCCGGGCCTGCGGCGTCGGATCGGGGCCGAAGAACGGCCCGGTGCAGAGGCCGGCGGGCCGCCCCTGCCCGCGGACCCCGGCGGCCTCGCGCATGTCCTCCGCCAGCCGTTCGTCGAGCAGCGCGCTTTCGACGAGAATCGCCCAGGCGAGCACCGCCGTGGTCGTCCGGCAGATCGTCGGCAGCGGATGGTCGGCCTCGCCGCAGGGAGCCAGCGGATCGGCTGCGAGCGGCGGCCCCTCCCCGGCGGGCAGCACGAGCGGCGGTTCCGCGACGGTCTCGATGCCGGCGCCGAGGCCGCGGCCGATGGTGGCGAAGAACCGGCGCCGGATTGCGGTCAGTTCGCCGGTCCGGCGGCCGCGGACGAGGGCCGCGAGGTTCCAGGCGGGCAGTTCCTGCCACACGTGCCGGCGGTCCTCGACCGCGAGAAACTCCCACGCCGCCCGCAGTTCCTCGGCGAGGTAGCCGCGGACATCGACGTAGCCGATGCAGGGCTGGTTGGCCGGGTGGCCGGCGAGCGCCGCGTGGGTGTCGCGGACGAGGACGGCGATCTGCTCGATGCCGGCGACGTCGGCCAACTGCGTGAACGGCAGCGGCAGCCGGGCCCGTCGGGACGTCACGGCCGGCGCCGCCGCGGGGACCGCCGCCGGCAGTTTCGCCCGCAGCGACCGGGCCGCCGCCAGCACGCCCTGGCGGCCGGCGCCGACGGCGCCGGGGGCCGGCGCGGCGTCGTCGGCACCGACGATCGTGGTCGCCCAGCCGACGCACTGCGGGTCGTTGACGCACCAGGTCAACCCCGGGGCGATCGTATCGACGACGTCGTTGATCACGAGGTTGCGGACCGTGGTCGGGAGCAGGTCGTCTCCGAGGCAGGGCTCGACGCTGATCGTGATCTCGGCGCCGTGCCCCCGCCGCGTCCGGGCGCCGGGCTGGATCGAGACCGGGATGCGGACGAGGTTGAGGGAATAGCCCGGGGCGTCGGCCGAGTCGTCCCCCTCGTTGACCCGGCGCAGCTGGTGGAGGTGATTGAGGTAGCGCGAGAGCTGGTCGAGATGCAGCGTCGGCTCGAGCGCCGGCGGCTCGCCGTCGAACTGGAACCCGGGCGGCGCCGGCGGAAAGGCGAGCGGCGCGGTGCGGGCGATGACCAGCGAGTCGGCCCGGCCCGCCGCCTCGTTCGTGGACGGAATCATGCCCTGGATCGTGTTGACGACGCTCGGGGCGGGGATCTCCGTGGCCGCGGGGTCCACGGCCGTTCGGCGCCGGCCCGAGGCCGACTGGACCGCCAGGGCCATGCCGAGAAAGGCCTGGTCGCTGCGGCGCAGGGCCGCGCTCGACCGCGGGGCGAACTGGCCGAGCTGCCGGCGCATCTCCTCCTCGTACTCCATGCGGTGCCGCGTCAGCCGGTTCTGCCCCCAGACGTCGGGCTGCTTGGCGACGATCGAGCCCTCGGTCTCAAGCCGGCGTTTCAGCCAGTCGATCCGGGCCGCGAGGTCCTCGACGCACGGGTCGCCGGGCGCCGCCGGCGGCTGGCGGACGTGGTGCAGCGGCGCGGCGAGACCGCGGAGCGCGCGGCCGACCTCGCCCCCCGCCCCCGGCCGGTCCGCGAGGCCGCCGACGAGCAGGGCCAGCAGGGGGGCGACGAACGCCGATCGGCGACGAAAACAAGCATCGACCACGGCTGCCCCCCTTGCAGGACTGGTACTGGAGAGGGGATAGTACCCCTCACGCCTATGGATCGGCCCGCTCGCGGCGCGGGCTGACCCGGCGCCCCGCATCCGGATCCCTTCCACCAGGTTTCGCACCTTCGCAGTGTTCCCGCCATGAACATCCCGCCCCCCGGCCGGTCCCCTCGGTGCCGGCGCAATCCCCTGCAGTGCATCGTCCCCCCCTACATGGTGGAACAGATGGCGCACTCGTCCGACGCGCGGATCCGCGAGCGGGCGCTCGTCTCCCTCGCCCATGACGCCGCCGTCCGGGCGGCCCGGGCGGTGGCCCGCGAGGTCGGCCCGCGGACCACGGCCGTGCCGCTGCACCCGGGACGGCAGCGGTTCGTCCACTCGGCCGGCAACAAGGACATGCTCCCCGGCAAACTCGTGCGGGCCGAGGGACAGCCGCCGGTCGCCGATCCGTGCGTCAACGAGGCCTACGACTTCTCCGGCGACACGTTCGACTTCTACCTGGAACGCTTTGGCCGCAACTCGCTCGACGACGCCGGCATGAAGCTCGTCTCCAGCGTGCACGTGGCGGAGGCCGACGGTCAGGACCGCTACCAGCCGATGAACAACGCCTTCTGGGACGGCAGTCAGATGGCCTACGGGGACGG
>JBIKKQ010000226.1:0-4798 GCA_044360305.1 Pirellulales bacterium
GATCCCCCGCTCCGAATGACCCGCAACCGTGCAAGCATCGCTTGCGTGGGAGCCGGGCTGTTGCCCGGCGACCGTAAGCCGGAGCAGACGCCGTGTCGGCTGCGACGGCGCGAAAGTCAGACGCGCATGCCGGCCCAGACGGCGACGATGCCCAGCATGTTCGTCGCGCCGACGTAGGCCGCCGCCGCGAACAGTCGGCCGGCGGAGAGCATCTCGGTGGCCTGCAGGGCGAAGCTCGAATAGGTCGTGAACCCGCCGAGCAGGCCGACGAGCAGGACGGGCTCGGCGGCCGCCGGCACGACCGCCCGCTGCCGGATCAGCGTCCAGAGCAGGCCGCAGGCGAAGCAGCCGAGCAGATTGACCACCAGCGTGCCCCAGGGGAAATCAGTCCCGCAGAGACGGGTCGCCAGGGCGGTCAGCCCGGCGCGGAGCAGGGTGCCGGCGGCGCCGGCGAGGCCGATGAGGAGCAGGGACGTCAACGACGACATGAGAGCTGGACGGAGAGGGCGAGAACTCGTGCCCGATCATACCCTGAGCCTGAGCGCCTGCGGCCTCGTAGAATTTCGGGTCACCAGACACGCTGGAAAGGTGGGTCCTTCTGGGAACTTCGTCAGTCACGGATCCAGAAGGGGGTGTCCCTGCCATGTCGCCGGGCTATGGAAGCAAGCGCAGGCATGGATGCCGAAGCGTCGCGGACATGCAGTGAGCGAAGGGCCGGAGGCCCGGAGAGAACGTCCGGAGACGTGGCAGGGACACCCCCGACCCACGGAAAATTCCGATCGACCGAAAGGTGAAGCCGATGCCCGCTCCCGCCTTCACCGTCCGCGGCCTGACCCGCGTCTACCGGATGGGGGAGGTGGAGGTCGCCGCCCTGCGCGGCGTGGACCTCGACATCGCGGCGGGGGAGTTCGTCGTCCTCCTCGGGCCCTCGGGCAGCGGCAAGTCAACGCTGCTCAACATCCTCGGCGCCCTCGACGCCCCGACCGCGGGCAGCGTCCGTTTCCACGACCACGACCTGGCCGGCGCCGACGACGCCCTGCGGACGACCTATCGGCGCGACCACGTCGGCTTCGTGTTCCAGTTCTACAACCTCCTGCCGGCGCTCACCGCCCTGGAAAACGTCGCCGTCGTCGCCGAGATCGCCCGGGCGCCGATGGCGGCCGCCGAGGCCCTGGCGCTCGTCGGCCTCGCCGACCGGGCCGACCACTTTCCCGCCCAGCTCTCCGGCGGCGAACAGCAGCGGGTGGCGGTGGCCCGAGCGATCGTCAAGCGGCCCGAGGTGCTGCTCTGCGACGAGCCGACCGGCGCCCTCGACGCCGCGACCGGCGTCATCGTGCTCGACGCCCTCGCCCGGGTGACCGCCGAGCTCCGGGCCACCACCGTGCTCATCACCCACAACGCCGGGATCGCCGCCATGGCCGACCGGGTGCTCTTCATGTCGGACGGCCGGATCGCCAGCGAGCGGATCAACGCCACCCGCACGCCACCCGACCAACTGCACTGGTGAGCCGCCATGCACGCCGAGCCACTCCCTGCCGCGGTCGAAAACGTGACGGCGTCCGCAACACTCCGTCCGGCCCCGCTCGACCGCAAACTGCTTCGCGACGCCCTGCGGCTCGCCCCGCAACTCGGTGCGGTCGCCCTGGTGATGGCCTGCGGCGTGGCGGTGCTCGTCATGGCCTGGAGCATGCTCGACTCGCTGGCGCGGACGCAGCGGACCTACTATGCGGCGGCCCGGTTCGCCGACGTCTTCCTGCACCTCGAACGGGCCCCCGACGTCGTCGGCCGGCGTCTGCGCGGGATCCCCGGCGTCGCCGACGTCGAGACGCGGGTCGTCGCCGACGTGACGCTCGACCTCGCCCGCGACGCCACCGGTCGGCAGCTCGAGACCGGCGCCGTGCCAGCGGTCGGCCGGCTGATCTCGCTGCCCGACCAGGCCACGGCCGCCGCGGGGGGCGGCCTCAACCGGCTCCACCTGCTGCGCGGCCGGCTCCCCGACCCGGGCCGGCGCACCGAGGCGGTCGTCGGCGCCGGCTTCGCCGCGGCCCACCGCCTCCAGCCGGGGGACGTGATGTTCGCGGTCCTCAACGGCCGGCTGACGCGGCTCGACCTCGTCGGCGTGGCGACCTCGCCCGAATACGTCTACACGATCGGCCCCGGCGGGCTGTTTCCCGACGACCGGTCGTTCGGCGTCTTCTGGATGGACCGGCGCGGTCTGGCGGCGGCCTTCGACATGGAAGATGCGTTCAACGACGTGCTCGTGACGCTCGCCCCGGACGCGTCGCCGCGGGACGTCTGCCGCGAACTCGACCGCCGTCTCGACCGCTACGGCGGCCGGGGGAGCTACGAACGCGAGTTCCAGCCATCGCACCGCTACCTGACGAACGAGCTTCGCGAGCTGCGAAACATGGGACGCGTCGCTCCCGTCGTGTTCCTCGCCGTGACGGCGATCCTCATGCACCTCGTCGTCTCGCGGCTCGTGGGGACGCAGCGCGAGCAGATCGCCACGCTCACGGCGTTCGGCTATCCGCCCGGCCGGATCGGCCTGCACTACGTCAAGCTCGCGGGCCTCGTCCTCGCCGTCGGCGGGCTCCTCGGCACGACGCTCGGCTGGTGGCTGGGCATCGAACTGACGGCGATGTACGGCCGCTTCTTCCGCTTTCCGCTGCTCGCCTTCCGGCTCGATCCGTGGGCGGTCGGCTGGTCGCTGCTGGTCGCGGCGACCGCGGCCCTGGCCGGGGTGGCCCAGGCCGTTGCCCGGGCCGTGCGAATCCACCCGGCGGCGGCGATGCAGCCGGAACCGCCGGCCAGCTACCGGCCCGCCGTCCTCGAACGGCTCGGGCTCGCCCGGTTCCTCGCCCCGACGACGCGGATGATGCTCCGCCACCTGGAACGACGGCCGCTCGGCACCGGCCTGACGATCCTCGGCCTCGCCCTCGGCGCGGCCGTGATGGTCCTGGGGATGTTCGTCGGCGATGCCGTGAGCGACTTGGGCGACTTCCAGTTCACCGAAGTGCAGCGGTTCGACCGCTCGGTGGCCCTCGTCGAGCCGGCGGGCCCCGGGGCGCTGGCGGCCTTCGGCCGGCTCCCCGGAGTCCGCCGGGTGGAGCCGTTTCGCGCGGTGGCCGCGACGCTGCGGGTCGGCCCGCGCGAGCGGCGGCAGGAGATCCTCGCCCTCGCCGAGCGCGGCGAGCTGCTCCGGCTCGTCGATCGCCGCGGCCGGGTCCACGACGTCCGGCGCGAGGGGCTGGTCGTGAGCGCGAAGCTCGCCGACCTGCTCGGGGCCCGGCCCGGCGACGCCGTCGAGCTGGACGTGCTCGAAGGCCGGCGGCCCCGCGTCAGGCTGCCGATCGTCGCCACGATCGACGACATGGTCGGCACGGCGGCCTACCTCCACATCGACACGCTCCGCGGCCTGCTCGGCGAGGCGGGCACGATCTCGGGGGCGTTCCTCGCCGTCGATGCCGGCCGGGCGGCCCTCCTCGACCGGGCGCTCGCCGACACGCCGCAGGTGGCCGGTGTGGTGTCGCGCGACGTGCAGCTCGAGACGTTTCGCGAGACCATCGCGCGGACGCTGCTGCGCATGCGGACCGTGAACGCCCTGTTCGCCGCCGTGATCGCCTGCGGCGTCGTCGCCACGACCGCCCGGCAGAGCGTCATCGAGCGGTCACGCGACCTCGCCAGCCTGCGGGTCCTCGGCTATACCCGTCGCGAGGTGGCGGCCATCCTCCTCGGCGAGCAGGCGCTCGTGACGCTCGCCGCCGTCCCCCCCGGGCTGCTGCTCGGGGCCGGGTTCGTGGTCGCCACCACCTGGGGCTACGATACGGAATTGTTTCGGGTGCCGGCCCGGGTGCACCCGCGAACCTACGCGGCCGCGGCCGGCACGCTCCTGCTGGCGGCGGTCGCCGCCGCGGTCGTGGTCCGGCGCCAGCTCGACCGGCTCGACCTGGTGGCGGTGTTGAAAGCGAGGGACTGACATGACCGGCCCCCGGATCGCCGCCCGCCTGCCGGCTGTCGCGGTGCTCGCCGCCATCGCCGCGGCGGTCGCCTGGGCCCTGCTGCCGGAACGGGTGCCGGTGGAGGTGCGGCCGGTGTCCCGCGGACCGCTGGAGGTGCGCGTCGCGGACGACGGCGTGACGCGGATCAAGGAGCGATACATCGTCTCCGCTCCCCTCGCCGGCCGGATGAGCCGTGTCGAACTGCATGCCGGCGATCCGGTCGTGGCCGGCGAGACGCCGATCACGGTCATCGAGCCGACCGACCCGACGCTGCTCGATCCCCGCGCCGAGGCGGAGGCGCTGGCCCGCGTCGAGGCCGCCCGGGCCGCCCGGCGCCGGGTCGATCCGCTGCTCGCCCGGGCACGGGTCGCCGTCGAATACACGGCGGCCGATCTGGAGCGGGCCCGGGATCTGGCCCCGAGCCGGGCGATGTCGCACGAGCAACTCGACGCCGCGGAACGGGCCTGGAAGACGGCCGTCGAGGATGAGAAGGCGGCGGCGGAACGGATCCAAATCTCGCAGTATGAATTGGCGATGGCGGAGGCGGCTCTGCTCCGCACCCGGCCGCAGGGGGCCGCCGGCCGGCCGGAGGACTGGCGGATGGAGATCCGCTCCCCGGTGAGCGGCCGGGTGCTGCGGCTGCTCAGGGAGAGCGCGGCGGTCGTGGAGCCGGGCACGCAGCTCGTCGTCGTCGGGGATCCGACCGATCTGGAGATCGTGATCGACCTCGTCTCGGAGGACGCGGTCAAGGTCCATCCGGGCGACCGCTGCGCGATCGAGGCCTGGGGGGGCGAGCGGCC
>JBIKKQ010000227.1:0-4766 GCA_044360305.1 Pirellulales bacterium
CATGCTCGCCCGGTCGGCTGCCGGGGCGGACAACGCCTGGCAGGGGCCGGCGGCCCGTCGGGCCCGGGCGTCGGCCGGCGTGCATGCCCTCGTTCTCGGCTGGCCGGCGGTCGTGGCCCTGTGCGTGTATGGGGCCGGCGGGTTCGTCCGGCGGGAGCCGGTCGTGTGGCCCGCCGCCACGGTGGCGGCTTTGGCCATCGCCGCCGGGGGCGTGGCGGCTCTGCTGGCCGTCGCGGTCCGCTTTCAGGTGGCGCCGGGCACCATCCGCGCGGTCGCGCTCGCCGGCGCCGCGGCGGCCGGGCTCGCGGCCTTCGTCGGCCTGGCGTGACAATCGCGAGATGCCCTTCTCGCCCTGCCTTTCCTGCCTTCCTGTCTTGCGTGTTTTCGCGGTGCCGTCGGCTTCCGCCGCGGCCCCCCTCGCCGCACCGTCGCGGGAGCGATCGATCGGGAAAATCTTGGTAAATCGCGGCAATTCCCCCGGCACTGGCGGCCATGGCCCCGTGCGGGCGGGAAACGCGGTTGAGAAAATCGCCGACTTGGAACGATAACTAGGGCAGTTGTCGTGGGCTTTGTACCCCCTGCCCTCCGCGAGGATTGCCGCGATGCCGTTCATCGTTCGTGGGTCGAGTGCCGGCCGGGGCCGGCGTGGACTTCCTCTCGTCGTCGCGCTGGCCGTGCTGGGCACGATCGGCGTGGCGTGCGGCGCAGGGATGGCGCCGAGCGAGCAGGTGCTTCCCGACACGACCCGGGCCTGGGTGAGCGCCAGGGACTTTCGCGCCGCCCGCGAACGGTTCCAGCAATGCTCCTACGGCCAATTGCTCGCCGATCCGGCGTTGAAGAATTTTTTGGACGGGCTGCGCAAGGAGCAGGCGGCCACGAAGGGCAGGCAGCTGCTCGCCGATCTCGGCGTCACGCTCGAGGACCTGGAGAAGGTACCGGGGGGCGAGGTGGCCCTGGCCGCGGTGGAGAATCCCGCGGGCCGGCTGTGCACGGTGCTGCTCGTCGATACGACGGGCCACGAGGCCGAGGCCAAGGCGATCGTCGAGCGGATCACGAAGGGGCTGGTGGACAGGAAGGCGACCCGGGTGGAGATCAAGGCCGCCCCGGCGCAGCTCGTGGTCTATCAGCTCGCCGCCGACCCGCAGGCCGTGGGGCCCGACCGGCCGGCGCGGCAGGTGGCGTTGGCGGTCGCGCCGGCGGCGCTCGTCGTCGGTGACGACGCGGTGCAGGTCGGGCAGGCCTTCGGCGCCGTCGCGCAGGGCCGCCGCGACTGCCTGGCCACCAACGCCTCGTTCGCCAAGGTCATGGAGACATGCGCCGGCAGGGTCAATCCCGCCGACGCCCCGGCGCGGTGGTTCATCGACCCGCTCCGCTTCGCCCGGGCCTACCAGGCGAGCAATCCGCCGCGCGAGAAGCGCAAGGGGCCCGACATGGTGGCGATCCTCGACCGGCAGGGATTCAACGCCGTCAAGGGAGCCGGCGGTGTCGTCGTGTTCGCCGACAAGGGGCAGGCGATCCGCCACCACACCCTGGTTCACGCGCCGGCCCTGCCCGGCCGCGATCCGTTCGGTCCGGAACGGTTCGATCTCGCCGCCCGGGTTCTCCGCTTCCCGAATGCGGCCGGCGTCGCGCCTCCGGCCTGGGCCGGTGCCGGGATGGCCGGCTGGACGGCGCTCGAGTGGGACATCCGCAAGGCGTTCAAGTCGGCCGATGGGCTGGTGGACGACGTCATCGGCGAAAAGGACGTCTTCAAGGACGTCGTCGAATCGATCCGCGACGAAGCAGACGGTCCCCAGGTCGATCTCGAGGCCGACCTGATCGGGGCCCTCGGCACCCGGGTGACGCTGCTCTCCGGCCACATGCAGCCGCTGGGCACCGACTGCGAGCGGATCGTGATCGCCATCGAGTCGACCGATCCGGCGAGGCTCTCGAAGACGATCGACAAGTTGATGAAAGACAACTCCGACATGCGTCGCATCGAGATCGGGGGCCAAGGTGTCTGGGAGCTGATCGACCGCACGCATGACGAGTTGCAAGTCAGCGTCGAGACGCCCGGCGGCGGCGTGCAGCATGCCGATGGCCACGAGGGGGACGACGATGCGGCCCATCGACGTCGGCAGAAACTGAGGCAGAAGGAGGAGCGGCTCCTCCCTCACTCGACCGTCACGGTCGCCCACGGCCACCTGCTGATCGCCTCGCACCGCGACATCCTCGAGCAGGTGCTGGCCCCCGCCGCCGGCGGACCGCTCGCCGCGACGGCCGACTACCGAGCGGCGGCCGCGGTCCTCGACGGGCTGCTGCCGAACCAGTCGGCGGCCCGGTCGTTCCTCCGCGAAGAGGAGTCGCTGCGCCCCTCCTACGAGCTCCTCCGCCAGGGGGCGATGCCGAAATCGAAGAGCCTGCTCGGCCAGGTGCTCAACGCCACGCTCGGCGAGGCCAAGCCGGGTGCCGTCCGCGAGCAGCGGCTCGACGGCAGCACGCTGCCGCCGTTCGAGGCGATTCGCCGCCATCTCGGCATCGGCTGCATGGGGATGCAAACGACGGCCGACGGCTGGTACGTCGCCGGCGCGGTGATCCCGCGTCCGGGACAACAGCCGGCGGTGGCGGTGCAGCCCGGGGGGGATCCTCCGGTCCGGCAGTGACCTGTCGGGCGACGGGGCCTCGGGCGGTCAGCGGTTCTTCTCGACGACGGCCCCAAACGGGTGCCGTCGGTCGCCGTGCGGCCGGCACGTCCATGGCTTGACGGCCAGTAACGTCAGGGCCGTTCAGGCCCTCCCGCTGCCACAAACGAAACATACACGACAACCAATGGCTCGATGTCGTGGAACGACAAAGATCAGCGGCGAACCACAGGCTTCGCGTCACCACTGGATTCTACCCGCCGGCTGATCCAGCGATTGGATCGACGTCTTCGCCTCACCCCGCCGGCCGGTCATCTGTCGATCCGCCCAGTGCCCCGCCCGACCAAAGGCAAACCAGGGTGGCCGCATGGACCACGGCGACGAAGAGGTTGCTTACCACCACCGGGTTGGTGACCGTCCCGACCGTCAGCGGCGTCGTGACCTTGTACAACACCTGTACGAGCAGCAGCGCAGCGACCGCCTTCGGCTCGCGGCGGATCAGCAACAGCACGGAACAAAGCCCGATCGCCATGTAGACCGATAGCAGGATGGCACGGGCCGGCGTAGCCTCGCCATACGCCGACGTCGTCCACGAAGCGCTCGACAGCAGGCCGGCACACACCGGCAAAAGAACGGCCACGTTGATGAGGAGCGACAGGACGATCATCAGCCGCATCGCACGCACCCCTGATACCTCCGCCGCCGAACGATGGCAGTCAGCGTCTCGCGACCTTACGCGAACCACACCACCCGATTTTATAGCGAGTCCGCTGCATCGCTTGGATGCTCATCATGGCCTCCTGCATGGAGGTGACGAAGTCCTATAAACCCGTGACGAGCCTGAGGCTCGGCGTCGTTCGTGCCGAAGCATAGTCGGCAACGAGGCTCATCCGTCACACACCAGCAGGAGGACCATGATGAGGTTTTATCGTGAACAGCGACGATTCTGCCGCGGCATCGATCTCCACGCGAGCAAGATGTACGTCTGCGTGCTGGACGACCAGGGGAGTACAACGTCCCGACCGCGAGCGGCATGGGCCGGGACAGGCTGCGGGAGGGGATCGCGGCGACCGTCTTCGCCGACCCGAGCGTCCGCACGATGCTCGCCGCCGACTCGGAGGTGATCGACCAACTCGACAGGACGATCACGACGCTCGAGACCCACGTCCTCAAGCATGCCAAGGTGCACGATCCGGTGCGGCTATCCATGCTGCAGACGATCACCGGCGTCGGGAAGGTGCTGTCGCTGGTGATGCTCTACGAGATCCAGAACGTGGATCGCTTCGAGAACATCGGGCAGTTCGTCTCCTACGCCCGGCTCGTGTCCTGTGCCAAGGAATCAGCGGGCAAGAAGCAGGGCACCGGGGGAAGGAAGATCGGCAACGCCCACCTCAAGTGGGCCTTCAGCGAGGCCGCAGCCCTGATGATCCGCAGCAGCCCGGAGGCGAAGGCATTCATGGAGAAGATGACACGGCAGCGGGGCAAGGCCCGGGCCGTGGCTCTCGTCGCGGCCAAGATCGGTCGGGCGGTGTACTGGATGATGAAGCGCCAGCAGCCCTTCGACGCCAGGCGGTTCTGGAAGAGCAGCTTGCCCAAGGGCATTCGCACACTGGAGGGAGCCGCCATGGAAGGCTGACCGCACATGCGGGGCTGGTCGGCGAGCCGATTGTCTAACTGAGCGATGCGTTCCCCGATGGGGAACGCCGGTCGAGCACCACGCACGACGTACTGACCGACATACACGACCGCCGGTCCCACGAGCCGACCTGAACGGAGGCGTGCCTCGAGCACGCCCTCGTCGGTTTGAATAGCCGCTGGGAACGAACGGATGAACTTCGAGGACGCATGACCTTCAAGCCATGCCGGGCCGCCACGCGGCCCTCCGGCTTGCGACAGGGCAGCGATGCCGGATCATGAACCGTACCCGCAGGCTGCACCTTACGGGCACCTGCGGCCGCGGCAGAGCCTCAGAGAGATGTTTGGCGCGGTCGTGTCAGGGACTCCCTGGCATGTCCGAATCCCGATGAAGAAGGATTCCGCGTCGTCAACTGGTCAGAGCCCGCTGCCACCTCGACTCGCACCCGAAACAACAAAGCCGAAGATAGGCTGGGAAAAAGAAAATGTTTCGAGGTCCACGCTACCGGT
>JBIKKQ010000228.1:0-4738 GCA_044360305.1 Pirellulales bacterium
TCCATCGTGAACGAGATCGGCCGGCCGCTGACCAGCGACATGCGCACGTCCTTCCAGTCCTGGTCGGTCGTGTTCTCCACGATCGCCCAGCCCTGGAGCCGGGCCTTCGTCCGCTGCTCGCCGGCCGCCGGCTCGTCGAGCACCAGCCGGTAGCTCGTCTTCCAGAGCGGCGACTCCTGCACGTAGCCGACGCGGACGTTGCGCGGACCCTTGCCGGTGAAGGACAGGACGACCGACTTCTTGTCGTTGTCGTGGCCGAGGGCCAGCACCGCCAGCGCCTTTTCCAGCTCCCCCTGCAGCCGCGGATCGACGAGCCTGATCTCGGTGATCGAGTCGAGGGCCACGGTCCGCAAGCCGCCGGCCGTGAGGAGCGTCAGAAACTCCTTCTCCATCGTCTGACGGTCGCCCACCGGCACCGTCCGCCGCTCCACGCCCACGATCGTGCCCGCCACCCGGTTGGCGGCGTCGAGCTCCACCTTCTCGCCGCGCAGCCGGCCGATGATCTGCCCGAGCGAGGGATTGTCGGTGAGGTTGACGGCGAACGTCCCCAGCGTCTTCGTGATCGGATCGCGGGAGGCGTAGCTGACCGTCGAGACGCTGCCGCCGTCGAGGTCCTCGAGCACCATGCTCTTGAGCAGGTCGTTGACGTCGGCGGCGGGGAACTTCATCTCCACCGTCGCGTCGTCGGTCACCTTGCCGGCGTGCTGGAAGAAGCCGACGCCCGAGGTGAACAGCACGACGCGATCGAGGGGCAGCCGGTCGGCGGCCGGCTGCGGGTCGGCGGCCAGGCTGAGGCTGCACGCCAGGGCGAGGCCGCAGGCGAGCAGGGTGATCGAAGCGGAAGACATGGCAACGTTCCTCGCAGGGTGACGGTCACGGTCAGAGTACGGTCAGGACAGGGGCCCGGCCGACCATGGATTCGCTCCACGGCAGCCGCCGGTTGCACCGCACGGCCCCGGCAACGCCGCTCGAACGGTCGTGTGCCGGGCCGGGACGATGCTTTCCAACCGGTTGGATGGGCGCCGCGTCAAAAAAGTTCCCGGCGCGGGAATCGGCTGCTTTTCCAGGCATTTCCCGGCCGGCCGGTGGCCGGCAGTACTACCGGGAGCACGTTGTCGTCGACGTTTTTGGTGGTTGAATCCGTGAGGGGTTGCCCAGGCCCAGCGAGCCGGCGTTGCTGACAAGCGCAGGCATGGATGCCGAAGCGCAGGCAGCATCGAGTGAACGCAGGCCTGGAAGGCCGGAGTGAACGTCCGGCGAGTGGGCGTGGGTGACCCCGAACCGTGGCCAAGCAAGTGTCAACTATTGGATGCTCCCGGAAGTAAACTGTGTCGCGGGCGGCTGCCTTCAGGCCGAAGCGTTGGCCCCCCGATATTGCGAGCCCGCATGGACCTGTCGCTGTTCGTCACGATCGGGCTGATCTTCCTCGTCACCTCGGCGGTCGGCTACGTGCGGTCGCGGATCAGCGACCGCTGCCTGCGGTCGTTCCACCGGTTCAACGTCACGCTCCTGCGGACCGACGGCAAACGGGCCTGGGGGCGGATGGCACTGTCCGCCGGAGGCATGGAACTCGCCTTTCCCGAACGGGAGCACGCCCAGCCGGGCGTGAAGACGACCTACCTGCTCTACGCCGGTGAATATCCGGTCATCCAGGCGATCCTGCGGTACGCCGACCGGCTCACCGCCGACGAGCGCCGGGCCCGCGATGCCGACATCGCCCGCTCGTTTCGCCCCGGCCCGCTCCGCCGGTTCGGCCGCGCGGTGCGGAACTTCGTCGGCTCGGCCACCGACTCGCTCCGCGACGTCCTCGCCCTCGTGCTGGGCCGGGTCCAGAAACTGCAGGACCGGTTCGTGGCCGCCGAGGGAACCGACACGCTCACCAAGCTCGGCGGCACGATGCTCGCCGACGTCAGCAGCATCCACGACCCGCTGCTCGAACGCCACGTCGGACACCGGGTCGTGGTCGAGGCCGTCGAGGGGAACGAGATCCACGAGCACGTCGGCATCTTCAAGGAGTACTCGGCCGCGTTCCTCCACGTGCTCGACGTCCAATACCCGCACGCCTGGACGCTGGAGGTCGGGCCGGACGAAGGCCTGGAGGAGGAGCGAGTGCTCGTGGCCCGCGAGGGAACGGCCCTGAAGGTGTCGAACCACGGGCAGCGGCCGGTCCTGATCGTGGGCCTCGAGGCC
Organism: Pirellulales bacterium; assembly: GCA_044360305.1. Taxonomy (GTDB): domain Bacteria; phylum Planctomycetota; class Planctomycetia; order Pirellulales; family UBA1268; genus QWPN01. The sequence goes on from JBIKKQ010000228.1 coordinate 2,191, forward strand.
GGGGGAACCGACCGCGCGGTCGATGCCCTCGTCGAGGCGGGTGGGGCGGTGAGCCTGCCGCTCGACGCCGAGGCGGGCAGGGTCGGCGTCCGGCTGCAGACCGTCCGCGACGTGGACATGATCCTGCCGCGGGCCCGCGCGGCGGTGCGGCACCGGGCCAGCGAACTGCCCCCGACCGCGGAGCCGGAATCGACCTGGGACTTCGTCTTCGACCTCGGCACGCTCATTCGCCGCCGTGGCGACGCCGACGCCGACGAGACCCGGCTGCGCGAGGCCTTGGAAAAGAATCCCGACGACGCGGCGGCCGCGGCCCGCCTTGGCGGACTGCTGCTCAAGAAGCAGGACTACACCGCGGCCGGCCGCTGGCTGCGGGCGGCCTACAACGGCCGCGCCGCGCTGCCGGACGACGGCCGCAGGGTCAGGATGCAGCTCCGCGAACTGGCCCGCCGGCTGGCCGCCCTCGGCGGCCGCCACGTCGGCGGCCCGCCGGGCCGGATCGGCGAGGAACCGCCACCTCGATCCCCTCCGGGCTGACCGCCGACCGCGGCGCGGCGCTGGATGAGGCCGGGCCCGTCGAGCACAACGCTTCGTCCCGCGCCGGAGCCGCTTTCCGATCCGGGGGCCGATCGGCATACTCGCTGGTCGTGACCGTGCGACAGTGTCCGACCGTTTCGGAGTGCGAGGCAACAGATGGTCGAGATCCGCCCGGGCCGCTACCGGCACTACAAGGGCAACGAGTACACCGTGCTCGGCCTCGCCCGGCACAGCGAGACGCTCGAGGACCTTGTCGTCTACCGGCAGGAGTACGGCGACCGCGGCCTGTGGGTCAGGCCGGCGGCGATGTTCGCCGAGACGGTGGAGATCGACGGCCGGCGGCGGCCGCGATTTCAGCTCGTCGAGCCGGCGTGAGCGGCGCGAGCAGCCGCCCGGGCTCGGCGACGGCCCAGCGACCGGACGATGCTTGCGGACGTGCCGTTGACCGGCCTATCCTTCGCTGACGGTCCGCTCCTCATGGAGCACGGCGCCGCCTCTCACTCGACTACCAGGAGTCCTCGCGATGCATTCCTTCCGGCATCCGCGGCCCGATTCGCCGGCGCGACGGTTCGCGCGGCTGGGCCTTCTCTGCGGCCTGCTGTCGTTCAGCCCCCGATCCGACGCGGGGGATTGGCCGGAGTTTCGCGGCCCCGGGCAGAACGGCGTCGTGGTGGGCAGCCCCGCGCTTCCGGTCGCATGGCGGGCCGGCGCGGAGGAGCGGAAGAACGTCCGCTGGCATGTGCCGACGGAGGGCCTCGGCTGGTCGTCTCCGGTGATCGTCGGCGACTCGATCTACCTGACGAGCGCCCGCCGCACCGCGGACCATCCGGGCGCGACGCTGTCCGGGCCGCAGGCGCTGACCCTCGTCCGTTACCGGGCGACCGACGGCGGCCTCGTCTTCGAGAAGAAGCTGTTCGACCAGCCGGCCGACGCCCCGGCGGTCCACGGCAAGAACTCGCATGCCAGCCCGACGGTCATCGCGCACACCGACGCCGGGTCGCGTACGACACGGCTGTTCGTCCACTTCGGGCACCAGGGCACGGCCTGCGTGTCGCTCGACGGCGACGTGCTCTGGACCGACCGGGAGCATGCCTACCAGCCGGTGCACGGCAACGGCGGCTCGCCGATCGTCGTCGGCCGGCATCTGATCCTGACCTGCGACGGCGCCAGCGACCCCTGCACGCTCGCCCTCGACATCCGCACCGGCCGGGAGGTGTGGCGCACCCCGCGGGACGTCACGGTCGAGCGCCCGTTTTCGTTCGCCACGCCGCAGGCCATCGAGGTCGACGGCAGGACGCAGGTCGTCTCGCCCGGCTCCAATATCGTGCAGGCGCTCGATCCCGAGACCGGCAAGGTCATCTGGTTCGTCCGCTACGAGGGGTTCTCGCTCATCTGCCGGCCCGTCCATCACCGGGGCCTGGTGATGATCAGCACCGGATACATGTCTCCCAAGCTGCTGGCCATCGATCCGCGTGGCACGGGCGACGTGACCGACTCGCACGTCCGCTGGAAGGTCGCCGCCGGGGTGCCGAACACCCCCAGCCCGGTCCCCGTTGGCGACCAGGTCGTCATGGTCAACGACGGCGGCGTCGCCACCGGCATCGCCGTCAAGGACGGGTCGAAACTCTGGCAGAAGCGACTGGGCGGCAACTACTCGGCCTCCCCGCTGGCCGCCGGCAGGCGGATCTATTTTCAGAGCGAGGAGGGGGAAGGCGTCGTGCTGGACCTCGGTGAAGACGGGACCGCGCCGGTCGAGGTCGCCCGCAATTCGCTGCCGGGCCGCGTGTTCGCCTCGTACGCGGTCTGCGGTGACGACCTCATCATCCGCACCGAAACCGGCCTGTATCGCATCGGCGAACAGCCCTGACGGCGCCGGATCAGCGCAGATCCGCCAGCCCGACCGACACCGAATTGACCACCGCGCCGTGTTCGTCGCGGATCGCCAGCGTGAGCCTCGGGCCGCCCCCCGCGGCGGGCTCCCAGTCGATCTCGATCGTGCCGAAGTTGACGCCGC
>JBIKKQ010000229.1:0-4715 GCA_044360305.1 Pirellulales bacterium
CGGCCGATGACGCCGCCGGCCGCGCCGCTGCGTCGCCACAGACCGCCGAGCGCGGCGAGGACGTGGAGAAAGGTGGCGAACGGCCCGCCGTGCCAGCGGGCGACGACCTCGTCGGTGATCAGCCGCTGCCAGGCACCGCGGCCGGCCCGAAGCTTCGCCCCCACCGCCGTGGCCAGGATCGCCTCCAACCGCGCCCGCTCGGCGCCGACACCGGCCGTCAGCCGGGAGACGGCCGGATCGACGGGATCGAGCATGGTTCGCGCCTGCCGCGTGAACCAGGCGGCGAGGTCGATCGCGCCGGTGCGGCGCACCCGGCGCGCGGCCCGGCCCACCAGTTCCTGTTCGATCGCCTCGACGAGTTCGCGGAACCCCGGCTCCGGCTCGAGCAGGGCCGCGGTCCGCCGGCCGGCCTCGACGCCGTCGAGGCGGAAGATCCGCGGCACGCTGAAGCCTTGGGCCTCGAGCTCCTGCCGCCAGTCGGCGCGGATGTCGGGATCGCGGGCGGCGTGGGTCTGCACGAACAGCAGCGGCCGGCCGGGGGCGAAGGCGGCCAGCTCGCGGGCCACGATCCACGACTTGTATTTCTGCGCCGTGGCCACGAGCAGAAGGACGTCGCAGGCGGGCAGCACCGCCTCGAGGAGGTCGCGGTTGCGGTTCGAATCGCTCGGCCGCGCGGCCCGGTCGGCGGTTCGCGTCGTCGCGGCGACGGGCTGGGTGTCGGGGTCGGGACAATCGACGAGCACGATGTTGGCCACGGCCGGTGCGTCGCTGCGGACCACCCGCGCGGCCATCGCCTCCAGCGGCAGCCAGGAAAGATCGACGTCGGGCGAGGCGACGACGACCGGCGCGATGGTCGTGGGGCGGGCGACATCCCCCGCCGCGGTCACGTCGCAGCCGGCGAGGGCGTTGACGAGCGTGCTCTTGCCGGTGCCCGTGCCCCCGACCACGCCGACGACGAGCACCCGCGACAATTCGCGCCGGGCGCGATCGAGTCGCGGGGCCACCTGCCGCCACTCCTCGTGGACCCGCCGGGCCGGCGCCCAGTCGGAGAGCGAGCCGCTCCAGCGGTCGAGCGACTCGACGAGGAGATCGAAGCCGGCGAAGTCTGGCTCCGTCGGCTGTGTGTCAGGCGGCGGGTCGGATGCGGGCGCGGCAGCGTTCATGTCAGCCTCCCTCCCGGGCGAATTCGTGGAGCAGCTGCCGGGCCCGGGCGACCTCGGGCCGCGTCGCCGCGGCGGCGCGCCGCTCGATCTCCTCCAGGCGATCGCCGAGCACGACGTCGTGCAGGGTCTCGGCGAGGATCCGGCCGCGCTCGGCCGACCAGCCGGCGAACAGCGTCTCCACGACCGGCTTGAGTCCGGCGGCGGTCAGCCCCAGGGCCCCCTCGCCCGCCAGCGTCGCGGCCGTCCCCACGACCACGTCGCCGACATGGTGCACGAGCGTGGTCAGGCCACCGGCCGTGGCGGCCGCGGCCGGCACCACCGCCGCTCCCGCCAGCCCGAGGCCCACGGTGATCGCGGGGCGGGCGACCGCGCCGACGTTCAGGGCCGTGAGAATCCAGCCGACCAGCGCCGGGTTGTCGCGGGCGAAGCGGTCGAGTTCGCCGCGGACGAAATTCCGGTAGGCCTCGGAGACCAACGGCAGGGCCGCGTGCCGGCGCTCGAGGTCGGCGTACCACAGGCTGCGGTCCGCGGACGCGAGCCGCTCGTTGAACAGGCCGCCGAGCCGCTGATCCCGCCGGCAGGCGTCCTCGAGCCGGCCGACGAAGTCGCCGAGCGCCCGTTTGAGCGCCGCCAGCTCCTGGGCCGAGAAGTCCTCGCGCCGTTCCCGCTCGCTCCGCATGAGACCGACCCGCCGCGCGACCCAGGAGACGCCGCGGCCGGCGAACCGGTAGGCGCCGCTGACCGCCAGGTCGAGCGTGGAGCGGCGCGGCTCGAGCCACTTCCAGATCTCGTTCCAGACGATCTCGCGCGGGGCGGCCGGCATCGCCACGCGGACGCGGCCCTCCTCCTCGAGGAGCCTTTGCGCATCCCGCCAGCCGCGGGCGGCCTGCTCGAAGGCGTCGAGCCAGGACGCCGCCCCGGTCGCCGGATCGGTCACCACGCCGAGCGCGCCCCGCATCGCGGCCAGCTTGATGCGGTCGAAATCGCAGCCGGCGAGTCGCTCGGCGAGGCCGGTCGCGGCGCCGTCGGGCGTCAGTTCCGGCAGCGGATGAAACTCGATCCGGCCCGCCTCCGCGGCCGCGAAGTCGTGGGGGGCCGCGTACACGGCCAGCGGCGCCACGCCGGTCTCGGCGGTGAACGTCGCCAGCCAGCCGGCGATCCGTTCCCGCTGTTGCGGCCAGGTGACCATGTTGAAGACCACGATCACCGTCTTGCCGGCAGCGGCGGCGGCGGCGAAGAAGTCGCGCACGGTGGCGTCGTTGTACTTCTGCTGGGTGAGCACGGCGACGAGCACGTCGCAGGCGTTGCGGACGAGTTCCGCCCGCTGCCAGTTGTCGCGAAGCGTGCCGTCGATGTCGGGCGTGTCGAGGAGCACGAGCCGGGCCGGTTGCCTGCCACCGGCATCCTCGCGCCACACGAGCCGGTCGGCATCGTCCGCGGCCAGGGCGTCGGCGCCGCTCGTCCACGGCACGGGCGTGAAGCCGGGGAACAGCGCCGCGAGGTCGATGCGGCCGGCCAGACCGCACGGCAGGCTGGCGACCGGGTGCCGCGTCCGTGCCGCCTCCGGCACCGAGCTGCTGACCTCGGCGCCGACGAGCGTGTTGGCGATCAGGCTCTTACCGGTGTTCGTGCCGCCGCAGACCGCCGCCACGAGGAGCGGCTCCCGCGCCACCTGGGGCCGCAGCTTGCCGAACAGCGCGCCTTGCCACTCGGCCTCGTTGGCCGGCGGTGCCCCGACGGTACGGGCCGCGGGCTCGAGCGCCTCGATCAGCGCCGCCAGTTCGGCCACGGCGTCGGCCCACGCGGCATACGGCCGCCCGCCTCCGCCCGTCGTCGCATGCTGCTGCACCACCCGTCTCCGCGCTGCCGTGGATTGCCGCCGCCGGCACCCCTTCCTACACTTTCCCTTGCGGGGAGGCGGCCTGCGTCCGAGATGCCAGTCTGTCCTCCGCGGGTATTCCCCGCAAATATCCCCTTTCGCGGCCTCATTCCATGCTCGAACGACGTCCCGTCTTTCCCGGTGTGATCGAGATGAACCACCAGGCGGGCTGGCGGATGGGCTGCAACGTGTACCTCGTCCACGACGACCGCACCTGGTGCCTGATCGACATCGGCTACGAGGAGAGCGTGGACGAGATTATCGAAATGATCCGGCAGATGGATTTCCCGCTCTCCCAGTGCCGCGGTCTCGTCGCCAGCCACGCCGACGTCGATCACATCCAGGGGCTGGCGAAGGCGAAGTCCATCCTCAAGGCGCCCGTCTACGCCCACGCCAGGGCGGTCGAGGCCCTCGAGTCGGGGGATCGCGTCCGCACGTTCGCGGAGATCGCGGCCCAGAACGTCCACATGGAGATGCCCCCCGTGAAGGTCGATCGGGTCGTGGAGGAGGGCGACCTGATCGAGGTCGGCTCGCGGCGGCTCGACGTCTGGCACACGCCCGGTCACACCGACAGCCAGCTCGCCCTCCGGCTCGGCGAACTGCTGTTCTCCGGGGACAACATCTACCGCGACGGATCGGTGGGGGCGATCGACGCCCATCACGGCAGCGACATCCCCGCCTTCGTCTCGTCCCTGGAACGGATCGCCGCCAGCGACGTGGCCTGGCTGCTCCCCAGCCACGGCCCGATCTTCCGCAAGGACGACCAGCTGCTCGCCCGGACGATCGCCCGGCTGCGGGGCTATCTCACGCTGGCCGACTTCGGCACCTGCGCCCCCCACTGGCCGCTGATCGAGGAGTGGGACCGGGAATTGGCGGAGGGGCGGATGCCTGCCGGCAAGCCCCAGCCCGCCTGACCCGCACGGTCGCTGGCCCGGGGGCCGGGCAGACCCTGCCGGTCGTGCCCGTGGTTGCCATGCCGGCGACTTTTCCGTGAAGAACGGTCGTGCGGGGGGCCGATATCTCTCCCATCGACGGTCTTTCACGGGGGGCATTCCGATGCGATATCTCGCCTTCGCGGCGGCATTGTCGGCCGCGGTTCTCTGTCTGAGTGCGGCCGAGGCCCAGCCTCCGGCCGCCGGCGCCCAGGCGTTCGGCTACCAGTGGGGCGCGACCTACAACAGCCACGACTGGAACCGGCTCTACCACTATCCCTACGTCTGGTATCCGCACAACTTCTATGCCGACGGCTACATGCAGTCGGCGAACGATCTCTACCATCGCTATCCGCAGGAGATGCGGGTGCCGGTCTACAACCGGGCGTGGCAGAACTACTATCCGAAGTCCCGGCGCTACCATCACGGGCACCACTTCCAGTTGGATGTGTTCTGACTGGAGCGCCTGCGAGGCCATCCATGGCCCTCGCAGGCTTGCGCTCGGCGGGGCGAAGCCAAGGTTCGCCGCGCCGAGCCGCCCGGCATCCAGCCGGGCGTGGTTCGCCTGACGCGCAGCACGCAGCGCGGCCATAGGCCGCTGCGTGCGGGGGCGATGGGTACACAGCGGGCGTCACGATGACGACCGTTACAAGTGCGGGCGGAGGACCGCCAAAGCTGATCGCGGCACGACGCCGCGGATCAGCGTGCATTCAGCCCGCTGCGGGCGGGGGCGATGGGTAC
>JBIKKQ010000230.1:0-4713 GCA_044360305.1 Pirellulales bacterium
ATATGGACGTTTGCCGTCGGATTGTTGGCGAAGTATGTCTCGGCCTCGGGAGTGATGCTGCCCACGAACCAGAGTTCCGAGTTGGGAATCGCAGCCTTCCGAAAGGCCTCCACGACGCCCGGAAATCCCTTCCGGATCGACACGCCGCCGACTTGGATGATGCGAAACGGTTCATGAGGCACGCGGTCGGGCCGAAACATCGCCAGGTTCGCCCCGAAGGGATTCAGCAGCAGGCGGTCTGGCGAAAAGCCCTGCCGCAGAAACGATTCGTAGACGAACCGGCTGGGCACCGCCACGTAATCGGCCTCGGCGTATTCGGCGAGTTCCTGATCGATCACTGCCCGGGGTATTTCCTCGACGTCGTGCCCGTATCGGGCGTGCTCCTCGCGGAGGATCGTCGCCTGCTCGACGATATGGGAACTTCCCCGTTCGACGACCGTGATCATGCCGCGGCGCCGAGCATCGCGAATCAGGCTCAGGGAGGTGCCCGACCAGCCGACAAAGATGTCTCCCTCCTCACGCCGCAGCGCTCTCCGCGCGGCACGCTCATACCAACGGCGGGCGAGCATGTCGGCTCTGCCGGTGAGCCATGGCGACTTGAAACGCCTGGCGAGCCGCACGGCGGCTTCCGGTAGCACGCACGACACGACGTTCGCGCGATTGACCCCGAACCGCTCGGCAGCGTATCGCGGATAGCTGGTGATGAGGCGGGAGAGAGCCTTGCGTTCCTGCAACTCATGGGCCAGTTCGAAGGCCCAGAAGCGGCCCCACACCGATACGATCACCCTGGGAATACGATTCATGCGCTGACGGGCAGTCGCCGTTGTCAGTTCGGGTGAGCCCATTGGTCCACCACCCGGCCATCGACGAGCCGGAAGTAGGCGGCGGGGGCTCGTGTGGCCGTGCCACGCAGCGTGAGCGGCACCGCGCCAGGGTTCAGCACGGCGATCTCCTCTTCCGTGCCGTGCCGGAGCAGGATCGCGAGCGATTCCGGAGTGTCACACAGCACCTCGACGCCGGCAGCATCGGGGCCGGCGCCTGGAAGGCCTTGCGGAAATCGATCGGTCGGCGCTTGCGGCCGCAGCAGCATCGCCGTACGGAGCTGCGGCCCCTCTGCGTCCTTGCCGGAAGCCTCGGTGGCATAGCGAAGTTGAAGCGGAACCGGCTTCATGGACTCGTCCGTCGGCGAGCGATCCACGATATCGAGCGAAAATCCGTCAGCGGGCATGAAGTACACCAGGAGATTGACCGGCGGGTTCAACAGCGGGGCGCCGAGCATCTGCGGCTCATCGAACCATGTGACGGCGGAAGCGGTGCCGGGAATCCGTTCCGCCTTCTGGGTATTGAACACGCTCGTCACACGGTAGCGGCCCTCGGCGGGAAGCCGGATCTCGTCGCGGACGAGCAGGAACCGGTTTTTCACGAACAGGAATCGACGCACTGCCGTTGCCGTGGTCTCGTCGTAATTCGTGACGCGGGCCGAGACGTAGGTCGCCATGGGGGCGTCACCGAACGCGTCGATCGTCGTCTCGGGGACGACCTGTACCCTGCGCGGAGGCGGATCGAGCCGCTCGATGACGACGCGATTCTCGCGGGAATGGCCCTTGGCACTGGTCGTGCAGGCCAGAGTCGCTCCCCAGCGATTGATGCCGAGAATCCCGAGCGGATTGAGCGGATCGTGGCGTGGAAACAGGTCCACGAGCACGAAGAAGTCGCCACGGTCCCAGCCGCTGCGCAGGACGAGTTTCGAAGGTTTCGTCTCGCGGGTCACGAGCATGCAGCAGTCGATATGGCTACGATCCGGACGCGGGTCGATGTCTGCGGTTTCGCCGAATACGGCGGTCGCGCCTTTCTTTTGGTCCGCGACCGGGCTGGGCACGCGGATCGTCTCGCGGCGGGTGAGGATGCGCGAGCCGGAGTCTGGTGTGACGGGCTTCACGCTGTCGTCGGCCCAGAGGTAGGCGAGCGAGAGGGGTTCCGTCGTGTCTGGCCCGATCAGCATGTGGTGCTGCCGATACTGCATACGCTGGTAGAGCAGGTAATTCATCAGTCTGTGGGCGGCGAAGCGATAGCGGCCGTCGCGGGTTTTGGCGGCCACCGCCTCGAGGACGGCGATGCGGACACCGGCACCTTGATTCCAGCCCCAATGCGAGCCGTAGGGGGGCAGGCTGCCGTCCGGAGCCATCTCGTCAACGAGTCGGTCCCACAGCGGCTTCATGCCCGGGTCGGTGAAAAACGCGTCGTCGTTCCAGAGCATGGCCCGGATGGCAAGCGGTTGCAGCGTTGCGAGAAAGTAGTTGCTGTCGTTGGGGGCGAGATCGCGGAACTGCCACCAGTCGTCGTACACCCGGGAGGCGTACCGTCCCCACTCGCCGGCTTCCGGGACGTCGGGATACCAGGCAGCCGCCAGCCCCTTGAGCACGCCCTCGCCCTGGGCCCGATGCATCGGCCCCCGCCAGAATGTTTCCGGCGTCCCCCAGGCGTGGATGTTTCGTGCCATGAAGAGATACAGGTCGCGGAGCATCGTCCTGTCAGCATCCGAGAGCCGACCCGCACGGCTCAGGACCTGCTGGTAGACCGCGATGTATCCCGGCTCCTGGCAGAAGTGGTAGTGCCAGCCCTCGTCGGCGACCTGCTTCCGCAGCCATGTGTCGTAGGTCCGCAGCATCGTCAGGCAGGCATCCGCCGATGCTGGGTCCCGCGTCTGCACGAAGTGCACGAGCACTGGCAGGAAATGCCGGGGGCCGTACTGGCCATGGTTCGTCGGGCTACGGGCGTAATCGAAGTGCCGCGAGAACTCCAGCCAGCGGTAGTAGGTGTCTTTGGTGATCTCGAGATCCGGGATCGGGCTCTTCATATCAGGGCGAAGGCGGCGGAACTCGGCAGCCCTGTCCGAGCCGGCAGGAGCAGCCGGATCGGGCACCGGCCGCGCCGCAGACGGCTGCCCGGCCGCGGGTTGCCGCCGCGGTGCCGGCGACTGCCGAAGACCCTGGGCTGCGGCTCCATCGGACCAGCAGACCGTGGCAGCCGCCACCAGCACGACCGACGCGAAAAGTCTGAAGCGGTGAGTCACCCTTGGCATGTCAGCCCGTGCTCTGTCCCGTGAGCTCGATCCGGGGAAGGTTTCTGCCGGGAACGCCTGCAACGAGCGTGCCGGCAGGAGCGTCGGCGAGGACCGTCGAATTGGCGGTCACCTTGCTCTTCGCGCCCACCGTCCGACCAGGTCCGACCGACGCATGGAGGCCGAGAAAGACATCCTCCCCGATGCCCGCTCCGCCGCCGAGCGTGGCGTATGGCGCCAGGACCGCGAAATCGCCGGCTGAGGCATCGTGGCCAAGCGACGCGTGGTAGTTCACGATCACGAACCGGCCGAGCCGGCAGGCGTCGCTGACGATGGCGTAGGGGCAGATGATCGAACCCGCGCCGATTTCCGCCGTCGGCGCGACGATCGCGGTCGGGTGGATGAGCGAAAGAAACTCGGCTCCGCGGGCAAGAAGCGATTCTGCGACCTGTCGCCGAACGGCTGGAATCCCGATCGCCAGCAGGCAGGCGTCGCCCGGCTCGAGCTCGAAGGTCTCTGGATCGCCGATGATGGCCAGCGGTGTTGCGTGCCCATTGAGCCGGCCGGAATCGGCGGACAGGAAACCGGCGATGCGCTTCGCATCGCTCGGCCAGGCCGCGGTGGCCCAGAGCACAACCTCACGTCCGAACCCGCCCGCACCGATGATCAGAATCCGACGAAAATCAGCGGGCGAACGCATGGCTGGGACGGGCGACTGGGGATCGACTCGCTCGCTTACGTGCCCGGAATGACTCGCCGCACATGTTGCCGAGGCATCCGTCATGTCCCTCAAAAGAGGGTGTTTTCGGCGAGGCACTCCGTTCCCGTCGGTGCCACACAGCCTTGCGAAATGGTCAGGATCAACCGCTCTCCAGCAAATATAGCCGATTCCAGGTGGCTCCGCAGCGATTTCACGGGGATTTTTGGAAGCGATGAATCATGAATTTGCCGCGGATTGTGGGTGTTCGAGGATGCCGAGGCGGCGGGGATCCACGGGACTTGGACGAACCGGCGAGGACGCCCTCTACCCCACTGTTGGGGCTCATTCAGATCAAGATTCCCTAAAAAGGGTCGCCGATCGATTCACGAGGCGAGTCGCTGATCAGCCGCCGCCGTCGATCGTGAGCACCTGGCCGGTGATGAAGGCCGAGGCGGGGCTTGTCAGAAATTCGATCGCGCCGACGACATCGGCGGGAGTGCCCAGACGGCCCAGGGGCGTGCGACGGGCGATCCGGCCGCGGTTTTCCGCCGACAGCGTTGCCGAGAGGTCGGTCTCCAGGAAGCCGGGGGCGACGGCGTTGACCCGGATGCCACGCGGGCCAAGCTCGCGAGCCAGGCTCCGGCCGAAGCCTTCGAGGGCGGCTTTCGTGGCCGCGTAGACGGATAGGCCGGCGGAGCCGCGCGTGGCGACGATCGAGGAGATGAGGGTGATGGAGGGAGTGGTCGAAAAAGGTGGCAGGCACCGGAGGTGCCTGCCACCTTTTTCGGTAGCCAGCATCTGGCGGACGCATTCCCGGACGAGAACGATCGACGCCTTCACGTTCACCGCCAGCATCTGGTCGATCTCGTCGTCGCGCATCGTCGCCAGCACCCCCTCGTGGGCGACCGCGGCATTCGCGACGCAGTGGTCGAGGCCGCCGAACCGCTCCACC
>JBIKKQ010000231.1:0-4703 GCA_044360305.1 Pirellulales bacterium
CCAGACCGATCGGTTCCGGCTGTTGCTCCTCGTGATCCGCCCCGCTCGGCCGTCGCTTGCCGAAGTGCCATTGGCCGACCTATCCTTCTTGTCTACGACCTCGTCCCGCGTCATCGCGACATGCTCGGCGACTTCCTTGAGAACGCCATTGAGCGTGCCCGTCCGCAGGAAGCCATGATTGGGCACGGTCACGTGGTGTTCGCCCCCCTGCTGCGTCGTCAGCCGGAGATGCGAGCCCTTCTGCCGCGTGACCGCATACCCGAAGGCCTCGAGCCTCTTGGCCAACGCCGCCCCGGACACATCGCGGGGCAACCGCGGGCTCATGGGGCGAGAATCTCGTCCCGCACGATGTGGAGCCGAATCACCTTGGGGGCATGCCCCTCGTCGAAATGACACTCCACGGCCGAGCGGATGTTCGCCCGCAGCGTGTCGAGCGTGTCGGCCTCGGTGAAAATCGATTCACCGACCGACCGCGCCGTGTAGCCCCCTTCCGGAGCCTCTTCGACCACAAACACGATCTCGACCACGACACGACATCCACGCTCGCCTCGGTCGACGGACCACATGGGCCTCTCATCGACACCGGCAAGTCGGGGCGACCCGCGACGTGCGTTCCCTGATGAGGCAGCACCTTCGCGAAACGCCCGAGAAATCCACCGGTCTCTGCCCGTACCCCTTCCCGTTCCAGATCTGGTTCGACGGGGATGCGGTGCGGTCGCGATCGGCGTCTCGGCGCAAACGCGGCGGCAGCTGACGGGGGCGGGCCGCACGCCCGCCCCCCTGCTCCACCCCGGAGGCATTTCAATCGCCTCCGGGGTTCCTACCATGCTTCGTTTCAATGACGATGCCGGCCCTGCCGGCAATGTTTCTTCCTACTCCCCTGCCCCCCAGTCCTCCGGTGCCAGCAGCAGCGTTCCGGCCCCCAGCCGCCGCGGGCGGGCCCGAAGTGCTGACTTCGGCATGCCCGAACGGCAGGGGCTACTCGACCTGGCTCGTACCTACCTTGAGGTTCAGGCCCGGCTCTGGCCCGACCTCGTCGGCACGACGGCCGTGCCCGCAGCCGACCTCGCCACAATCGCGGCGATGGCCGACGACTTCGAGCGACGGTTCCGGCAACTGCACGCGGACGTCTTCCGCCCGGGCGATACCCCGATCGCCTGGATCGCTCTGGCGGTGGCATACCTGCGGTTCAGCGACGAGAACTCCAACCCGCGATCGCTCGACCAGCAGCTGCTCAACGTCCTGAACCGTGCTCGGCGGGACGGCGTGTTCGTGCCCTGGCACTACGTTCTCGCCGACGCCGCCGTCAGCGGCACGCTCGCCTGCCGCACCGGCTACACCCTCGCCAAGACGATCGTCGAGCGGCGCGACGAGTTCGGCGTGACGTGGTTCCTGATCGACGACCTCTCCCGCCTGAGCCGCAACACGATCGAGTCGCTGCGGCTCGGGGAACTCGCCGACGAGACCGGGGTGCGCGTCATCGGTGCCAGCGACGGCTTCGATAGCGCCAACCCGCAGTCGTCCCTACTCCTCCCCGTGCTCGGCTCGATGAACGAGGCGTTCATCACGCAGTTGCGGTCCAAGGTGAAGCGGGGCATGGACGACGCTTTCCGCCGCGGTGACAACATCTCGCCACCCGGCGTGGGATACCGGCTCGTTGAGCTGAAAGACGCCAGCGGCAACCTCGTGATCACCCACAAGAACACGATCGAGAAGGCGGTCGAGGTCGACCCTGAGGCGGCCGACTGGACGCGACGGGGCGCTGAGATGATCGCCCACGAGGGCAAGAGCGCGATCGACGTGGCACGGCTCTTCAACGAGCACAAGGTGGGCGGCAAGCAGACATGGTCCGACAGCCGTGTTCGCCAGCACTACGCTCGCGAGCGGCTCATCGGCAAGGACGTGCTGCACAAGAGCAGGCAGACCACCGACCGCCAGACCGGCAAGAAGAAGGTGATCTACCTTCCGAAATCGGAGTGGATCTGGCGGGACGTGCCACACCTGAGAATCCTGACCGACGAGCTCGCGAACGCGGTGCTCGAGAAGCTGGGACGGGGCGCGGAGTCATTCGGCCGCAAGGCGAAGGACCGGCGGAAGAAGGCCCGCCGCGTAGACCTGTACCCGAAGGTGCTCGTCCGTCCGATCTGCAGCGGCTGCGGCAACCCGATGATCCTCGGGCGTTCGGACGACAAGTACCAGAGTTTCTTCTGCTTCAATGCGAACAACGGCATTCAGGGCTGCACGAACCGCGGCTACAAGTCGGCGCGGATCATCGACGACGCGGTGCTCAGCAGAATCATGGCCACGCTCTTCACCGATGACTTCCTCGCCGACCTCACTTCCGACGTGAACAAGCGGCTTGCGTGGATCGCCCGGCAGCCGATTCCATCGACCAAGAAGCTCGAGCAGGAAATCGCGAACGAGGACCGGCAACTGAAGCGGCTCACCGACAGGCTGGAAAAGGTGGACGACACGCACCTCGACGCCGTGATCGCGAAGGCCGAGGAGATGGGCCGGCAACTGGCCGCCAAGCGGGAGCGGCTCAAGGAGCTTCAGCGGGCCGGCCAGCGGCCGAAGGTGAAGAGCGTTCGGGAGCAGGACGTCGTCGCCGCACTCGCGAAGCTTCGTGAGCTCTTGCAGGGCGACGTGGGCGTCGCAGCCCAGGTGCTCAAGGCCCTCGTGGGCGACGTCGTGGTCGAGGCCAGAAAGGTCGAGGGAAAGGCTCGGCCCGAGATGGTGGCCCGGTTCACGATAAACGCCATCCCGGCCATGGCCCTGCTGGCTCGAGGCCAGGCGCCGAAGAGCGATGATCCAACGGTCACCATGTGGGAGTTCCTACATGGTGACCGTTGGACAATGCCCACTGAGGGAGGATTCCACAGCCTCGAGGTCACAGTTCCGCTTCGAAAGCCCCCGAAATACGAGGTAATGCTGCCGCAGATCGTGGAGATGGCCGAGGCTGGGTCGGGGGTCGATCTGATCTCGCGCGCGCTCGGCATCGGGGCGGAGGTCGTTCGCGACGCTCTCCACCTCCACCGCACCGGGAAGCGGCCGCCGGGCCGCGTCGATGGCCGCCGCCGCCCACCCCGTCAGCCCGGCAAGCCGTTCGTGCCCAAGTACCAGCAGATCGCGGCAGAGGTCGACCGCCGTCGGAAAGCAGGAGAAGGATTCGACCGGCTGGCCCGAGAGATGAAAGTCAGCCGCCCCACGATCGTTCGGGCCTATGACTTCGCCAACTGAGACGAAGCCGCCGCCGCGGCCCGCGAGGGGCGGACGCTGCCGCGGCCGCCCGACAAGTGGAGCGAGGAGTCCCGGGCGGCCCGTCGGAAGTCCCGAGGGTGAGGAAGGCGAAGGAAAAACTCGCTTCCGGTGGGCCGAGGGCCCACCGGAAGCCGGAAACGATGCTTTCCAAATGCCGCCGCGTTCAAGCCCTCGGAGCCCTCGGACCAAGGATGTCCATCGCTCCCGGATAATCACCTGTGCCGGCTGGATACCCCTGCCGACCTGCCTGCCCGCTGGAGCGAATCCCACGAAAGAGGTAGAAAACGTCGCTTGCCCGGCCGGTGAATCGCCGGGCATTTCCAACGACCACGGGCCATGGCAACAGCCTCAAACTGGACGAGCTTCGCCGAGTCGCCCTACCCGTGGGAGCGGGACGCGCTCGACTTCGTGCGCGAACGGTTCCCCACCCACGAGCCCTACCGGGCCTGGTCGCTCTTCGAGTTCATCGCCCTCGACGGCTCCGTCAACGAGGTCGATCTCCTCGTCTTCGCCCCCTACGGCTTCTTTCTCGTCGAGATCAAGAGCCGGCCGGGCCGCGTCTCCGGCGACGCCGGCACCTGGACCTGGGAAACCGACGGCCGACTCGCCTCCACCGACAGCCCGCTCAAGCTCGCCAACCTCAAGGCCAAGAAGCTCGCCGACCTGCTCAACCACCAGCCCGCCTTCAAGCGTGGGGGCCGCGTTCCCTTCATTGAGCCGATGATCTTCCTGTCGGCGCCAAACCTGCAGTGCGATCTCGCCGGCACCGGCCGCCTCAAGGTCTGCCTGCGCGACCGCGACGCCGCCGATGGCTCACCCGCCCGCCCGGGCATCATGTCCGCCATTCGCCGCCGCGAGTGCCCCGGGCTCGAAAGCCTCCCCGGCCGTGTCCAACTCGACCGTCCAACTGCCAAGCTCGTCGCCCGGGCGATCGACCAGGCCGGCATCCGGCAATCCAACCGCCAGCGGCGGGTGAGCGACTACCTGCTCGAACAGCAGATCGACGAGGGCCGCGGCTTCCAGGACTGGCAGGGCAGCCACGTCCAACTCCCCGAAACGAAGCGGCGGATCCGCATCTACCCCGTTCGTACCGACGCCTCCGAGGAGGTTCGCCGCACGCATGAGCGGGCCGCCATCCGTGAGTTCCAGCTCATCGAAAACCTGCAGAGCCCAGGCATCCTCCGGGCGGTGCAGTACACCGGCCACGAACTCGGGCCCGCCGTCATCTTCGAGCACGACCCTGCCGCCATCCGGCTTGACCACTTCCTGCAAGAGCGCGACCGGGAGCTCGCCCTCTCGACCCGCCTCGACCTCGTCCGCCAGCTGGCCGAGGTCATGCAATACGCCCACAAGAAGCGGGTCGTCCACCGAGCCCTCTCACCGCGCAGCATCCTCGTCCTCGACGCTGCCTCGGCAAAGCCTCGCCTCAAGGTCTTTAATTG
>JBIKKQ010000232.1:0-4679 GCA_044360305.1 Pirellulales bacterium
CTCCAGGTGTCGTCGAGCCAGCGCAGGGCCTTGCCCTGCTGCCAGATCGCCCACGTGTCCCGCGCGCCCCAGGCGGGGCGGCGGGTCTGGATGAGCAGTTCCCGGTCGTTCCGCCAGGCGGGCAGCGTGCCGCACCGCGTGTGTACTCCGGTCGCGGCCGCGATCGCATCCACCCGGCCGGTCGCCAGGTCCACCAGAGCCACGGCGTCACTGCCGTGCTCGACCACGGCAGCCCGCGTGCCGTCCGGACTCACGGCGAATGTTGTCAGGGCCTGGGGCAGCGCATCGGCCGCGGCGTTCACCGCCAATGGGAGTGCCTTCGAGTCCACGGCGGCATCGATGATGAACAGCCGCGCGCGGGGAGGCGACTTGTCGTCGGGCCGCAGCGGCAGCGTCATCTCGACCGCCGGAACCAGCAACCGGTCACCTGGCAGGACCGCGAGCCGCGTGCCGTCTACCCCGGTCGAAAACAGGCCCGCCATGACCGCGGTGCCGTCGCCGGCCTTGATCGTGTCCGGCCCGTCAACCACGAGCGTCTTCCGCTCGAGCGTCTTGACGGCCGCCGGGCCCGCGTCGCCGGACCCGGCGGTGACGTAGGCCAGCGACACGCCGTCGGCCAGCCACACGGGGTTGGAGCAGACGTTGTCGGCCACTTGGATCCGCTGCTCGCCCTCGAGATCGAGAACCATAAGACTTCCGAGCGTGCGATCCGCTCCGTGCCGCACCGCGACCCAGTCTCCCCGGGGTGCGACGGCCGGTCCCGACAGCGGTCGTACGGATCCGAACAGCGACCGGATCTTTCCCGAGACCTGTCCGTCGGCAATGGGCACGAGCGCCAGTTCGTAAACCGGCATCGTGCCACTCTGCACTTCACGCCACAGCTCCGCGAACTTCTCCTCGTCGGACAGCGGGCGTGCTTCGGGTTCTGCATTCGCCGGCTCATCGAAGAATGTCGGAGGCAAGGCGCGGAGCGCCGCTCGCAACTCCTCGCCATACCGATCGCGGACGCAGAGGCCGACGATCGCCATCTTCATGAAAAGAGTGAAAAGACTTTCAGTCTCTCGCCGGAAGAACCATGGGGGATCGAGGAGATCGTTCACACTTTTCACCTTGCTGTCAGCGACCCCGCGAATGACCGCCGGCACGATCCGCGCCGCCGTCTCGATCGCCTCCACCTCCTCCTTGGGCAGCAGCGCCTGCGCCTCGGCCCACGTCGCCACCTCGATCGCGCGAGCGACAACGAAGCCCGATCCGTCCGGGAGCCAGGAGACACCGGATACGTCGCCGTCGACGATCGGCTCCGAGAGCGTGCCGTCCGGTTTCATGAGCCGCAGGCCCGGCCGGCCGTCGACGGCCGCCACGCTGCCGTCCGGCGCCCACCAGACCCGCTCGTCCACGTCCTCGCAGCCGGCCACGGCGGCCAGGCAGACGAGGGCGGCGCACCACCACGGTCGCCGAGCGGTTTGGTGAAGCAACGACTCCTGACGCTTCAGGGACATGGCAGACTCCTCCGGAGTGAAGCGGCTGAACCGCGGGTGCGGGGCCGTGAATCTCGCATCGCGCGCCGTCACGGCGTGCCGCCGGGCCTGACCGGCTTGAACGTGTACCGCCCCGACTGATCGGCGGCGAGCACGTAGCGCGTCCACTGGATCGGTGGCCGCGCCGCCGGCTCGGGCTCCACCGGCCGCGGTCGCCAGGCCATCGCCACCACGACCGCGATCGACGCCGCCAGCGCCCCCGCCACCGCTGCCGCGGGCGGTCGCCGCGTCCGCCGCCGGACCGGCGTCGGGTTCGAGTCCACGGCCGGTGGGGCGGCCGCGCGGCAGGCCTGGCCGGCGAGGCTCACGGCCGCGCGGATCCCCTCCGCCTCGCGGGCGTCTTCGGGATGGCAGGCCAGCCAGGCATGGAGCAGTTCGGCCGCGTCGGCGGAGAGCTGCCCGCAGGCGTCGTCGACGACGAGGGCGTGGAGGGTCTCGCGGCTGATGCGCGGGCCGTGGTTCGGCTGCGGGGCGGAAGGCATGGTCGATTCTCGGGTGACGGTGTGATGAAAGTGCGTGAGGAACTCGGGGGGACGTCAGTCGGGTGGCACCTGCGACCGCAGCAGGGCCACGGCATGGTGGATGCGTGAGCGGACGGTGCCCGGCGGAATATCGAGCCGCGCCGCGATCTCGGCGTACGACAGGCCGGCCACGAACCGCAGATCGAGCACTTCCCGCTGCCGGGCCGGCAGCCCGGCGAGCAGGTCGCGGGCGGCGGCGACGGGGTCGTGGGGAGCCGGGGCCGCGACCGCGGCCAGCGTCGTCGCGTCCACGATCGCGGGCCCCCGGGCCCGCTGCCGGCGGGCCGCCATGCCGACGTGCTTCGCGATGCCGAAGAGATAGGCCCGCATCGACCCCGGCCGGGTGCCGGCGGCCAGCTTCCGCAGCAACTGAAGCACGGATTCGGACGCCAGATCGGCGGCGGCGTCGGCATCCGGATGCTGGCGGGCGAAGAACGCCACCAGTTCGGGGTGGCAGTCGCGAAACGTGCCGGCGATCTCGGCGGTCTGGTCGTGGCACATGCCGGGGTACAGCGGGGCGGCGGGGCGGTTCCCAGAGAAGTGTCGCCGGAGGCCCGGAAAGTTCACCAGCCCGCTTGGCCCCGGGTTCGCACTCGAAAAAGGCCGGGCGGGCGGCGGCGGAGTCCCTCTCGCCAGCGGGAACTGTCAACGCCAGCCACGACCCGCACCCCGCCTCCCGCGGAACGGCGCGGCAGATGAACATGCCCGCGGCCTGTTCCGGCGGACCGTCAGCCGAGTTCTTCGAGGTCGGCGAGGTCCTTGAGTCGGCCTGCGGCGCGTTTCGCTTTCCGCATGTCATCGAGACCAAGCACGGGCGCCGTCACGTCGCCAAACGTGGCCGTGACTCTGTTCGGCCAAGCAGCATCGAACTCCAGGCCGGTGACGCTCGTCATGATGTCGATGCGGCTCGGTGGCAGACCGATCTGGTAGAGCACCTCGGGCTCCGCGAAGTCTTCGACGTGCATCTTGGACAGCGGCGCCCGAAAACGCTGCAAGGCCCGCCACGTGCGGCCCGCATTGTCGCGCGAGGCCTTCACCCACAGATCGATGTCGAGCGTGGCCCGCACATGGCCGTGGGCCGCCAGGGCATGGGCGCCGATGACGAGGAACTCAACGGCCTCGTCGCGAAACGCTTTCAGAATCTCGACAAAATGTGGATTCATCGGGCAGCGCTCCCGTGAGGGACCACGCCTGCTTGGTCACTTCCCAGCACAACTCGATCCGCTCCGACGGCGAGAGATGAGAATAGTCGGCCTTGGGCTCCGGCCCACCGACCCGGCCAACCCAGACGGGCCATTGCGACCGATCAATGTCGCCCGGCTGGGCAGCATCCGTGGACGGATGGTTCACGCGACGAGGTGCAGACGACATGCAACGATCATACCATGCTCCGAGCGCGGCCATGACGATCGGGGGCCGTCGCTGGCCCGCGCCGCCCCATGGCTCACGGGCCCACGGTCGGCGTCGCGATGCGGCCGACCACGGCCGCGGCCACCGCGGCGGCGGTCGCGCCGGCCTCCGGTCCATGGGCCTCCACCCGCACGCCCGAGCCCGCCAGTTCCGCGGCCAGCGCCCGGGCGGCCACGGGGACCGCGCCGGCGACGAGCGTCGCGGCGAGGTGGCCGGGCCGCGGCGGATCCGCTTCCCGATCGGCCACGAGCACGATCGTGCCCCCGGTCTCCTGACGGGCCATGACGGCCCCGGCCTCCTGGGCGAGCACGACCGCGCCGACGAGCCCCACGTCGAGGGCGGCCCGCAGGTCGTCGGCCGCGAGGTCGGCAAGCGGCGTCTCGCGGCGCACGGCGGCGCAGTGCACGACCGCGTCGAGCCGGCCGAAGTGCGCGGCGACGCGGCGGACGACCACCCGCACCGGCCCCTCGTCACGCAGGTCCGCCGTCACCGCCAGGGCCGGCACGCCGGCGGCGGCCAGGGCCTCCACCGTCGCCCGTGCCTGAGCGAACGAGGCATGGGCGTGGATCGCGACGGCCCAGCCGCGGTCCGCGAAGGCCTGCACGACCGCGGCCCCGAGGCCGCTGCCCCCGCCGACGACGAGCGCCACCGGGCGCGGGGTGGCTGCGGCGGCGGCGGGGCGGTCGGTCATCGGCCCGCTACTCCGCCGCGACCGCCGCGCGGGCGTGGAAGTCGAGGATCTGCTGCCAGGCCTCGGCCGGCGTCTCGGCGTAGGTGAACAGGTCGAGGTGGTGGTCGGAGACCACGCCGCAGTCGGCGAGGTGCTGGAAGTCGATCACCTTCGCCCAGTAGTCGCGGCCGTAGAGGATGATCGGCACCGGCTGCATGCGGTGTGTCTGTCGCAGCGTGAGCGTCTCGAACATCTCGTCGAGCGTGCCGAAGCCGCCAGGGAAGAGCACCACCGCCGCCGCCCGGAGGATAAAGTGGAACTTCCGCAGGGCGAAGTACTTGAACTGGAAGCACAGTTCCGGCGTGATGAACGGGTTCGGCTGCTGCTCGGCGGGCAGCTTGATCTTGAGGCCGATCGACTATGGATAGTCCGGCCAATGGCACTTCCGCAACCATGTCGATAGGCATTTGAGCCGATGGGCGGCTGGTGAGGCTGGTGCCGCGTTTTCCGGCACCCGATCAGTTGCTCCCGGAACGGCTG
>JBIKKQ010000234.1:0-4672 GCA_044360305.1 Pirellulales bacterium
TCGCCTGCGCGGAGCCGGGCTGTGCCCGGCGACCGTAAGCCGGAGCAGACGCCGTGTCGGCTGCGACGGCGCGAAAGGCAGCCTGCGACGGCGCGAAATTCAGTTCGTGGACCCGGGGCCGCCCGCCTCGAAATGCTGCCGCAGGTAGCGGGCACGCTCGATGTTGCGGTCCTTGGTGTCGAGCTCGAGGCCGCGGAGCTTCTGCAGGTGGGCGGGCTGCGTCCGCACGAGCAGGACGTTGATGTCGGAGATCTTCAGGTCGCCGATGAGCCCGAGGAGCACGCCCATCCGCACACGGGACAGCAGCTGCATCGTCTCCTCGGCGCTGATCGTCTGGGCGGTCCGCAGGATCCCGTAGGCGCGGCTCACCTGGTCGTGGACGTTCTGCTGCGTCTCGCGCACGAGGAACTCGCGGGCCCGCCGCTCGTAGTCGATGAGCACCGGCACCACGTCGCCGACCTGCTCGACGAGCTCCTCCTCCGTGCGGCCGAGCGTGGTCTGGTTGGAGATCTGATAGAAGTCACCCATCGCCTGCGAGCCCTCGCCGTACAGACCGCGGACGGCCAGCGAGATCTTGTGCAGGCTGCGAAACACCTTGTCGATCTGCCGCGTGATCACCAGCGCCGGCAGGTGCAGCATGACGCTCACCCGGATCCCGGTACCGACGTTCGTCGGACAGGCGGTGAGGTAGCCGAACCGCGGATGAAAGGCGTAGGGCACGACCTTCTCGATCTGCTCGTCCACCCCCCGGATCTGCTCCCACACGCCCTTCAGGTCGAGGCCGCTGTGCATGCACTGAATCCGCAGGTGGTCCTCCTCGTTGATCATCAGGCTCACCTGCTCGTGGCCGTCGATCGCGACGCTGCGGGCTCCCTGGGCCTCGGCCAGCTCGCGGCTGATGAGCTGCCGCTCGACGAGGAACTGGCGGTCGAGTTCCTCCAGCCGGCCGACGTCGATGTACTCCAGCGTCGGGCCCAGCGGGGCGGCGCCGATCCGCTCACGCAGGAACCGATCGACGTCGGCCCGGTCCTGATCCGAGGCCCGGCTGACGAACGGATACTGGGCCACGTTGCGGGCCAGCCGCACGCGGCTGCTCATTACGATGTCCGATTCGGGCCCGGTGCCGCGCAGCCACTCGCCCACGGCCTGCGTCATCGATTCGAGTTTCATTGCCTGTTTCATGGTCGGGAGCGCGGGAGGTCAGGGGGTCGGGGGACCGAGCCAGCGGTCTTCGATGACGCGGATCGCGTCCCGGTCCTCCTTCGCCTTCTCGTAGTCCTCGTGGGTGATCGCCTCCTTCATGCCGCGCCGCAGGCCGATCAGGCCAGTCAATTCCGCGGTATCCTCCGGCAGCGGCCCGCCTGCCGGCCGGGAGGGACGGCGGCCGGTGTGCGTGATTCCGCCGTGGATGTTGGCGATCAGTGGCTCCAGTTCCTTCTCGAAATGGACGTAGTCGTGCGGGCAGCCGAGCCGCCCCTGGTTGCGGAACTCGAAGAACGTGATCCCACACATCGGGCAGGACTTCTGGTCGAGGATCGCCAGTTCACCCGCGGTCTGCGCCACTCCGAGCGGACCCGCGAGGCCGCCGCCGGGGCCGGCCGCCTGCTCCGTCGCGCCCTCGCCGCCCCCGGCCTCGGACTGGTTGAGGTAGGTGCGGGCATGGTCCTCGCAGAGGTGCAGTTCGCGGACGTCCCCCGTCTCCAGTTCGGTGATGTGGAACACCGCCTGCTTGTCGCACTTCTGGCACTTCATCCATCACCTCCGCCGAACCGGGCTCTCCACCCGCTCGAATCATAGCGGACCGCCGCCGCGCCGGCGCCGGGGATTTCCCCGGCGGGGGCCCGCGGACGTGTTGTTGGCCGCGGATGCCACGGGTAGTCTCAGCGTCCCACGCCGGCCCGTCCAGGTCGGCCCACGCCTTCAGGTTCGCCCGCGTCCCGTCCCGATGCCGCATCTCCCCGACAGGCAGCGTTTCGCCGAACTGGCCCGAACGAGCCGGCTGGTGCCGGTCTACCGTCGGCTGTTCGCCGACAGCCTGACGCCACTGTCGGCCTTCGCCCGGATCGACGACGGCCAGGCAGCCTGCCTGTTCGAGAGCGTCGTCGGCGGGGAGCGGGTGGGACGGTACAGCTTCCTCGCCGCCGACCCGTTCCTCCGGCTCGAGGCCAGCGCCGGCACGGTCCGGATCACGGGCCCAGACGGGACCGAGACGGAGCGATTCGCCTGCGCCGACCCGCTCGCCGAACTGGAGCGCCGGATGGCCGACCATCGGCCGGCCCGCCTGGCGGAACTGCCGCCGTTCACCAGCGGCGTCGTGGGTCATGCCGCCTACGACGCGGTCCGCTCCTGGGAGCGGCTCCCGACGCCGCCGGCCGACGACCTCGGGCTGCCCGACCTGTCGTTCTCGTTCTACGACCGGATGGTCGTGTTCGACAACGTCTCCAAGTCGATCGACGTCGTCGTCCTCGCCCGGATCGACGACGACTCCCCCGCCGGCCTTCGCGCCGCCTACGACGCCGCCTGCCGGCGGATCGACGCCACGATCGAGCGGCTGTTCGCCCCGGCGGCCTGGCCCCCCGCGGCCGACATCGGACCGCCGTCCGATCCGCGCTGTCTCGCCGACGGAACCGCCCGCACGGCCTTCGACCGCGAATCGTTCCTGGCGGCCGTGGAGCGGGCGATCGAGTACATCCGCGCGGGGGACGTGTTTCAGGTCGTGCTCAGCAGGCGGCTGGACGTGCCCTTCGCCGGTCCGCCGCTGGAACTCTATCGCACGCTCCGCGTGGTCAATCCGAGCCCGTTCATGTTCTACCTGCGGACGCCGGCGTGCACGCTGGTGGGGAGTTCGCCGGAGATCATGGTGCGGTGCATCGACGGCACCGTCACCGTTCGCCCGCTGGCGGGCACGCGGCGCCGCGGCCGCACGGCCGCGGAGGACGAGCGGCTGGCCGCGGAACTGCTCGCCGACCCGAAGGAGCGGGCCGAGCATGTGATGCTGATCGACCTCGGCCGGAATGACGTCGGCCGGGTCGCCGAGATCGGCAGCGTGGTGCTCTCCGACGTGATGGCGATCGAGCGCTACAGCCACGTCATGCACCTGACCAGCAACGTGACCGGCCGCCTCCGCCCAGGGCTGACGGCCTTCGACGCGCTCCGGGCCTGCCTGCCGGCGGGAACGGTGTCGGGCGCCCCCAAGATCCGGGCCATGGAGATCATCGACGAACTCGAGCCGGTGCGGCGCGGCCCCTACGCCGGCGCGGTCGGCTACGTCGATTTCGCCGGCTCGATGGACACCTGCATCGCCCTGCGGACGGTCGTGGTGGCCGGGGGACGGGCGTACGTGCAGTCGGGTGCCGGCATCGTGGCCGACAGCGACCCGGCGGGCGAGTACGAGGAGACGGTCAACAAGGCGAAGGGGATGCTGGTGGCGATCGAGATGACCGCGGCGCGGCTGGCGGGGCAGGGCAGCGGCGGGCCGGCGGAACCGCAGGCCGGGCGATGATCCGCTGCGACCGGCTGCGGATCGACCGCGGCGGCGTGGTGGTAGTGGACGGCGTGTCGCTCGACCTCCCTGCGGGCCGCGGCCTGGCCCTGCTCGGCCGGACCGGCGCGGGCAAGAGTTCGCTGCTGGCGGCCGCGGCCACCGCGATCCCGATCCATTCGGGCGATGTGCTCGTCGGTGGCCGGTCGGCCCGCCGCGAGGCGTCCGCCGTGCGCCGGCTCATTGGCTACGTGCCCGACAGGATGCCCGAATGGTCGGGCCTGCGCGTCGGCGAGTTTCTCGAACTGTTCGCCACCACGGCCGGCTTGCGGGGCGGCATGCTGCGGGCCGCGGTCGGCAAGGCGCTCACCATGGCCGGCCTCGGCCTGCGGGCGGACGACCCGGTCGAGGCCCTGCCGGCCGGATCGGCCCGGCGGCTCCTGCTGGCCCGGGCGGTGCTCCACGATCCACAGGTGCTCCTGCTCGACGACCCGTTCATCGGTCTCGATCCGTTGGAACGCGCCGACCTCGAGCGGCTGCTGGAGGATGCGCTGTTGATGGGCCGCACCGTGCTCGCGGCGATCGACGACGGCGTCGTGCCGGGCTGCTTCACCGACGTGGCGGTCTTGCGCGAGGGGCGGCTGGTGGCCGAGGGCAGGGCCGAGGCCGCGGCGTTCGCCGCGGATCGCACCTGGTCGCGGACGCTGGTCTGCCCGGGTCGTGCGGCCGACGCGGCCCGGCTTCTCGCATCGCTCGCCGTGGACCCGCGGGCGATCGACGACGACACGGTCGTCTGCGGGCACGTCCCGGCTCGGGGGCCGTTCTCCGCGATCGTGGCGGCGGTCGTGGCCGCCGGCATCCCCGTGGAACGGGCCGATTTCACGACGCCCTGGACCGTGCAACTCATCGAGCAGTGGGAGGGGTGAGCGAACGGCGGCGGATTCGGGTGGTGGTTCGGCCCAACCCGCCGGTCGTTCGGCCCAACCCGCCGGCGGACGGCAGAAGTCTCGTCGCTGAGGCAAGGTCGCCTCACGCTCCTCGAGCTTCCGCCGATCCGCCGCCTCCGAGCCCAGCAACGGTGCGGTCATCGCTTGCGCGGAGCCGGGCTTTGCCCGGCGACCCCAAGCCGGAGCAGACGCTGTGTCGGCTGCGACGGCGCGAAAGCCAGGTGCGGTCATCGCTTGCGCGGAG
>JBIKKQ010000233.1:0-4672 GCA_044360305.1 Pirellulales bacterium
CCGGCCGCCGCCCTCGACCGGGCCATGGACGCCGGCCGAGGCATTCTCCGGCTGACGCCGACCTGGGTGCCGCGGAGCTTCCTCCACCCCGGCAAGCGGATCCGCCTACACCCCGACGACTACTACGCCTACGGGCTCGACCGGGGGGGCATCGACGAGCGCTGGTTCGCCAGCACCACCGAGGCGGCCAACGATGGGCGGCTGCCCGACGAGGGACTGTCGTGGTGCGCCTTCGACGGGGAGCGGTTCCTGCTCCGCGACGCGGTCAGCGAGGGCCGCGGCCGGCTCGTGGGAGCCGCGATCTGGGACCGCTACCAGCGCTGGCCCGTGTACTCGAAGTTCTTCGACAACATGGGACCGATCCCCCACCACATGCACCAGTCGTTCGACGACGCCAAACTGGTGGGCCAGGAGGGCAAGCCGGAGAGCTACTACTTCCCGCCGCAGTACAACAACTGCGACAACCACTTCCCCTACACCTTCATGGGCCTCGAGCCGGGGACGACGAAGGGGGACGTGCTCCGCTGCCTGGAGAACTGGAACCGCGGGGACAACGGCATCCTCGACCTCGCCAAGGCCTACCGGCTGAAGCGCGGCACGGGCTGGCTGATTCCGCCGGGCGTGCTCCACGCCCCCGGATCGCTGCTCACCTACGAGCCGCAGTGGGGCAGCGACGTGTTCGCGATGTTCCAGTCGCTCGTCGAGGGGCGGGCCGTGCCCTGGAGCCTGCTCGTCAAGGACATGCCGACCGAAAAACACCACGACCTCGACTTCATCGTCGGCGAGCTCGACTGGGAGAAGAACGTCGACACGCACTTCAAGGAGAGCAACTACCTGGAGCCGATCCTCGACCAGCAGCGGTCGGGGCCGGGTGTCCACGACCGCTGGATCGTCTACGGCCACATCGACGGCCGGCAATTGTTCAGCGCCAAGGAGCTGACGCTCGAGCCGGGGGCGAAGCTGACCGTCAAGGACGCCGGTGCCAGCGGCTGGATCACCGTCCAAGGGGAGGGCCGCGTGGGCGTCCACGACGTCGCCACGCCGACCCTGATCCGCTTCGGCCAGATGACCGCCGACGAGCTGTTCATCTCGGCCGAGGCCGCCGCCGCGGGCTACACGGTCGAGAACACGGGGCCGGGCCCGCTCGTCGCCCTCCGCTACTTCGGCCCCGACGTCCACGCCGACCTTCCCAGCAACGGGCGGCGTGCATGATGAGCACGGTGAGACTTGATGCACACAAGCCGCGTTGCCAGGCAGGGGTTGCCGGTGCCGTCGAGCCGGCGTTGCCGGCCAGCGCAGCCAGGATGGCGCAGCGCAGGCGGCATCGAGTGAGCGAAGGACAGGATGTCCGCAGCGAACGTCCGAGCGAGGCGGCACCGGCAACCCCGGCACCCCGCCAGTGACCGGTTTGGAACCCGAGGACTCTTGACCCATGCCCACGCACGCCGCCCCCAAACTCCATAACGCCATGTGGCCCGGCCTCGTCGGCAAGGGCGCCGATCCGGGCCAGGAACCGCCGATCTCGCTCGAACGGATGCTCGAGCTGACCGCCGCCGCGAACGTGAATGGCCAGAAGTTTGACGGCATCGACTACTTCCTGTTCCTGCCCCACACGAATCCCGAGGCGAGCGACTCCGAGCTCGTCAGGATCGCGGAGCTGATCGCGAAGCACGGCTTCGCGGTCGGGTCGCTGGTGGCCCCGGTCTGGCCGGGCACCGTGGGCGACTCGGCGATGGGCGACGCGGCGGCCCGCGAGAAGTTCCTCTCCGCCGTGAGGATGGCCTGTCGGATCGCGAACGTGTTCGAGCGGCAGGGGGTGCGGAAGTACGGCGTGATCCGCATCGATTCGGCCGAATTCGGCGTGGCCAAGTGGCGGGAGAACCCGCAGGCCAACACCACGAAGATCGCCGCCACCTTCCGCGAGGCGGCGAAGATCGCCAAGGACCACGGCCAGCGGCTCGCGGCCGAGGGGGAGATCTGCTGGGCCGGCATGCACTCCTGGAAGGACATGCTCGACCTGCTGGAAGAGGTGGGCATGCCGGAGACGCTCGGCTTCCAGGCCGACCTCGCCCACACCTACCTGTACCTGCTCGGCTACAACGCCCCCGAGAACGCCCTGGTAAGGCCGGGTTACACCGAGGCCGACTTCTGGCCCGCCTACGAGACGATGGTCGCCAAGCTCCGGCCGTGGACCATCGACTTCCACGTCGCCCAGAACGACGGCGAGGTCCATGGAGCCGGCGCCCACGACAAGACCGGCAAGCACTGCCCGGCAGACGACCCCAAGGGGAAACTCGACATCGTGAAGTGCGCGGGGCTGTGGCTGGAGGGGGCGGCCGACCGGGGCATCCGCCACATCTGCTGGGACGGCTGCATGTTCCCCAACGCCACGCTCGAGAACCCGAAGACTTGGAACACGATCCTGGCCACGATGATCGCCGTCCGCGACGCCCACGGGTGGGGCTGATCCACACCACACTTTTTTGACCCCCGAGCCGGAGCCCCTTCGTCACGGCGAGAGAAACACGAGCGACCCTCAGCCGGTCACGGCCGCCCACCACGAATGCAGCGGAGGGGTCGGCGTGAGGATCGCGAGCGTGTCAGCGAGCGAACTCATGCCGCCCCGCAGCGGCGATTGTCAAACGAACGCAACCCACGAGGAACCCAGCAATGGCAAAACCCCTCCGCATCGGCATGATCGGCTACGGCTTCATGGGCCGCGCCCACTCCAACGGCTACAACCGGGTCAAGGATTTTTTCGACCTCGAGTATCTCCCCGTCCTCCAGGCCGTCGCCGCCCGTGACCCCGGCAAGGCGCAGGCCTTCGCCGACCGCTGGGGCTACAAGCGGGTCGAGACCGACTGGCGGAAGCTCGTCGCGGCGGACGACATCGACGCCGTCGACATCTGCACGCCCAACAATCTCCACGCCGAGATCGCCATCGAGGCCGCGAAGCACGGCAAGGCGATCCTCTGCGAGAAGCCGCTGTCGATGGACGTGGCCGAGGGAGAGCGGATGTGCGCGGCGGTCGAGAAGGCCGGCGTGCCCAACACGGTCTGGTACAACTACCGGAGAATTCCGGCGGTGACGTTCGCCAAGCAGATCATCGACTCCGGGGCCCTCGGCCGGGTGTTCCACTACCGGGCCGAGTTCCTCCAGGACTGGACGATCTCCGCCGACCTTCCCCAGGGGGGCGCGGCCCTGTGGCGGCTCGATGCCGCCGCGGCGGGGAGCGGCGTGACCGGCGACCTGCTCGCCCACTGCATCGACACGGCCCTGTGGCTCAACGGCGGCGTCAGCGACGTCACGGCGATGACCGAGACGTTCGTCAAGGAGCGGACGCACCAGCTCACCGGCAAGGTCGAGCCGGTGAAGATCGACGACGCCTGCTCGTTCCTCTGCCACTTCACCAACGGCTCGCTCGGGCTCTTCGAGAGCACCCGCTACGCCCGCGGCCACAAGGCGCTGTACACGTTCGAGATCAACGGCGAGAAGATGAGCCTGAAGTGGGATCTGCACGACCTCCACCGGCTCCAGGTCTTCGACTACAAGGACGCGGGGCCGATGCGCGGCTGGAAGAGCGTCCATGTGACCGACGGCGACCATCCCTACATGGACAAGTGGTGGGTGCCGGGGCTGGCGATCGGTTACGAGCACAGCTTCGTCCACCAGGTGGCCGACTTCCTCGAGGCCTACGCCAAGAAAAAGCCCTGCCCGCCCACGTTCCGCGACGCCCTGGAGACGCAGAAGGTCTGCGAAGCCGTGCTGGCCAGCGCCCGGAGCCGGCAGTGGGTCGCCGTCGGTTGACGGACCGATGAAGGGGCGGGCATGACTTGCGCGCGGCCCCTCCGCCGTTGGCAGCGCCGGTTCGGCCGGGCCGCGGTCGTGCTCCTCGCCGGCATCGTCGCCGGCCTGCTCTGGCCGATACAGTACGCGGTCGAAGGGCCGTCGATGGCCCCCGGCCTGCTGCCCGGCGACGTCGTCAGGAGCGGTCTGCTGCCGCTCCGCGACCGGCT
The DNA here is from genome assembly GCA_044360305.1 of Pirellulales bacterium. Classification (GTDB taxonomy): domain Bacteria; phylum Planctomycetota; class Planctomycetia; order Pirellulales; family UBA1268; genus QWPN01. The sequence continues at coordinate 4,017 of JBIKKQ010000233.1, forward strand.
GGCGGTGCCGCGCCGGTTCGACCGCTGGGTGCTCGCCACGGCTGACGGCACGCCGGTGATCAAGCGGGTCGTCGGCCTGCCGGGGGAGGCGATCGCGATCGTGGCCGGCGACGTCGCCATCGACGGAGAGACGGTTCTCAAGGGGCCGCGTCGCCTCGCCGAGATGGGCAGCCCTGTCGCCGCGGACCGGCCGGCGGCCGGGTCGGAGCCGACGATCGGGTCGGGACGCACGCACTGCTCGTGGCCCGCGGGCGAGGTGCTGGATGACGAACCACTGGCGGGCGCCGGCAGCATCCTGCTCCTGCCCGTGCGGGACGTCGGCCTCGCGGCGATCGTGCACGTTCCCCGCCCGCCCGGCACCGGGCCCGTCGTCCGGGTCCGGGCCCGGGTCGCGGAGACGGCGGTCACCTGGCGGCTGCGATCCACGGGCCGCTACGCGGTCGTCGCCGGCCGGCTCGACGGCCGGGTCGTGGCGGCTGCCTGGCCGCTGCCAGCGGATCGCCGCGGAGATTCGTGCCCGCCCCGCTCCTGCCTGCCGGCCGGGGCGCCGGAACGCTGGGGCGTGGCGCTGCCCTGGCCGGAGGAACCGTCCACCGAAGCAGCCCCCGACCTCGCGGTCGAGCTCGTGCCCGCCCCCAGGGCAGCGGCTGGAGGGG